>NZ_CP065915.1:0-303055 GCF_016134045.1 Pelagovum pacificum | reverse complement strand
ACACAAACTATGTACAATCAATATGGAGATTGGCCTTAAACGAAATCAACAATGAAGCTTGAAACAACTACGATCGTTATTGCGCTAGCTTCTGCGGCGTGTTTCGTTATTGGATATAGCTATCTTTATGGCTACTATAGCTATTTCGGGGTTGAGCCCAGCGACTTGGAATTGGGCCTGCAAGCTATTGCAAGCCACTCAATGACAGCAATTAGAATTGCACTTACTGAATATTATTTATTCTTTATGCTGGTTGCGTTTATTTTCCTAACCATCACGGCAGCTCAAAGCAGACTTTACTCATTCGATTGGTTACACCAATTTCTTATTACCCTTATATCAACAGTTCTTCTGGTTTGCCTATTTAGCGCCGACCGTTTTGGGCTAATTGCAGCAAAGAATGGCTTTCGATATCTACCGATCGTTACAGTGTTAGACAGCTCTTTGAGCGAGCTTCGAACCACTATAGGAAACGACTTTCAAAAATACCAAATCCGATGGCTCAGCTCCGGGAAGCTGGGTAATATTTATGTGGCGAGTTTAGGGATAGGGGGATCTTCCGCAAGATGGATAATACGTACAAATCGAACAACAGGCGACTACGTTGTATATCAACTGGAGCTTTGACGAGCGCCATTGCCTTATGCTTTTCCCCTCTTCACTCTCAAGAGATTGGCGATCAAATCCCAACCGACTTAGACGCTCCACTCTTCGAACAGCACTATAGAATGGCTGGAGCGATGGATCAAAGACTAGGAGTTCGCCTAGCTTCAGGCAACGCAGATGGTCATAACTTTCGGTTTTGCGACGGGAGCACCGATGAGATCGATACAGATAGTCTTACTGCAGTCGACGAGGTATGCCCCAAAAATATCATTAATCCATTTATTACCAAAGAGATAATATTTAATGGAAATTTGGTGCCTTTGTCTCCCAATTACGAAATACTGGGCCACGATGCAGTAGCACAATTTAACCCAGAAGGAGGAGTAGACGCCCTTGTGTTTGATCTTTCGCCGGAGATGGCATCAGCTGGATTTCCAGAGGGTTCGACCATCACTATACCGCAATCATCGGGCGCGTTAACATTCACCACAAATCCGAATTCTGAGTTAGAGGCCGTAATAACTTATACTGGCACCACATTATCCGCTGAAACAACAGAATTAGACTTCAGCACTTGGATCTCTGGCGTAGAAGGCGCTAGCGTTTGCTTTGAAGGGCAGCAGCTTCTATCAGCCAACGAACCGTGCGCACCCTACTAATCATTGACCGAGGCCTCAGGTGGGTCGAGGAGTTCAGCAAATAAGCTCTTACTACGCCCACCGCCTTCATCCCCACATTGAAGCTGGACAGCCTAGCTGTCCATCTTCAACGCGCTGATGAAGGCCTCCTGCGGGATCTCCACCTTCCCGAACTGGCGCATCTTCTTCTTGCCCGCCTTCTGCTTGTCGAGCAGCTTGCGCTTCCGGGTGGCGTCGCCGCCGTAGCATTTGGCCGTCACGTCCTTGCGGAGCGCCGAGAGCGTCTCGCGGGCGATGACCTTGCCGCCGATGGCCGCCTGGATCGGGATCTTGAACATGTGGCGCGGGATCAGCTCTTTCAGCTTCTCGCACATCGCGCGGCCGCGCTGCTCTGACCGGTCGCGGTGGACCATCATCGACAGCGCGTCGACCGGCTCGTCGTTGACGAGGATCTGCATCTTCACGAGGTTGTCCTGCCGATACCCGATCATCTGGTAATCGAAGCTCGCGTAACCCTTCGTTACCGATTTCAGCCTATCGTAGAAGTCGAACACCACTTCGTTGAGGGGGAGGTCATAAACCACTAGCGGCCGCGTCCCGGCATAGGTCAGGTCCTGCTGGATGCCGCGCCGGTCCTGGCACAGCTTCAGCACGTCGCCGAGGTACTCGTCCGGCACCATGATGGTCGCCTTGATGCGCGGCTCCTCGATATGCTCGATGATCGTCGGGTCGGGCATGTCGGCGGGGTTGTGCAGCTCGATCATCTCTCCGTCGCGCATGTAGACGTGGTAGACCACGGACGGCGCGGTGGTGATCAGCTCGATATCGTACTCGCGCTCGATCCGGTCGCGGATCACCTCGAGGTGCAGCAGGCCGAGGAACCCGCAGCGGAAGCCGAAGCCCAGCGCGGCGGAGGTCTCCATCTCGTAGGAGAAGGACGCGTCGTTCAGGGCCAGCTTCTCGATCGCGTCGCGCAGGTCCTCGAACTCGGACGTGTCGACGGGGAAGAGGCCGCAGAACACAACCGGGATCGACGGCTTGAAGCCGGGGAGCGGCTTGTCCGTGCCCTTCTTCTCGGTCGTGATCGTGTCGCCGACCCGGGTGTCGCGCACCTGCTTGATCGACGCGGTGAGGAAGCCGATCTCGCCGGGGCCGAGCTCTTCGACATCGACCATGGCGGGCTTGTACACGCCGATCTTGTCGATCTCGTAGGTCCCGCCGGTCTTCATCATCTTGATGCGCTGGCCCTTCTTCATCACCCCGTCGATGATGCGGACGATGACCACGACGCCGAGGTAGGGGTCGTACTTGGAATCGACCAGCATCGCCTTCAGCGGCGCGTCCTTGTCGCCTTCCTTCGGCGGCGGCAGGCGCGTGACGATCGCCTCGAGCACGTCGGGAATGCCGACGCCCGTCTTGGCGGAGATCATGCAGGCGTCGTGCGCCTCGATCCCGATCACGTCCTCGATCTGCTCGATGATGCGCTCGGGTTCGGCGGCGGGCAGGTCGATCTTGTTGAGGACCGGCACGATCTCGTGGTTGGCGTCGATGGCGGTGTAGACGTTGGCCAGCGTCTGCGCCTCGACCCCCTGGGTGGCGTCGACGACGAGGAGCGACCCCTCCACCGCCTGCATCGAGCGGCTGACCTCGTAGGCGAAGTCGACGTGGCCGGGCGTGTCGATCAGGTTCAGCACGTACTTGTGGCCATCCTTCGCCGGATACTCGATCCGCACGGTGTTGGCCTTGATGGTGATGCCGCGTTCCCGCTCGATGTCCATGGAATCGAGCAGCTGGTCCTTCATGTCGCGCTCCGCCACCGTACCGGTGAGCTGGATCAGCCGGTCGGCCAGCGTCGACTTGCCGTGGTCGATGTGCGCCACGATGGAGAAGTTGCGGATATGGGCAAGGTCGGTCATACGGGCGTGTCCTCGGGGTTCGGGACCACATATCCGAATTGGCGGGAGATTCCAGTGTCTGCGTGCTTTGCGGGCCTCACGGCGACGTCACGGACCGGGATCGGACACTCGTCGGGCATCGGATACCCGCCCGATATCCGCCAACTGGCCGCGCGGTGAGTCCTGCGGGACTCAATCGGGTGAAAAAGTTGGGCCGGAACCTGCACTTGCTTGTTGCCGTCCCCGCCAGCGGCCTACCTTTGCGCTGAAGCCGGCTGGAAAGGGGCAAGGCCGTGGGTGCGCCGTTCGGCAGTTCGATCGCAGTTCTGTGTGCCCTGGTGGGCGGCACGCTCTCCGTTTCGGCGCAGGACGAGGCCGTTGCGGAGGAGGACGCCGCACCGGTTCAGATCAGCTGTGCCGACCTCGCCGCCGTGCCCTTCAGCGGGTTCACCATCACTTCGACCTTCCTCGGCACCGCGACGGAGGCGCGCCCGCAGCGTTGCCTTGTGAAAGCGGAGATCCCGCCCGAGCAGTCCGAGACCGGTGAATCCATCGGCCGCCCCATCCTGTTCGAGGCGCTGTTGCCCGAGGAGTGGAGCGGACGGTCCGTCCACTTCGGCTTTCAGGGTTATGGCACTGAGATACCGGCGCTCACCGGCGCGGACTGGCAGACACCGAACGCCGCCGAGGTGTTCCCTTTCAAGGCGCACGCACTCTACGGCGGCGATTCAGGGCACAGGGCCGACGATCTGCCGTCCCCGGAAGACCCTGCGTCCTTCGCATCCGACCCTGGCATGCTGGCGGATTTCGCGGAAGGCGCGACCGCCAAGGTCCATGCCGCCGCCCAGACCCTGATCGAGACACGCTACGGCACGCCGGCCGAACTGCGCTACTTCGTCGGCTTCGGGGACGGCGGGCGGCAGGGACTGATGGCGGCGCAGCGGCGGCCCGAGGACTACGACGGCATCCTCGCGGGAGAGCCGATCGTCGACTTCACCGGGCTGATGCTGCTGCGCGAGCGTGCGGCCCACCTGTTCGACGATCCCCGCGCCTATATCCCGCCCGAGATGCTGGATATCGTGAAGGAAGAAATCCGGGTGCAGTGCGACTGGCTCGACGGCGTGTCGGATGGTGTCATCGCGGATTGGGAGGGCTGCGCCCCCGACCTCGCCATCATCGCCTGCGCCGAGAGCGAAAGCGATCGCTGCCTGACCTTCGGCCAGATCGAGGCGCTGAACGCGCTGCATGCCCCGATGAGCACGGACCTGACCGTACATGCCGGCCTGCCGTGGGGCACGTCCGACTGGGACACTCGCTACATGGGCACCCCCGACATTCCGCCGACTGCGCGTGATCGCGTCGCCGACTTCCGGGACTGGTTCGTCACGCCGCCAATCGCGCCGGCGCCCACACCGGAAGACGAAGTGGCCGAGGACGACACCGATCAGGAAATCGTACTCGTCGCGCCGTCGCCCGCTCCGGACGCGGATGCGCGGATCGCGGAACTCGAACAGATGCTTGATGCGGAAGACCCGGACCTCGGCGCCTTCGCCGCCGCGGGCGGGCACCTGACCGTCTATGCCGGCAGCCTCTCCGAATACCCCCCGGGCGAGATGGCCGATCTCTGGCGTCGCATGGTGCGCGATCTTGGGCGGGAACGTGTCGACTCCTTCGTCCGCTTCTACGTCTTTCCCGGTGTGACCCATGACCGGGACGTTCCGGAGGGCATGCCGGCCGCCGCCGACCTGTTCGCCGCGCTCGAAGTCTGGGTAGAGTTCGAAGGCGTGCCCGAGGGCCTCGTCAATTCCTCGCCTGACGGCAGCGCGACGGCGGAGCGCCCCCTTTGCCCCTACCCGCTCGTGCCTCGGTACGACGGGGAAGGACCGCATGCTGAGGCCGCGAGCTTCGCCTGCGCGGAGTAAGGACAATGTCACCGCCGCGCCCGTTGCCGGGTCCAACGCCTTGGCCTAGTGTGCCTCTTCGAGGATATGGGGAGCTGAGCCGATGAAACGGACGATCCTTCTGGGTGGACTTGCCCTTGCGCTCGCGACCGGCGCAGGCGCGCAGACCGTCGAGACGAAGCAATACGACGACGGCGGGATCTACGAGGGCACGTTCCTGAACGGCCGCCAGCACGGACAGGGGACCTACCGCCTGCCGAACGGCTACGAATATGAGGGCAGCTGGTTCGAAGGCGAAATTCGCGGCGAAGGCACCGCGCGCTTCCCCAACGGCTCCGTCTACGTGGGCGAGTTCGCGGCCGGCAAGCCGAACGGTATCGGCACCATCACCTTCGCCGACGGCGGCACCTACGAGGGCGAGTGGGTCGACGGCAACATCGTCGGGCGCGGCACGGTCAACTACGCCAACGGCGTCACCTACACCGGCCAGTTCCGCAACTCGATGCACCACGGTCAGGGCACGCTCGTCGCTCCGAACGGCTACCAGTACTCGGGTGACTGGGTGAACGGCGTCAAGGAAGGCACCGGCACGATCACCTACCCCGACGGCGCGGTCTACACCGGTGCGATGGCCGGGGACGAGCGCGAGGGCGAAGGTACGCTCACCCTGCCCGACGGCATGGTTTACGAGGGCTCGTGGGTCGACGGCAAGATGGAGGGCACCGGCCAGCAGGTGCAGGCCAACGGCGACGTCTTCGAAGGCACGCTGACCAATGGCCTGCGCGAAGGCGAAGGCACCGTGACCTTCGCCAATGGCGACGTCTACGAGGGCAACTTCCACGAGGACCAGCGTCACGGTCAGGGCACCTTCACCGGGGCCGACGGCTACGTCTACGTCGGTCAGTGGAACATGGGCGAGATCGAGGGCCAAGGCGAAGTCACCTACCCGGACGGATCCGTCTACGAGGGCACGTTCCTCGACGATCTCGCCGACACCCGCTGCCCGGAAGAGGTCGAGGCCGCGCTCGACGCCGGCTCCGACCCCGAGGAGGTCGGCCATTGCTCGACCGGAGAGATTACCTATCCCGACGGCTCCACGTACGAGGGCCAGTGGGTGAGCGGTGTGATCCGGGGCGAGGGCCGCGCGACCTACCCCAACGGACAGGTCTACGAGGGCGGGTTCCTCAACGGTCGCAACCACGGCACCGGCACTATGACCTACTCCGACGGCTACACCTATGAGGGCGAGTGGGAGAACGGCAGCCGCAGCGGACAGGGCGTGTCGACCTATTCCGACGGCACGGTCTACGACGGCCAGTTCACCGAAGGACAGCGTGATGGACAGGGCACCATCACCATGCCCGACGGCTTCACCTACGAAGGACAGTGGGAGATGGGCGAGATCAGCGGCGCGGGTGTGGCGACCTACACCAACGGCGATGTCTACGAAGGCAATTTCGTCGGCGGTCGCCGTCAGGGCGAGGGCACGATGCGCTACGCCTCCGGCGAAGTGGCGGAGGGCGAATGGCAGGACGGCGACCTCGTCTCGGCACTGGAAGAAAACCAGGAGGAGAGTGCGGACGTCGAGGGTGAAGACGCTCAGTGACTGGCGCGATGGGTGCGCATCAAGCGCGCACCCTACGGGCCCGTCCGTGTAGGGTGCGCGCTTGATGCGCACCCACCCTCACATCCTGACGTGACTCTCACGGATAACTGCGGTTCCGATCGAAGATGATCGACATCTCGTTCTCGCCCCAGTCCATCGTCTCGACCCCGTTTGCGTCCGTGGCGAGGTAGGCGGCGAGGCCGGGATAGGCGAGCACGGTAACCGGTCCGCCGTCCGTACCGATGACGCCGGCATGCAGCGCCGCGGCACAGATGTCGCTGTCGGAGGTGTAGGGACCGCTGCCCCAGACAGAGCCGCTTGCGGCATCCGGCCCGCAGCCGCAGGCATATTCGACCTGCGTCTCGGGGAACGCGCCGCACATCTCGAACCCGGCAGGAATCGCGGAAGCTGTACGGAAGGTGAAGCTCGAGTCGTAGCTGCCCCAATCGCTCGTCGTGACGCCGTTCGCGCTGCTGGCGCTGTAGGTCTCCTGCCCCGGTTCGGCGATGGCGACGACCGTCCCGCCGTCCTCACCGATCACCCCGGCATGACGCGCGGCGGTACAGATGCTGCTGTCGGCGGTGTATGGATCGCTGCCCCAGATCGAACCGGTGCTGTCGTCGGCAGAGCAGCCGCACTCGTAGCTCGCCTCGCCGACCGGGTAGGCGCCGCAGGCCTCCGGTCCCGTCACGAATGAATAGCTTGTTCGATAGCTGCCCCAGTCCCGCGAATTGACGCCGTTCGCGCTCGAGCCGGTGTGGGACTCGAGCCCCTCGATCAGCTCGATCGTGACGGTCCCCCCGCTCTCGCGCGTGATGACGCCGGCATGGACCGCAGCAGCGCAGACATCGCTGTCACCCGTGTAGGTGCCGGTCCCCCAGAGGTTCGACCGAAGAAAGACACCTGCCCCGCAACTGCAACTGAACGTGCCCAGCTCTGTCGGCAATTGGGAGGGGCAGGCCTCCTGAGCGGCGGACAGCGATGCGGTAACGGACAGGAGTCCCGCGACGGCGACGGTCGGAATGCGTTTCATGGCGAACCTGCGATTAAAAAGATGCGCCGGCTCTCCTCCTGCCGGCACATCCATCCTGACGCTGGGTCAGCTTTTCGACAAGGTCGGGTTTCCCCGCCCTCGGTCAGCGCATGAGGCGGGAGCGGTTGCCGTAGCCGTTGACCTCGGTATCGCCGCGGAAGTTCAGCTCGTAGTGCGACGTCAGCTCAAAAGAGCAGTCGTTGCCGTTGATGCTGAGATCGCCACCAAGGGACGTCTCATTGTTGCCGCCCATCGACGTCTGGCCATTTTCGCTGCGACGACCAGTCTCGAAGTAGACATTGCGGGCCTTCATGTTGCCACCGAGGTTCAGCACAGGCGAGATGCCGATGACACCGTTGGTGGACACCTCGTTACCCCAGCCGCCCATCGAGAGGCTGTCGAGGCCCATCAGGTAGACACTGAAATGGTCTTCCTTGCATTGGGTGCCCTTCTCGCCCCACGTGATGTTGCCGGCGAGGTTGATCTGGCGCGCCATGATGAAGACGTCGCGGAACTGAAGGTTGAAACCACCACCGACCCCGAAATAGCCGTTCACGATGAAGGTCACGTTCTGGGCGTCGATACCGCCGGAGAACTGCGCGCCACCGTTCACCACGTAGATCGTGTTGGGCTGCACCTCGCCCGGCTGGATGCTCCACCAGCCTTCCTTGACCACGACGCGCGGCGCCGTGTTCCCTTCGAACATGAAGTCGGGAAGAAGGTTACCGTAGTAGTAGTTGGGCCGTCCGACATAGAATTGCTGCCAAAGGTCGGTCCAGATGTCGTTGAGCTGCGGCAGGATTACGGGCTCGACCGAGCGCGTCATCGTGATGTCTTCGACAGGGAGGTTCTGCGGCTGGTAGGAGGCGATGTAGATGTCTTCCTCGTGCGGCGCGGAGAACATGACCTCACGGTCGTACTTGTCGCCGCCGCCGGTCGCTACGCCGGTCTGGCCGTGGATGCAGACACCCTTCTTCAGCATGTTGCCGCCGCCGGTCTGGATCGACCCGTAGGAGACGACGGTCATCATGTTGCAGTTGATGACGGGCCCGGCGCCGCCGCCATCCGCGGAGGATGACGCGTTGACGGCCATCGAGGTCGCGCCGGTCTCCCACTGGTTGATGCCGACGAGCTTCAACAGGTAGGTCGGGATCGCGCCGCCGTTGTCCTCGTTTCGCAGGGCCGCGACCTGAACCGCGTTGGGATCGGTATCCGTCTCGGTGAAGGTGCCCGCTTCGTTGTCCCAGCGACCGAACACGAAGCTCGCATCGGTGATCATGTTGCCGCTGGCGTTCTGCGCCGCGACTTCAAGCCCGAGCGCACGCGCCGCTTCAAGGTCGTCGACACGTGTCGCGGCGGCAAGCGCCGTGGCGTCGGCCGTGATCTGCAACTGCGTCTGCACCTGCCACGCGTTCGCCGAATCGAGCGCGAGGCCAGTGAGAATCAGCGCCGTGGTCGTGAAGAAGATGCCGCCGACGGTGGCCGCACCTTCCTGTGCCTTGCGAAAGGATTTCAGCTTTTCCGGGAGTTTGAACATGGTTTCCATCATCATCACGCGCCGGTGTCCTGCCCCTCGATGAACATCGTCACGGTCGAGCCGAGCGTGCCGTTCGCGAATGTCGCGGTCATGGTCGAGAAGGCCGAGAACGGAGCCGTCAGCCGCGTTGTGACGAACCCGTTCGCCGTCGTGATCGAGGCGTTGAAGCCCTCGACCTCGGAATAGGCCTGCTTGATGAGCGTCTCAGCTTCATCTGGGGTTTTGGCACCGACGGCCACGGCACGACTCATGTCGCGCGCCGAGATGAACAGCTGGCTGCGCTGGTGGAACAGAATGGTCACGTCCGTCGTCATCGTCATGATGAGGATCCAGATCGGCAACCACAGAACGTATTCGATGGTGACGTTCCCGGCCTCATCCTTGCGAAGCCGGCGCACCTTGGACAGCAAATTTTTCGGCATCATGGCCAGGCAATCGTCCTGAAAATTTTCCAAACCCCAGCGAAAGTTCTGCGACTCGAATATGTTGGAAATCAGGCGGCAGACCGGCATCAATGCGCAAACTGGTAAAATATTGACGTTGAGGTCAGGGCTTGAGCGAGGCTCGCCCGGCGCCTATATCTGTCGTGTCCCGCAAGGGACTATGGACATAAACGCGCTCGTAATAAGCGGATCGGACCCGGGGGCGGTACCCGGCGGCTCCACCATACATCTCTTGTTGGGGGATCATGGGGCCGAAATAGGATCGACGAACGTCTAAAGGGGTTTGCTTTGTCCCGGTGAGGTACCACCGATATCGGTCCGTAAAGCATAGTTGCCAACAACAATCGTGCTCCGATCGCCGTTGCTGCTTAAGCAGTAACGAAGATCGAAATCTAAGCCCTTGCGCCTAGCAGCGTAAGGCGGGGTTCGCAGGCACCTGGCAACAGAAGCCTGCACTTTCCCACCCGTGACCAAGATCGCTGACCTGCTTCAGGGGCCGTTTGCCTGCGCGGGCGACCGGGGCCGCCCGCGGGCTGTCGGTCACTCGACCGTTTCTTCGACCTCTTCGGCCGCCTCTTCCGTGTTGTCGGCAGCATCTTCAGCGGCGTCCTCGACGCTTTCTTCTGCAACGGGCTCTTCCACAACCACCTCTTCGTCATCGCCGGCGATGAAGAACCAGTAGCCGAGGATCAGGATGATGATGACCGCAACGATGCCGATAATTCTGCCCATAGAGGAATCCTTTCCAATCAAACGCGGGCCGTGCGGACCGCAGGGGAATCGTAGTCGCGCCTTGCAGCCTTAGGCAGTCCGGGATTCCCCACCATGACAAAGTGACCGACGATGGCTTGTCAGCGGATGCCCGCCCGCCGAGACTGGGCCGATGTCGCGACTTGTGCTCCTGTTCTGGCTGCTGTCGACGCCGGCCCGGGCGTGTGACACCGCGCTCCTGCTGATGATGGATGTGTCGAACTCCATCGATCCGGCGGAATTCCGTCTGCAGACGGACGGGTTGGCCGACGCGCTGATCGATCCAGAAGTGTCGGAGGCTCTGGTGCAGGGACAGGTCGCGCTGACCGTGGTGCAGTGGTCAGGGCCGGAGCGGCAGGAGGTCAGCCTGCCCTGGACCATCATGGCGACGCCCGCCGACGTCGTGGCCTATTCACAGCAGGCCCGGTCGCTGATCCGGGCGTTCGTGCTGTCCGACACCGCCCCGGCCGAGGCGTTGCGCTTTGCCTTCGATCACATGGACCGCGCCCCGGACTGCGAACGGCAGATCATCGATGTCTCGGGCGACGGCACGCCGAACGCCGGGACGGATGTGCGCGGCCTGGCGCGGGAAGCGCAGCGCCGGGGCATCACGGTGAACGGCATCGCGATCGAGGGGATGGGTCTGACGATCACCAACTTCTACCGCCGTGCCATCATCACGCGCGACGGTTTCGTCATCACCGCGCGCGGCCACCGGGAATATCCCGACGCCATCCGCCGCAAGATCCTCCGCGAGATCAGCCGGGTTTTCGGCAAGCTGTAGGGGGCGACATGCCCCTTACCCAACCCTCTCCCCAAGGGCAGAGGGCCATGTCCCGCGATCCGTAGGGTGCGCGCTCGATGCGCACCCCGTCCCCGACCCGCCCCTACCGGTCGCTCCACTCGGCGCGTCCGCCACCCAGTGCCGGCGCCGCCCGTCCCGGCGCGACATCGGCTTCGGAGAACCTCACTGGCAAGCGCACGCCCGGCACGCCGTCGGCGTCCACCCGCATCCCCCGGTGCAGCACCTGCGGATCGTCGAACACCTGGTCGACCGAGTTGATCGGCGCCGCAGGCACGTTCGCCGCCTCCAGCGCGGCCAGCAAGTCGTCCCGCGACCAGTTCGCGAAGGCGAGGATCAGTTCCGCCCGCAACGTGATCCGGTTGGCCACCCGCGCCTCGTTCGTCGCATAGTTGGCGACCAGCAGGTCCTCTCGCCCGATCGCCCCGCAGAGCCGGCGGAACTGGCCGTCGTTGCCGACCGTCAGCACCATGTCGCCGTCCCCGGTCGGCAGCACCTCGTAGGGCGCGATGTTGGGATGCGAATTGCCAAGCCTGCGGGGCGCGCGTCCCGTAGCGAGGTAATTCATCCCCTGGTTCGCCAGGACGCCGACGGCACAGTCGAGCAGCGCCATGTCCACCTGCTGACCGCGACCGGTCCGCGCGCGCATCGCAAGCGCCGCCTGGATGCCGATGACGGCATAAAGCCCGGTGAAGATGTCCGCGAAGGCCACCCCGACCTTCTGCGGCTCGCCCTCCGGCGTGCCGGTCAGGTCCATCCAGCCGGCCATCCCCTGGATCAGGAAGTCATAACCGGGGCGGTCCCGATAGGGCCCGTCCTGCCCGAACCCGGTGATCGAACAATAGACCAGGGCCGGGTTCAGCGCCGAAAGGCTGTCGTAATCGAGCCCGTATTTCTCTAGCCCGCCGACCTTGAAGTTCTCGATCAGCACGTCAGCACCGGCGGCGAGGCGGCGGACCTCGGCGCGGCCTTCCTCCGTGCGGAAGTCGATCACGACCGACCGCTTGCCCCGGTTGGTGCTGTGGAAGTAGGCGGCCGAGCGGTCGCCATCCTGCTCGATGAAGGGCGGGCCCCATGCACGGGTGTCGTCGCCGTCGGGGCTCTCGACCTTGATGACCTCGGCGCCGAGATCGGCCAGCACCTGCCCGGCCCACGGCCCCGCCAGAACCCGGGCGAGTTCGAGCACCCGCACTCCCTCCAGCGGCGCGGCCATCAGAAGAACGCCTGCAGCCCGGTCTGTGCCCGTCCGAGGATCAGCGCGTGGACGTCGTGCGTGCCCTCGTAGGTGTTTACCGTCTCGAGGTTCTGGGCATGGCGCATCACGTGGTACTCGATCTGGATGCCGTTGCCGCCGTGCATGTCCCGCGCGGCCCGCGCCACGTCCAACGCCTTGCCGCAATTGTTGCGTTTCACCAGAGAGATCATCTCGGGCGCCATCTGTCCGCTGTCGAACAGGCGTCCGACGCGGAGCGAGGCCTGCAAGCCGAGCGTGATCTCCGTCATCATGTCGGCGAGCTTCTTCTGGTAAAGCTGGGTCTGCGCCAGCGGCCGGCCGAACTGCTTGCGGTCCAGCCCATAGTCCCGTGCCCGGTGCCAGCAATCCTCCGCCGCACCCATCACCCCCCAGCTGATGCCGTAGCGCGCGCGGTTCAGGCACCCGAACGGCCCCTTCAGCCCCTCGACGCCGGGCAGCAGGGCCTCTTCGCCGACTTCGACGTCTTCCATGACGATCTCGCCCGTGATCGACGCCCGCAGCGAAAGCTTGCCACCGATCTTCGGCGCGGACAGGCCCTTCGTCCCCTTCTTCAGCACGAACCCCCGGATCGCGCCGTCGTGCGCCTCGGACTTTGCCCAGACGACGAAGACATCCGCGATCGGCGCGTTGGAGATCCACGTTTTCGACCCGTTCAGCCGGTAGCCGCCATCGGTCTTCTTCGCGACCGTCTTCATGCCTGCCGGGTCGGACCCCGCATCCGGCTCTGTCAGACCGAAGCAACCGATCCACTCCCCGCTCGCCAGCTTGGGCAGGAATTCCTGCCGCTGCGCATCGGAGCCGTAGGCACTGATCGGATACATCACGAGGCTCGACTGCACCGACATCATCGAGCGATAGCCGGAATCGACGCGCTCCACCTCGCGGGCGATCAGGCCGTAGGCCACGTAGGAGGCGCCGATGCCGCCCTGCTCTTCCGGCACCGTGACGCCAAGCAGGCCAAGTTCGCCCATCTCCGCGAAGATCGAAGGGTCCGTCTTCTCTTCGGCATAAGCCTCGATCACCCGGGGCAGCAGCCGCTCCTGCGCATAGGCGCGGGCGGTGTCGCGGATCATGCGCTCGTCTTCCTCGAGCTGCTGATCCAGCAGGAAGGGGTCGTCCCATGTGAAGGTGGCGGGCTTGGCGGACATCTCGGCGCTCCTGTCGGTTCGGCGCAAAAGGTCGCCGTTTGGCGGCCCGGCGTCAAACACAAGTCGCCGGTCCGGACGTCAGGTCGCGGATGGGGCTGCGGTAAGGCGGCGTCACCGGACCGACGCGGCGAGAATCTTTCCACGGCGCCTGCAAAGGCCTTGGTCTCTCCCGCCCGATAGGCCATCAACCGGGCGAGCAGCCGCGACCTTACGGAGACCCCATGACCCGCATCATCAACAGCTTCGCCGAGATCTCCGATCAGTACGACGTCGCCTTCGTCGATCTCTGGGGTTGCATGCACAACGGCATCCACGCCTTCCCGGCCGCCGTCGAGGCGATGACCGAATATCGCAAGGCGGGCGGCAAGGTCGTGCTGGTCACCAACGCGCCCCGCGCGCGCGGCCCCGTGGCGACCCAGATCAACGGGCTCGGCATCACGGAAGAGGCCTACGACAGCATCGCCACGTCCGGCGACAGTGCCCGGGCGGCGATGTTCGAAGGCGCCGTGGGCAGCAAGGTCTACTTCATCGGCGAACAGAACGACATGTCCTTCTTCGAGCCGCTGAACGTCATCAAGGACCCTGTCGAGATCACCCGCGTCGCTCTCGAGGAGGCCGATGGCATCGTCTGCTGCGGCCCCGAGGACCGGTTTGCCGACCCGGACGTCTATCGACCGACGTTTCTCTATGCCAAGCAGAAGGGGCTGAAGCTGCTTTGCGCCAACCCCGACATCGTCGTCGACCGGGGTGAGAAGCGCGAATGGTGTGCCGGCGCACTGGCGCAGCTCTACACCGAGATGGGCGGCGAGAGCCTCTACTTCGGCAAGCCGCATCCGCCGATCTACGACCTCGCCCGCCGGCGTTATGCCGACCTCGACGGCGCTGAGAAGACGCCGTCGATCATCTGCATCGGCGACGGCATCCGCACCGACATCCTCGGCGGCCAGCAGGAGGATATCGACACTCTCTTCATCACCGGAGGCCTCGCTGCCTCGGAGACGAAGACCGAAGAGCAGCCGGATGCGGCGGCGCTCGATGCCTATCTCGCCGGGGAGCGGGTCGAGCCGACGTTCTCGATCGGATATCTTCGGTAGGGCCTGGCCCCTCACCCAGCCCTCCCCCCCCCCCGGGGGAGAGAGCTGCGCCTCGCCATTTCGCGCTGCCCCCTCACCCAACCCTCTCCCCCGAGGGGAGAGGGCAATCGCGCCCCATCCGTAGGGTGCGCGCTAGATGCGCACCCGCGCTGCCCCCCTCACCCAACCCTCTCCCCCGAGGGGAGAGGGCAATCGCGCCGCCCGTAGGGTGCGCGCTCGATGCGCACCCAAGCTGCCCCCCTCACCCAACCCTCTCCCCCGAAGGGAGAGGGCAACCCGCTCCGCCCGTAGGGTGCGCGCTCGATGCGCACCCCCCCTGCATCGCACCCCCGGCGGCGCACCCGCACCCTGCCCCAACACCGTGCCGCAGTGCGGCACCTTGCGCCCGGGACCGGGCGGCGCTACCTGCCCCACATGCGCATCGTCCGCGACACAGCCTACCTCGATCCTGCCGACCGCGGCGCCGCCGTGGCCATCGGCAATTTCGATGGCGTCCACCTCGGCCACCGCGTCGTGATCGACACCGCTCGCGAAATCGCCGGGCAGACCGACGCGCCCCTCGGCGTGATGACCTTCGAGCCCCACCCGCGCGAGGTCTTCGCGCCCGATGCCCCGCCGTTCCGCCTGATGAATGCCGAAGCCCGGGCCAACCGCCTCGCCAAGGTCGGGGTTCAGATGCTCTACGAGGTGCCCTTCAACCGCGCGCTCGCGGGATACGAGCCCGACATGTTCGCCGAGAAGATCATTCACGACGCGCTCGGCCTCACCCATGTCGTCGTCGGCGAGGACTTCTATTTCGGACGCAACCGCGCAGGCACGGCAGAGACGCTGGGCGAACTCGGCGCGAAGCTCGGCTTCGGCGTCACGATCTCGCCGATCCTGTCGCTCGGCGAGACGGAGGTCTCCTCCACGGCGATCCGCAAGGCGCTGACCGACGGCGATCCGCGCACCGCGGCGAAGATGCTCGGTCACTGGCACCGGATCGAAGGCAAGGTGATCCACGGCGAGCAGCGCGGGCGCGAGCTCGGCTACCCGACCGCCAACATGTCGATCGAGGGGCTGCACCCGCCGAAGTTCGGTGTCTACGCGGTGAAGGTCGACGTGCTGACCGGTCCCCACGCCGGCACCTACAATGGCGCCGCCTCGATCGGGATCCGGCCCATGTTCGGTGAGAACCTGCCGAACTGCGAGACCTTCCTGTTCGACTTCAGCGGCGATCTCTACGATGAACACCTCTCGGTCGCTCTGGTGGACTACCTGCGGCCAGAGCTGAAATTCGACAGCCTCGAGGCGCTGATCACCCGCATGGGCGAGGATTGCGCGGAGGCAGGAAGGATCCTGGCCGATGTCTGAGGCCTTCCCCGACCCGATCGACCGCGATGGCCTGCGCGAGGGTTACTGGCGCGACACGCCGCTCGAGAAGATGAACGCCAAGCAGTGGGAAGCACTCTGCGACGGCTGCGGCAAGTGCTGCCTCAACAAGCTCGAGGACGAGGACACGGGCGAGGTCGCCCTGACCCGTGTCGCGTGCCGGCTGCTCGACGATTCCACCTGCCTTTGCGGCAATTACGAGATCCGCCACCAGTTCGTGCCGGACTGCATCCGGCTCACGCCGCAGACCATTCACGAACACATGTACTGGCTCCCGCGGACCTGTGCCTACCGGCTGGTCTACGAGGGGCGCGACCTGTTTCACTGGCATCCGCTCGTCTCCGGCGATCCGCGCACGGTGCATGACGCCGGCGTCTCGGTCCGGGGGTTGACCGTCCCCGAATTCGAGGTCAGCGAGGACGAGTGGGAGGACCACATCATCGAGGAACCCTGACGCGATGTTTTTTGCTTCAGACAACGCCGGCCCGGCCCATCCCGCCATCCTGGACGCCCTTTCAGACGCCAACCGGGGCTACCAGTCCGGTTACGGCGCCGACCCGCTGACGGCCGAAGTGCAGGAAATGGTGCGCGAAATCTTCGAGGCGCCACGCGCGGCGGTCCACCTCGTCGGGACCGGGACGGCGGCGAACACGCTGCTGCTCGCCACCATGGCGAACCCGTGGGAAACGGTGTTCTGCACGGGTGAGAGCCACATTTCCGACGACGAATGCAACGGGGTCGAGGCCGCGTCGGGCGGGGCATCCCTCACGCATGTTCCCTCCAAGGGCGCCAAGATGACAGCAGAGGCGCTGGCCGACGTCCTCCAGGTACGCGGCGCGCATGGCGTACACACGCCGCAGCGCGGGCCGGTCTCCATCACCTCGGTCACCGAGCGCGGCACGATCTACAGCGTCGAGGAGATCTCCGCGATCACCGACGTCGCGAAGAGCTACGGCCTGAAGACTCACCTCGATGGCGCACGCTTCGCCAATGCGCTGGTCTCGCTCGGCTGCACGCCGGCGGAGATGACGTGGAAGGCCGGGGTGGACGCGGTCAGCTTCGGCGGCACGAAGAACGGCTGCCTCGGGGTCGAGGCCTGTATCCTGTTCGATCCGGACGACAGCTGGCAGTTCCAGTTGCGCCGCAAGCGTGGCGGGCACCTCTATTCCAAGCATCGGCTGCTGTCGGCCCAGATGAAGGGCTATCTGACGGATGGTCTCTGGCTCGACCTCGCGCGGCAGGCCAACGTCGCGGCCGCGCGGCTCAAGGCGGGGATCGAAGCGGCGGGCCTCGGTGACAGCCTCGTCACGGACCCGGCGGCGAACATGCTCTACGTCCGCTGGCCGCGCCGCGTGCATCAGGCCCTGACCGATGCGGGTGCGACCTACTATCTGACGCGCGGGTCGCTCGATGGGAGCAACCCGGACGAGCTCCTTACTGGCCGGCTGGTCTGCGACTGGTCGATGACGGACGAAGGCGTGGACGAGTTCCTCGGCCACTTGCAGGGCGCGCGGGCAGCAGCCTGAGGCGAGAGACTTTCGAGGGCCTTCGACCGAACATCGTCGTTCGGTCAGGGCCTTCTCACTCCAGTCCCGGCTCGTCGAGCAGGTGCCGTCCGTCGCGATCCTCCACCTCGATCACCCAGAGGTCCGGGTCGCGACTCCGCTGGCGGGAGATCACCGCGTCGACCTCCGCTTCGTCGCCTTCCGACAGTACGATCCACCGGCGTTCACCGCTCATCAGGTCGAGTGAACGCTCATGGCACGTCGAGGTGCCATCGAGACGGTTCTGCTTGACCAGAACGGCACCCGCCGTGCCGTCGCCCCGCGCCACTACGAAGGCCGGGATGTCCGCCAGCCGGAGCCGCGCGAGGTAGGCCGATACCCAGAGGTCCGCGGTCAGCCGGGCGGTCACGCGCCGTCCCGGAAATCGAGTCCCATCTCGGAATAGCGCTCCGCCTCGTCCAGCCAGTTCGGCCGCACCTTCACCTGCAGGAACAGGTGCACTTTGCGGCCCATGAACTCTTCAAGCTCGGTGCGGGCGGCGGTCGAGACCGACTTGATCGTCTCGCCCCGGTGGCCGAGCACGATGCCCTTGTGCCCGTCGCGCGCCACATAGACGATCTGGTCGATCCGGGCGGAGCCGTCCTCGCGCTCTTCCCAGGCCTCCGTCTCGACCGTCAGCTGATAGGGCAGTTCCTGGTGGAGGCGCAGCGTCAGCTTCTCCCGGGTGATCTCGGCCGCGATCATCCGCAGCGGCAGGTCCGCGATCTGGTCTTCGGGATAGAGCCACGGCCCCTCGGGCAGGTGCTCTCCCAACCAGCGCTTCAGGTCGGCAGCGCCGTGGCCCTTCTCGGCGGAGATCATGAAGGTCTCGGCAAAGGCGTAACGCTCGTTCAGGTCCTTCGTCAGCGCCAGCAGCACGGGCGCCTGCACGCGGTCGATCTTGTTGATGGCGAGCACCACGGTGCGACCTTGCCCGATCTCTTCCAGCCGAGACAGGATCTCCTCGACGCCGGGCGTGATCCCCCGGTGCGCCTCGACGAGCAGCACGGTGATATCGGCATCCGCCGCCCCACCCCATGCCGCGGCGACCATCGCCCGATCGAGCCGGCGCCTCGGTTTGAAAAGGCCGGGCGTGTCGACGAGCACGATCTGCGCGTCGCCGTCCATCGCGACGCCCCGGATGCGGGCCCGCGTGGTCTGCACCTTGTGGGTGACGATCGACACCTTCGCCCCGACCAGGCGATTGGTCAGGGTCGACTTGCCGGCGTTCGGCTCTCCGATCAGGGCGACAAAGCCCGCGCGTGTGGTCATGGTGCACTCTCGACAGCGGAAGGCCGCCCCTTACAGGATGCCCGCGACCCGCGCCAGAGGGCAAGCCCGCTCAACGTCCCGCGCGGTGACTCCGCCAGAGCGTATAGAGCCCGCTTCCCACGATCAGCCCCGCACCCGCCAGCGTCAGCGCGTCGGGCCGTTCGCCGAACAGGACGTAAGCAAACAGCAGCGCGATCAGCAGACGGCTGTAGCGAAATGGCGCAACGACCGATATCTCGCCGGTCCGCATTGCCCGCGTCAGCGCCGCGTAGGCCAGCACGCCCGCCGTCGCCGTACCGCAGATGCGCAGCGCGGCGGGGAGATCGATCGTCGGTGCCCCGCCCTCCGTCGCGAGGATCACGAGGCCCGCCGCCGTTACGACGAGGAAGCCGAGTACGCCGAGCTGGTTGCCCGAGACCTCCGGCGGGCTCGCACGGGTGGCGAGGTCGCGACCGGCGAAACCGATCATGCCCATGACTGCCAGCAGCGCGGAGACTTCGAACCCCGCCGGGGTCGGGCGCAGGATCAGCAGCACACCACAGAACCCGAGGAGGATCGCCACCCACCGGCGCGGCCCGACGTGTTCGCCCAGCAGGACCGCCGCGCCGAGCGTGACGACCAGCGGCGTCGCCTGCAGGATCGCCGAGGTGGTGGAGAGCGGCGTGAAGGCGAGCGCGAGCGCAAAGAACAGCCGTCCGACGATCTCGAACGCCGACCGGATCAGAAGTCGCGGTTTCAGCATTTGCGGCGTCACCGGCGACTGGCCGGCACGCCACGACAGCACGGCGAACGCCACGGTGCCGAGCACCCCGAAGATCACCGTCAGCAGCCCGGGAGAGGCGCTCGCGCTCGCGGCCTTGAAGAATGCGTCCTCGACCGCGAAGCCCATCATGGCCAGCACCATGAAGCCGCTGCCGACGAGGTTGGGTGAAAGCGCGGCGCGCGGGCGGCGCGAGGCGTTAGCGGTCATCCCCGTTCGAGCCGCGTCAGCAGGTCGCGGGCGGCGGCCTGTTCGGCCTGTCGCTTGCTGCCCGCCGTGGCGGTGGCCTTCGGCCCCGAGGCGAGCTGCACTTCGATGGTGAACTGCGGCTGATGGTCGGGACCGGTGCGCGCGACCTCGACATAGGCGGGCGGTGGCTCGCCCTTGGCCTGCGCGATCTCCTGCAGGGCGGTCTTGGCGTCGCGGGCGTCGGCTTCCACTTCGGCCACGCGGCGGCCCCATAGGCGCAGGATCAGGTCCCGCGCGGCGTCGAACCCGGCATCGATATAGACGGCGGCGATCACCGCCTCCATCGCGTCGGCAAGCAGCGCATCCTTGCGCCGACCGCCGGACATCATCTCAGAGCGGCCGAGCTTGAGCACCGCGCCTATGTCGATCTCGCGCGCGACTTCGGCACAGGTCTCTTTCCGGACCAGCGCGTTGTAGCGGGGCGCCAGAAGACCTTCCTTGGCGGTCGGGTCGGCCTTGAACAGCGCTTCGGCCATCACGAGGCCGAGCACCCGATCGCCGAGGAATTCCAGCCGCTGGTTGTCGCCCCGTCCGGGGCTGCCGAAGGACGGATGGGTCAGAGCCTGCAACAGCGGCGCAGGGTCGGAGAACCGATAGCCCAGCCGGTCGCAGAAAGCGGCGACGTCGGCGGAAACCTTCATATCGGCCGGCTCCAGACCCGGTCCCATCGCATGTCACGGCCCCAGCGCAGAATGCCGGCCTGCCAGCTTTCCGAAGAGGCGATGATCCTCAAGACACGCGAGCGGGTCCGCTCCAGCGGGACGAGACGGGCCTCCATCGTGCCGGGATTGCTCAGCGTGTCCTCCAGCGTGCGGTTGTCGACCAGCACGAAGATATGATCCTGCGGCACTTCGGTGGATTGCACCTCCTCCGCCGTCGCGGTGGCCGGCACGACGAGGTGGGTCAGCCCGCCGGGCAGCGTCTCTTGCGAGTCGCTGTTTTCCACCGGCACGCCGTCGATCGACAGGCCGTCGGGGCCGATGGAGACCTCTTCCCCTTCGAGCGCGACGACCCGCATGATCTGCAGCGGATCGCCGGGCGCGTCGAGCGAGTAGATCACGATGTCGCCGCGCCGGGGATGGCCGAACAGCGTCGTCGCGCCGACGTAGTCGCCGACCTGCAGCGTCGGCGCCATCGCTTCGTTGATGATGAGGTGCCCGGTCCAGAACGCCCGCGAGGCGTAGGTCAGCGCCAGCACGCAGGCGGCGGCGAAGCCGATCCGGCGCAGCAGCGTCGGCTTGCGCCGTTGCGGCGCGTCCGGCTTGCGCGGCAGGGCCAGCAGCGCGAGCGGCAGCAGGATGAGCCCATAGGGCAAGCCGAACAGCACGACCCAGACCCCGCTGCGGCCGGCGTCATGCAGGCGGCGCACCATCGTGCCATAGGCCTGCACGCAGAACGGCGCGAACAGCACGAAGATCACCTGGATCGGCGAGAGGGCACCATTTGTCAGACCCGACAGCGGGGCCCCCAGCAGGATGATGAGGCCTGCGGTCGCCATGCCGACCAGCACCGTCCAGCGGCCCGACACCCCGTTCCAGTCGAAACCCCCGATAAAGAAGTCGCGAAGGGCCCGAGTCAGGATCATTCGATTTTCTTGAAGAACCTGTCTGCCCGCCAGGTCCAGAAATAGAGCATCGAGCGTCCGGCGGACGAGAACATGACCCGGTCGGCGCGGCCCACGATATCTTCGTAAGGCACGAAACCGACGCCCCCGGAGGCCTGGCTTTCACGGCTGTCACGCGAGTTGTCGCGGTTGTCTCCCATGAAGAAGTAATACCCTTCCGGGACGGTATAGACACCCGTATCGTCGAAAGTTTGCGTGCCAATGTTGAGAATGTGATGCTCGACACCGTTCGGCAGCGTCTCGATCGAGAGCCGCTTCTCGCAGACCGCGCCAAGTCCGACCGCTCCGTTGGAGCAGCGTGGCCGCAGGCCCTGCGGCCCTTGCGGGGCGAAGACTTCCTCGAAGATGCCGGCATCGACAACCTGGGTGGGCTCGTCATTGATGAAGAGGTGCCCCTCCTTCATCTGGATGCGGTCGCCGGGCAGGCCGATCAGGCGCTTGATGAAATCGCGACCCGTGACCGGATGGCGGAAGACCACGACATCGCCCCGATCGGGTTGGCCGCCCAGGAACCGATCGCCGCCTTCATAGTCCGGACTGCTGCGGTCGCCCTGGAAGACGCCGCAGAAATCGTCCGCGCCGATATCCACGCCAAGCGCCGGAATGCGGATCGAGGGACAGGAGGCGTACGAATAGCCATAGGCCATCTTGTTGACGAAGAGGAAGTCGCCGATCAGCAACGTATCCTTCATCGAGCCCGACGGAATCCAGAACGGCTGGAACAGGAGCGTGCGGAACAGCCCTGCGATGAGCAGCGCATAGACGATCGTCTTTATGGTCTCCCAGATGCCCTGGAGGACCCCGTCCTTTTCGGCCATGCTGCTCGTGTCCTCTCTCCTGAATGCCGGCTACATGCGTGGCGGTTCGGGGCGAGTCAAGTTGCCCGTTGTCCAACTGCTTCAATGTGTTCCGGTTGGGGCCCGATGCGCCTTGCCTGCCACGTCACAGGACACAGGCCCGGGGCGGTCACGTTCCCGGCAACGGCCGCGCCTCGATCACCACGAAGGCCTGCGCCCACGGGTGATCGTCGGTGAGCGTGACGTGGATGATCGCCTCGTGACCCTCCGGGGTCATCTCGTCCAGACGCTCCTTCGCCCAGCCCGTCACGTGCATCACAGGCTGGCCCGTGCGCAGGTTGCTGACCGCCATGTCCTTCCACGCGATGCCCATCCGCAGCCCGGTGCCGAGCGCCTTGGAGCAGGCCTCCTTCGCGGCCCAGCGCTTGGCGTAGGTGCCGGGGGTGTCGGCCCGGCGTTCCGCCTTCGCCTGCTCGATCTCGGTGAAGACACGGTGGCGGAAGCGGTCGCCGAACCGGGCGAGCGTGCGCTCGATCCGCTCGATATTGCAGAGGTCGGTGCCGATGCCGAGGATCATCGCCGCTCGGTCGCGTAGACCTCGCCCACCGCGCGGTTCACGGTGACCTCGACCGTGAGCGGCGCGAAGTCGGAGCCGTCGAACTGCCGTGCGGGCAGCGACAGGACGAGGCCGGTCGCCGGGTCGTAGGCCGCCTGCGCCGACACGAGGTCGAAGGACGCGTAGCCCATCTCGTCGGCGGTCGTGACGAGCCGGCACTGGGCGAACCCCTCGTAGGGGTCCGGGTAGGTCACCATCAGGTGCGCGCCGCAGCAGGCCGGCTCATCCAGCAGAAGCGACAATATGGCGACTTCGCCGTTCGCGAACTCGCGCGTCGCCTGGTCGAACGGGCGGGAAAGGTTGCGAGCGTTGGCGATGTAGCTGTCGCAGTCGCGGACCAGTGGCTCGGCGGTCGCGAGAGCGGGCAACAGGCAGAGCATCGCGGCGCAGGCTTTCATCATCTCGTGTCCTCCCTTGGCGCGGTCAGTGAAAGCGCAAGGCCGCGGCCACCGCAAGGGCGCGCGACCTCGCGGTGCGCCTTCGGCGCGCTCTGCGAGCCCGTCCTGCCGGGCGGGCGGGAGGGGGCACTGCCCCCGTCGCCTGCGGCGCCTCCCCCGGAATATTTGCAGCCCGAAGAGGTGTCAGGTCCGCGCTTCATCCATCGCCCGGCGCATCTCGGCGATCGAGCCTTCGAGCCCGCGGAAGATCGCCTCGCCGATCAGGAAGTGGCCGATGTTGAGCTCGCGAATCTCGGGCAGCGCAGCGATCGGACCGACCGTGTCGTACGTCAGGCCATGACCGGCGTGCACCTCGAGCCCGAGCGAATGGGCGAAGGTCGCCATCTCGGTCAGGCGGGCGAGCTCGGCGTCGCGGGCGGCCATGTCGCCTTCGGCATGATGGTCGCAATAGGCACCTGTGTGCAGTTCCACCACGGCAGCGCCGATCCGGTGCGCGGCCTCGATCTGGGCCGTGTCGGCGGCGATGAAGATCGACACCCTGCAGCCGGCGTCGCGCAGCGGGGCGATGAAATGGGCGAGGCGATTCTCCTCGCGCGCGACTTCGAGGCCGCCTTCGGTCGTCCGCTCCTCCCGCTTTTCGGGAACGAGGCAGACGGCGTGCGGCTTGTGGCGCAGCGCGATCGCCTGCATCTCCTCGGTCGCGGCCATCTCGAAGTTGAGTGGCACCGTCAGGCCGGTGGCGAGCGCTTCGATATCGGCGTCGGAGATGTGGCGGCGATCTTCGCGAAGGTGCGCGGTGATACCGTCGGCGCCGGCCTGCTCTGCCAGTTTCGCCGCGCGCACCGGGTCGGGCCATGCCGTGCCGCGCGCGTTGCGCACCGTCGCGACGTGATCGATGTTGACGCCAAGTCTCAGCTTTTCCATGGCCGTTCTCCCCGGTTCGGCGCGGACGATAGCGGCGCGCCACGCGAATGCAATGTCAGCCCCCGGTGGTCTTCAGCTTGTCGAGCTTGGCCCGCAGCATCTTGCGCCGGCGGTTCTGGTAGGCGCGGATCACCGGCAGCGTCAGGTAGTAGCCGACGGAGGCCACGATGATGCCGGGAAGGATGCCCCCGACCAAGTAGGGCAGGAAAACCTCGTGGTAGAAGATCGACAGCCGGTACCAGTCCGGCGTCGACCCGTTGAACAGCGTCATGAAGTTGCGCCAGAGGTCGTTGCCCGCGCCCGAGAACATCCGCAAGAGGCTGTGCTCCATCCCCCACGGCGGTTGCGAGCCGAGGATCCAGTGCCCGACCCGAAGCGAGATGATCCCGATCGGCACATAGGTCAGCGGGTTGCCGAAGAACGTCGCCAGCAGGGCCGCGACGATGTTGCCGCGCATCGCCTTGGCAAGCGCCGCCGAGACGATGAAATGCAGCCCGTAGAACGGCGTGAAGGTTGTGAAGACCCCGGCCCAGATGCCGCGGGCGATCTTCTCGGGCGTGTCGGGCAGCCGCCGGACGCGGTGACGCACGTATCGAGCCGCGCGCCCCCAGCCACCGCGGGGCCAGAGGAACTCGAGCGCGATCCGCCAGATCGGCCGCCTGTCCCTGCGCTTGAATACCAAACCCGTTCCCCTTGCCGGCGGTCAGCCTTCGAATGCCACGAACGTCGCCCGCGCCGGGTCCCGATGGCGGCTGATGGAGGCGACGTTGCTGTCCGCCTCGAGCGCCGTCATCACCCTGTGGAGATGCTCCGCATCGCGCAGGTCGACGTCGATCAGCAGCCTGTAGTAATCCGGTTTCCGATCAATGAACCTTAGGTCGGAGATATTCGCCGACTGCTCTCCGATCAACGTGCAAATTCGTCCCAGCATCCCCGTGTCGTTGCTGATCGAGACGTCGAGCGTGACGGTGTTCACCGCCGGGTGCGTGCCTTCCTGCCATTGCAGGTCCACCCACCGGTCGCCCTGATCCTCGAACTGTGCCAGCACTTCACAATCGATGGCGTGGAGCACAACCCCCTTGCCGCGGAACGTGATCCCGACGATCCGCTCACCCGGCACCGGCTGGCAGCATGGCGCGCGCAGGTGGCGCCGCCCGGGGGCGAGGCCGACGACCGCGCGCTTCTGGTCGACCTCGTCGCCGGGCTTTTCGGCGAGGTCGGGATAGATCGCGCGCACGGCCTCCCGGCCCGACACCTCGGCAGAGCCCAGCTTCTCCAGCAGGTCCTCGGCCCCGTCGAGCGCGAGCGCCCGCGCCGCGGTGCGCAGCGCCTTGTCGGTCGCCTTCTTGCCGACGTTCTCGAATGCGACCCGGGCGAGCTCGGCACCGAGCTTGATGAAGCGTTCGCGGTCCTCTTCCCGCAGCGACCGGCGGATCGCGGTCTTGGCCCGACCGGTGACAGCGATGTCGATCCAGGTCGCCTGCGGCGACTGACCGTCGGCGGTGATGATCTCCACCGACTGGCCGTTCTTCAAACGGGTCCAGAGCGGCACGCGCATCCCGTCCACCTTTGCGCCGACGCAGGCGTGTCCGACCTTGGTGTGCACGGCATAGGCGAAGTCGATCGGCGTCGCGCCGCGCGGCAGCTTGATGACATCCCCCTTCGGCGTGAAGCAGAACACCTGGTCGGTGTACATCTCGAGCTTCACCATATCGAGGAACTCGTCGTGGTCCTGCCCTTCGTCCAGACGCTCCGTCAGGGCGGCGATCCAGCGGGCGGGGTCGACGGCGAAGCGGTTCTCGACGCGCACGCCCTCGCGATAGGACCAGTGCGCGGCAACCCCGGCTTCAGCGACCTCGTGCATCTCCTGCGTGCGGATCTGGACCTCGACCCGTTTGCCGTCCCGGCCAGAGACCGTCGTGTGGATCGAGCGGTAACCGTTGCTTTTCGGCTGGCTGATGTAGTCCTTGAAGCGACCCGGCACGGCGCGCCAGCGCTGGTGGATCGCGCCCAGCGTACGGTAGCAGTCCGCCTCCGTCCCGGTGATGATCCGGAAACCGTAGATGTCGGACAGGCGCGAGAAGCCCTGATCCTTCTCCTGCATCTTGCGCCAGATCGAATAGGGCTTCTTCGCCCGGCCCGACACCTCGGCCCTGATACCGGCCTTCTCCATCTCGAGGCGCATGTCGGCGGTGATCTTCTGAACCACGTCGCCGGTTTCCCGCTGAAGCATGATGAAGCGGCGGATGATGGAGTTGCGGGCCTCGGGGTTCAGGACCCGGAAGGCTAGGTCCTCGAGCTCGTCACGCATCCACTGCATGCCCATGCGGCCGGCCAGCGGAGCGAAGATGTCCATCGTCTCCCGCGCCTTCTGGACCTGCTTTTCATGACGCATCGACCGGATCGTGCGCATGTTGTGCAGACGGTCGGCGAGTTTGACCAGCGTCACCCGCAGATCGCGGCTGGTGGCCATGAAGAGCTTGCGAAAATTCTCGGCCTGCTTCGTCTCGGTCGAGGAAAGCTGCAGGTTCGTCAGCTTGGTCACGCCGTCGACGAGGTCGGCGATCTCCTGTCCGAACTGGTCACGGACGATCTTGTAGCTGGCGCGGGTGTCCTCGATCGTGTCGTGCAACAGCGCCGTGACGATCGAGGCATCGTCCATCTGCTGTTCCGCGAGGATCAGCGCGACGGCGAGCGGGTGCGTGAAATAGGGCTCGCCCGATTGCCGGAACTGGCCATCGTGCATCTCCTGCCCGAACGCGTAGGCCCGGCGCAGAAGGTCGGCATCGCTGTGCGGGTTGTAGGAGCGGACGAGCGCGATGAGGTCGCAGTCTGTCGTCATCCCGTCCGCCGGGTGCGGATTACCGCTGCCCCTGCGCCTCCATCAGTGCCCGGAGGAGCTTCTCCTCGGACATGTCGTCGTCGGCAGGCTTGTCGGCAGGCTCGGACGCGCCCATGAGTAGCGCCATGGCGTCGTCCTCGGGCTCGTCGACCTCGATCTGGGTCTGGTTGGCTTCGATCATCCGTTCGCGCAGGTCGTCGGACTGCTGCGTTTCCTCGGCGATTTCGCGAAGCGCAACGACCGGGTTCTTGTCGTTGTCACGGTCGACGGTGAGCGGTCCGCCGGAGCTGATCTCGCGCGCACGATGGGCGGCGAGCATCACGAGCTCGAAACGGTTCGGAACCTTGTCGACACAATCTTCAACGGTAACGCGGGCCATGCGGGGGCCTCCACTCTCGGTCCTGGGGATCGTCGGAAAAGGCTCTCTACTACCGATCAAAGGCATTGACAAGGCGGTCGAACCACGTTCCGGCCCTGTATTACGCTGAATTTTCAGGGGTCGAGGACGATCACCTCGTCCCGCTCACCGGACGGACGCGCGGCCAGCATCTCCGAGACCGTCCGACCGAGAATCGGGTGACGCCAATCGGGCGCGACATCGGCCAGCGGGACAAGAACGAAACTTCGGTCCTGAAGCCGGGGATGCGGCAGGAGCAGCTCTTCCGGAGCAGACTTCAGCTGCAACTCCAGCGGGAGATTGATCCACCCCTTGAGCTTCTCCGCATCAGGCAGGACCAGACCGTCCATCGCGATGAGATCGAGGTCCAGCGTCCGCTGTCCCCAGCGCACCTGCCGTGTGCGCCCCGCCTCGGTTTCAATGGCGTGCAGGGCGGCGAGCAGCTCTTCCGGCCCGGAATGTGTGCGGATCGCACACGCTGCGTTCACGAAGTCGGGACCCGAACCGGCCGGAAATGCCGGCGTCTGGTATAGCCGGCTCAATTCGACGGCTCCAATTGCGATCAATTCGATCGACCGAAAGGCTTCCGTAACCAGATCACGTGACACGCGGCCTTCTGACGTTGCGTTCGACCCTGCGGCAATCAACGCCGTACGAATTGTGCCATCTGCCATTCCGGGTTGATCCATGTTACTGAAGATTTACATATACACAGTGCTCCGCCGGCCATTTTTCACTCACACTCACGGACTTCAACGGCGGAAACAGTCACGTAGAAGGACAACTTGATGTTTTATCGGGACGAGCGGCTTGCGCTCTTCATCGATGGATCGAACCTTTATGCGGCCGCCAAGGCGCTCGGCTTCGACATCGATTACAAGCTCCTCAGGCAGGAGTTCATGCGCCGGGGCAAGCTGTTGCGCGCATTTTATTACACCGCACTGCTGGAGAATGACGATTACTCTCCGATCCGGCCTCTCGTGGACTGGCTGCATTACAACGGCTTCACGATGGTCACGAAGCCGGCCAAGGAATACACCGACAGCCAGGGCCGCCGTAAGGTCAAAGGCAACATGGACATCGAACTGACCGTCGATGCCATGGAGATCGCCGCTCACGTCGATCACATCGTGCTCTTCTCCGGCGACGGCGATTTCCGTCCGCTTGTCGAGGCCCTTCAGCGCAAAGGCGTTCGCGTCTCGGTCTGCTCCACCATCCGCAGCCAGCCGCCGATGATCGCCGACGAACTCCGCCGCCAGGCCGACAACTTCATCGAGCTTGACGAACTGCGCGAAGTCGTGGGCCGTCCGCCGCGCGAAGATCGCCCGGCCCGCAGCCAGCACGAAGAAGAAATGGCCGAGGGCGAATAAGCCGTCGGCCCGGATCGGTTTGCCGGTTCGACTGAACTGGCCGGGTGTTCGGCAACCGCACACCCGGCATGCCTCCTCCCCCTCGACGCGGCGCGCCCGATTGCTTAGGTGCCAACAGGAAGGAGCCCGCGATGACCAAGCCCCCTCTGACCCTCTACCTCGCCGCCCCGCGTGGATTCTGCGCCGGCGTCGATCGCGCGATCAAGATCGTGGAAATGGCGCTCGAGAAATGGGGCGCTCCGGTCTACGTCCGGCATGAGATCGTCCACAACAAGTACGTGGTCGACGACCTGCGCGACAAGGGCGCGGTCTTCGTGGAAGAGCTCGAGGAATGTCCCGACGACCGCCCGGTGATCTTTTCCGCCCACGGTGTGCCGAAGGCCGTCCCGGCCGAAGCCGCCAAGCGCGAGATGATCTATGTCGACGCGACCTGCCCGCTGGTGTCCAAGGTCCATATCGAGGCCTCGCGCCACGCCGAAAACGGCCTTCAGATGATCATGATCGGCCATGCCGGCCACCCCGAGACGATCGGCACCATGGGGCAGCTGCCCGATGGCGAAGTCCTTCTGGTCGAGACGCCGGAAGACGTGGCGGAGGTCGAGGTCCGCGATCCCGACAAGCTCGCCTTCGTGACGCAGACGACGCTGTCGATCGACGATACGGCGGATATTGTGAAGGCGCTCAAGGCCCGTTTCCCGAAGATCGTCGGGCCGCACAAGGAAGACATCTGCTACGCGACGACCAACCGTCAGGAGGCGGTGAAGGAGATGGCACCGAAGATCGACGGTCTGCTGGTGGTCGGGGCGCCGAACTCCTCGAACTCGAAGCGGCTGGTGGAAGTCGGGCGCAAGGCGGGCTGCAGCTATGCGCAGCTGGTCCAGCGCGCCAGCGACATCGACTGGCGTGCCCTTCAGGGGATCACGACGATCGGAATCACGGCGGGGGCATCGGCACCCGAAGTGCTGATCGACGAAGTGGTCGATACGTTCCGGGAGCGCTTCGACGTAACGGTGGAGACCGTGACGACGGCGACCGAGAACGTCGAGTTCAAGGTGCCGAGGGTTTTTCGCGAACCTGCGTGATCGGGTTGGGTGGCTTCAGCCACCTGTTTCCCGGCTGCACGCGCATAATTGTGTCAGCACCAAATTTTCGTAGAAAATTTGATAGCTCCGTTAAGGTTAATGATCGGTCTCGCCCGACCGGGAAAAGTGCCGCGCCGAGAGGCGAATGGAACTCTGGCGCTCTTCACCGACACCGGCCCTGGAGAGGACGGGCCGGATAATCGGGAACAGAGCCACCTGCCTCCGTCACGGCCACGCCTTTTCGACCGTCCCATTAACCTTAACACCCGAATTTTCGTCGAAAATTCGATAACCGCGTTAACCTTAACGCCGGCCTTACGGCTCCTGCGCCCGAGCGACGCGGCAGCCGTCCGACGTCATCCCCAAAGACCGACTTCTGGCGGATGCACCACCGTCCCCTCGTAGCGCAGCGGCACCGGCCGGTCCTCCGCCAGCAGCAACGGCGCGTCGAGGTCGACCACTTCCGCCCCCTGCGCCAGCAACACGGCCGGTGCCATCGCCAGCGACGACCCGACCATGCAGCCGACCATGATGCCAAAGCCGGCGGCTCGCGCCTCGTCCCTGAGCGCCAGCGCCTCCGTCAGCCCCCCCGTCTTGTCGAGCTTAATGTTCACCATGTCGTAGCGGCCTTTCAGCGCCGCCAGGGTTGCCCGGTCATGGCAACTCTCGTCGGCGCAGACCGGCAGCGGACGGTCGATCTCGCCCAGCATCCCGTCCTCGTCTGCGGGCAGCGGCTGCTCGACCAGGCTGACGCCGAGCCTGACGAGATGCGGCGCCAGCTCGGAATAGACGTCCGCCGTCCAGCCCTCGTTGGCGTCCACGATGATCCGGGACCGGGGCGCACCACGGCGCACGGCTTCGAGCCGCGCCATATCGCCTTCGCCGCCCAGCTTGATCTTCAAAAGCGGCTTGGCCGCGTGCTTCGCCGCCGCCGCTTCCATCGCATCGGGCTCACCCAGGGACAGCGTGTAGGCCGTGTCGACAGGCCCCGGCGAGGACAGGCCCGCCAGGTCCCAAACCCGTTTGCCCGCCGCTTTGGCCTCGGCATCCCACAAGGCGCAATCCACGGCATTGCGAGCGGCACCGGGTGGCAATAGTCCCTGCAACGCGTCCCTATCGACGCCGTCCGGCAGGCCCTCGATCTCGGTGGTGACACTCTCCATCGTCTCGCCGTAGCGCGCGTAAGGCACGCACTCGCCCCAGCCGTCTCCGGTCCGCACCGTCAGCACCTTCGCCTCCGTCCGGGACCCGCGCGAAATGACGAACGCCTCGGCCAGACGGAAGGAGTCAGCCGTCACCTTCAGGCTCATAGCAGCCCCCGTCCGGAGAGATTTCGCATCAGCGCCCCTGCCCCGACCGTCCAGGGTGCGCAGTCGGTCGACAGACGCACCCGGTTCACCAGCGCCCCGAGCCCGTCCGACTCGATCCTTACTTCGTCGCCGATTTTATGGGTGAACCCCTGTCCCGGCGCATCCCGATCCTCGACCGGCGCGAACAGCGTTCCGAGGTAGAGCATCATGCCGTCCGGATACTGGTGATGCGGCCCGATCGCCTGCGCGACGAGGTCCGCAGGGTCGCGGCTGATCTCGGCCATCGACGAGAAACCCTGCAACACGTAGCCATCCTCGCCCGTCACGGTCAGCCGCACCTCGGCCTGCCGGACGTCGTCCAGCGAGTAGCCTTGATCGAACAGCCGGATCATCGGCCCGATCGCGGCCGACGCGTTGTTGTCCTTCGCCTTGCCGAGCAGCAGCGCCGAGCGGCCCTCCACATCCCGCAGGTTCACATCGTTCCCCAGCGTCGCCCCGAGGATATCCCCGCGCGAGTTCACTGCCAGCACGACTTCCGGCTCCGGGTTGTTCCAGGTGGAGACCGGGTGCAGCCCGATCTCGGCCCCGGTCCCGACGGCGGCCATCGGCGGGCACTTGGAGAATACCTCCGCATCCGGACCGATCCCAACCTCGAGGTACTGCGACCAGAGCCCCTCGCCCTGCAGCGCCGCCTTCACTTCGGCGGCTGCCTCCGAGCCGGGCACGAGATCGCGCAACCGCCCGCCGACCAGCTCGCCCACGCGGGCGCGGATCTCCTCCGCCTTGCCGGCATCGCCGGCGGCGCGTTCCTCGATCACCCTTTCGACCATGGATTTCGCGAAGGTGACGCCGCAGGCCTTCACCGCCTGCAGATCACATGGCGCGAGCATCCGGTCCCCGGCCTCGAACGGCACACCGTCGGCGGCACGAAGCCAGCCGGCGGGGTCCTCCAGCTCGAGCAGATCGCGCACCGTGGGCACCTCGCGGCAGGTCACGTCGCTCAAGGCGCCGTCGGCGAGGCGCAGCACCACCGGCCCGTCCGGCCCTTCGGCCCGGCCGACAAACAGGCCATCCCCGGCCAACCCTTCAAGCACTCCAGCCATCTCCGCGCCTCCCCGCCGGTCCAGTCTCAGTCCCGCGGACTGTCACCACATCCCGCCCGGACTGCAACCCGGCGCCCCATCTTCTTTGGGCCCTCAAATATTCTCGGGGGTGAATTGGGCCGCAGGCCCAAGAGGGGGCAGACAGCCCCCGGACTCCGCCCGACCGTCAGGGAGGGCTCCCAAAGCGCACCGCAGGTGCACCGCGGGGTCACCCCGGCCGCGCCTCGCGCGGAATGCCGGTGCCCGCGTCCTCGACTCCCGTCTCCCGCTCGAACCGGGGACCGGGCCCTTCGTCGCGGTCGCGCATCACCATCAGCTCGCCCCGCTCGCGCGGCAGCGCCTCCGGATGTTCGTCCTTGAGCCACTCGATCATCTTTTCGCGGATCTCGCAGCGCAGGTCCCATGCGCGGGGCGATGTCCGGGCGGACACCAGCGCCCGCACCTGCACCGTATCGCGCTCGGACTCCGTCACCTGCAGGTTCACCACCTTGCCGTCCCAGAGCGGCGTGGCCTCCACAAACTCCTGCAACTTCGCCCGCATCGCGGCGATCGGCGCCTTGTAATCCACGAACCAGAAGACCGAGCCGATGATGTTGGCATTCTCCCGCGTCCAGTTCTGGAATGGCTGCTCGATGAAGTAGGACAACGGCACCACCAGCCGCCGCAGATCCCATATCCGCACCACCACGTAGGTCGAGGCGATCTCCTCGATCCAGCCCCACTCGCCCTCGACGATCACCACGTCGTCCATGCGGATCGGCTGGGTCAGAGCGATCTGGATGCCTGCGATCAGGTTAGTCAGCACGGGCCGCGCGGCAAAGCCAAGCACGAGCCCGGCCGCCCCGGCCGAGGCGAACAGTGACACACCGTATTGCCGCACCGCTTCGAAGGTCGACAGCACGAAACCGGCCGTGAGCAGCCAGACCAGCACCTTGCTGACCTTCTGAACCACCTTGATCTGCGTGATCTGCTTGCGGGCCGACAGGTTGTCCTCCGCATCGAGCCGCAGCTTGCCCGCGGCCCGCTCGGAGGCGGTATCGATGGCGATCAGCCCGGCCCAGCCGAAGATCACGAACAGGATGGCGAGCGCCGCCTGTTCGATCCCGCGCTCCCAGGCCCGGCTCAGCGTGCCGCCGTTCACCAGCGCGATCAGCACCACGAGCACGAGCGCCAGCCGCGAGGGCCGCTTCAGCCGGTGGAAGATGCGCACCGCAAGCCCGCGCCGCTCGCCGATCATCCGTGTCGCGACGCGCCAGAGCAGCCCGTGCAGCAGGTAGGCCAGCGCCACCCCGACCAGCAACAGCAGCAGCGACTCCAGCCAGGCCGGCACGTAGCCACCCACGGAGTTGACGATATCTGTCGGTCCTGACATCGGGTCCCCCTCGGTTTCGCCCCGTCTCGAGGCTAAAACACCTCGGCGCGAAGCGGTTCCCGTCGACGGCACAACCGGCAGGACATCCCCGCCGTTGCACGCTAGAGTGCCGAGACTTTCAGCAAGGATGCCCCATGACGATCACCCGTGAAGACGAGCTCGACGGCCTCAAGGACATTGGCCGCATCGTCGCCCGCACCATGCAGACGATGGCCAAGGCGATCGAACCCGGCATCACGACGGCGGAGCTCGACGCCATCGGCGCCGCCGAGCTCGAGCGGGAGGGTGCCATCTCCGCGCCCCGCTCGACCTACGACTTTCCGGGCCACACCTGCATCAGCGTGAACGAGGAAATCGCCCACGGTATCCCCGGACCCCGCGCGATCCGGACAGGCGACCTCGTCAACATCGACGTCTCCGCCTCCAAGAATGGCTATTTCGCGGACACCGGCGCCACCTTCCGCGCCGGGCCGGTGACGCCCTCGCTCGACAAGCTCTGCCGCGACGGCAAGCAGGCGATGTCGGTCGGGATCAAGGCCGTGCGGGCCGACCAGCCGCTCGCGGGGATCGGCAAGGCGGTCGGCGCCTTCGCCTCGAAGCGCGGCTACACGCTGATCCGCAATCTCGCCAGCCACGGCATCGGCCGCGCGCTCCATGAGGAGCCGGGCGAGATCCCGACCTGGCCCACCCGGGCCGAGCGCCGCCGCATCGACCGCGGCCTCGTCCTGACGGTCGAGCCCTTCCTGTCGAAAGGCGGCCTCTGGGCCGTGGACGGCGACGACGGTTGGACCCTCTATTCCGAGCCCGCCGCCCCGGTCGTCCAGTACGAACACACGGTCGTGGCGACGGAGCGTGGGGCGATCGTCATCACGGCGGCATAAGACTGTCGGAGTTTACAGCGAACCGTAGCTCCGGGGCGTGAACTGACCGCTGTGATCTCGGCATCTTCGCTGAAAAGAGCGCAAGCCGACCCTCAGCCGGCGTCAAAGGGCGACCGTAGACGGAGACAGCCTCAGCCCGGCTGAACCGGCATCCGTAACGTGAACCGGGTGCCGTCGGCATCCGAATGGACATCGATCTGGCCCTCATGTCCCTTCGCGATCTGCGCCGCGATATGCAGCCCGAGGCCGAGACCACTGTAGGGCGACGTCGCGTCGCCCCGGGAAAACGGCGCGAACAGCTTTTCCTGCGTCGCAGGAGGGATGGGCTCCCCGCCGTTCCCGACGGAGACGAACAACTCGCCATCCTCCGCCCGGGCGTTGATGGTGATCGGCTCACCCCCGTCTCCGTGAAGAACGGCATTGGACAGGAGGTTGGACAGAAGCTGCCCCAGCCTATCCTTGTCGCAATACACCGGATCGCCGACCTCGATATTCACGTCGAAGCTGTGGCTCACGGACACGGCCCGGACTTCGTGCACGACATGTTCGAGGGTCTGCCCCAGATCGTCGCAGGTTTCCCGCTCGACACCGATACCGCCCGTCAGCCGCACCCTTGTGTGATCCAGGATGTTTCCGACCAGTCCCGACATGCGGTGCAAAGACGCCTGCATATGTCCAACCAGATCGACCGACTGCTCATCGAGCGGCCGTCTGGACAGCATCCGAAGACCGGCCCCCATGGCGGCGATCGGATTGCGCAGATCGTGACCAAGGATCGCCACGAACTCTTCCTGGAGCCGGGTGAGGTCCTTTTCTTCTGCCAGCCGTTGCTCAGCCAGTTGCAGCCGTTCACCGGACTCGAGGCTGTCGCCGATGCTGCGCGCGAACAGTCGGAACATGTTGAGCACGCGCGGATCGTTCAGGTCGCGGGGCTCGGGGTCGATGGCGCAGAGCGTGCCGAAGAAACTGCCGTCCGAGCGGTAGATCGGCACCGAGATGTAGCTTCGGAAGCCATAACGGGCAGGCGTATGATGGTGGCAATAGTGAGTGTCTGTCTGGACGTCCGCGATGACGATCTCGTTATCCGACTGCCGCACCTCATGGCAGAGCGTGCTCTCGACTTCGAGCTCGTCTCCCGGGTTGAGGCCGAAATGAATGTGATCGACCGCCCGGCAGGTGACCCAGCGGGAATCCGTGACACGGGCGACGGCGGCGAACCCCATCCCCGTGGACAGGCTCACCGTTTCGAGGATCGTCGGCACGGCGTCGCTCGCACCGATTGCGTCGATGTCCCTTTGGAAATCGTGAGAACCGACTGACATTTCGCCCATTTCTCAAAGGCTTGCGTGTCAGTTTAGCCAGACATGCCTTTGCGTTACCTGCTTCCGTACGACCCTTCCTACCGGCGGCCACAGGGATTGTCACACGATCTTGCTGACAGGACAGCACTTTGAAGGTGCCGAAACCGCTGTCTGCCCGCTTGGCCGCTCGTTTCGGTCCCGGCGCGACAAAGCTGGGGCCGGAAGCCGCCCGGCCGCACTTCCACGCCCCCTTCCCCACCTCCGTCACACCCTCTATATCGCGCCAATGCCCCAGAACCCTCCCGACCTCCGCCCTGACCTCGCGCCGAAGATGCGGCTGGACGCGCCGCGCCCCGGCCAGCCGACGATCGGCATGGTCTCCCTCGGCTGCCCCAAGGCGCTCGTCGATTCCGAGCGGATCCTCACGCGGCTCCGGGCCGAGGGCTATGCCATCTCGCCCGACTACGGCGGGGCGGATGCGGTCATCGTCAACACCTGCGGGTTCCTGGATACGGCCAAGGCCGAAAGCCTCGACGCGATCGGCGAGGCGCTGACCGAGAACGGGCGCGTCATCGTCACCGGCTGCCTCGGCGCGGAGCCGGAGTTCATCACCGGTGCGCACCCGAAGGTTCTCGCCGTCACCGGGCCGCACCAGTACGAGCAGGTCCTCGACGCCGTGCACACCGCCGTGCCGCCCGCGCCGGACCCCTACATCGACCTGATGCCGGCGCAGAGCGTCAGCCTCACACCGCGGCACTACAGCTACCTCAAGATCTCCGAGGGCTGTAACCACCGCTGCAAGTTCTGCGTGATCCCAGACATGCGTGGCCGCCTCGTCAGCCGACCCGCCCACGCCATCGTCCGCGAGGCCGAGAAGCTGGTGGAGAACGGCGTGAAGGAGCTTCTGGTCATCAGCCAGGACACCTCCGCCTACGGCGCCGACATCAGGTTCGCCGAAGAGCGCGGCCACCGCGCCCATATCGACGACCTCGCCCGCGATCTCGGCTCCCTGGGCGCGTGGGTGCGGCTGCATTACGTCTACCCCTACCCGCGCGTTCGCAATCTGATCCCGCTGATGGCCGAGGGGCTGGTGCTGCCCTACCTCGACATCCCGTTCCAGCATGCCCACCCGGACACGCTGAAGCGGATGGCCCGCCCCTCCGCCCAGACGGAGACGCTGGCCGAGATCGCCGCCTGGCGCGACACTTGCCCGGACATCACCCTGCGCTCCACCTTCATCGTCGGCTATCCCGGCGAGACGGAGGAAGAGTTCTCCTACCTGCTCGACTGGCTCGACGAGGCGCAGCTCGACCGCGTCGGCTGCTTCCAGTACGAAAACGTCGCCGGCGCGCGGTCGAACGACCTGCCCGACCACGTGCCCGAAGAGGTGAAGCAGGACCGCTGGAACCGCTTCATGGAGAAGGCACAGGCGATCTCCGAGGCGAAGCTGGCGAAGAAGGTCGGCACCATGCAGGACGTTCTGGTCGACGACATCGACGCCGACGGCATCGCCACGTGCCGCACCAAGGCCGACGCGCCCGAGATCGACGGCAACCTCTTCATCGACGAGGGGACAGAGGGCCTCTCCGTCGGCGACCTCGTCACGGTCGAAGTCGACGAGGCCGGCGACTACGACCTCTGGGGCCGCCTGACGTCTTCATAACCCCGTAGGGTGCGCGCTCGATGCGCACCCTCCCGCACCTCTGTGCCCCGACCGATCAATACCCGATCGTCTCCCCCGTCTCGATCGCCCGGATCAGCGCCTGCTCCGGCCAGCTGCCCCGGCCACCTCGCGCCTGGATCTCCTGCAGCTCGGTCCAGGCTGACACGGTATCCTCCGCCTCGATGAAGGCCATGCCGCGATAGGCGCGGGCCAGCAGCAGGTCCGGATCGGCCTCGAGCGCCGCCGCGTAGTAATCCATGCCCGCCGGCACGTCCCCCATCTTGCGCGACACGAAGCCGTAGTAGGTCAGCACCATCGGATCGCCCGGATCCATCGTCTCGAGCAGGCCGAGCGCATCGGCATAGCGCCCCTCGTAGGCGAGCGAGCGGATGTCCTCCATCCGCGCGCTGTCGTCGTTCGTGGTCTCCTCCGGCGTTACGCAGGTCTCGGTCGCCTCGTCGTAGACCAGCCCCTCCTCGCACTCGGTCACGGACTCGGTTGGCTCGGGCGGCGCATCGTCGTCGCTGCCGACGGCAAAGGCCGAGACAGGGGCAAGCAGCATCGCAGCAAGGATCATGTGGCGCATAAGGACTCTCCCGTTTCCTGCCCCACGCTACCACGCCGGGCCGGTCGGGAGATCATCTTTCCGTCAGCGGGCGAGCCGCGCCAGCCGGTCGCGGTTGCGGCAGACCTCGGGCGCCGCGTCGGCATGGTCCGTCCGGTCGAGCCACTTCCGGCAGCCCTCCGGATCGCTACAGCCCCGACAGGCCTGAACCATGCCCGACCATTCCGACAGGTCGAGCTCTCCGGTCTCGACAGCGCCGACGACGTCGGCGCCGAGGCGTTTCGCCATGCCCTTCACGAGCCAGTAATGCTGTCTCGGATGTCCCAGTGGTCGCATGATCGGGTCCTCCTGCAGGTCGCTGACCCACGATCGCAGGTTTCAAGGGCCACGACCTTGCGTCAGATCAAGCGGGACGGCGCGTTCGTTACCCTTTCCGCAACGAGAATCAGGCATACTTGCAAATGATGGTTAGAGAATTGCTAAAGTCCGGGTATCCCGTCTTCTCGCGCGCCGAAAGGATCGCCGATTTCGCGATGCATTTCGTCGGCCTCGGCTTCGCCATCGTTGGCGCGGTGCTGCTGATCGTGATGTCCGCCGGCGCGAAGCCGGGTCTGATGATCGCCGCCGTCAGCATCTACGGCGCGGCCCTGATCGCGACCTTCGCGGCCTCGACGCTTTATCACTTCACACCGTGGGACGGGGCGCGGCCGATCTTCCGGCGGCTCGACCACGCGGCGATCTACCTCAAGATCGCGGGCACTTACACGCCGCTGGTCGCACTGATCGGGTCGGTCTTCGCTTGGGCCGTGCTCGGCGCGGTCTGGCTGCTGGCTGTGGTCGGCGCCGCTGCGAAGCTTTTCTTCTGGGAAACGCCGGGGCACTGGGCGACGGCACTCTACCTTGTGCTCGGCTGGCTCAGCCTCGCCCTCATGTGGCCGCTGGCACAGAAACTGCCCGTGGGCGGGATGACTCTGATCGTGATCGGTGGCCTGCTCTATTCGGCCGGCACCATCTTCTACAGCCTCAAGAATCTGCGCTTCCAGAACGCGATCTGGCACGGCTTCGTGGTCGCGGCCTCCGCCTGTTTCTTCGCCGCCATCGCGTGGAGCGTCGCCGTCGTCGGCTGACGTCGGCGCGCCGTCAGTTCATCGGTGGCGTGATGCCGAGCGTCGCCGCCCGGGTGATGACCGCGTCGTAGCGCTCCGCGTTCGGCGGGTGCGTGCTCAGGAACCGGCCATCCGGATCGGGAATCCGGAAGAAGAAGTCGGCGCCGACGATCGGGTTGAAGCCTGCCCGCGCGGTGATGATCGTGCCGAGGTCGTCCGCCTCCAGCTCGAACGACTTGGAGTAGGAGCGCGCCCCGACGACCGCCCCGATCTCCTGCGCGGTACGGATCTCGTCCTCGCTCCCCGCGCCGAGAACCCCGGCCAGCTGACCGAAAACCACCGCTCCGGCAGTCGCATATTCGCGCTGCCGGTCGAGGTGTCCCTCGATATGGTGCGCCGCCTCGTGGGCCATGACGAAAGCGATCTCGTCCTTGTTCCGGGCCTCGGCGATCAGCGACAGGGTGAAGGCGATGATCGGCTGACCCTCGGAATCGATCGTCTGGAAGGCGTTCGGCGGCATTCCCGGACGATCGTCCACTACGATCCGCAAATCGCAGTTTGAATGTGCCGCACGGCGCCGGCACTCGGCCTCGGCCACCGGCTCGACCGCCTCGACCACTTCGATGAAATTCCGCGCCGCCGTCCGGGCATCGATCGCGCCACCCACGAAGGGCACGCGTCCGGCCACGGTCTTCGGCTCCCCCGACGGTTCGGGCATCTCCGTACAGGCGGCAAGGAGGCCGGTCATCAGGATGACAAGACAGGATGCCAGTCGACGGGCGATCATGCGGGACCTTCTTTCATGAGCGAACGATGGCCTACGTAGCACAGCGGTTGAGCGGGAACAGTCCGTTCGCGTCCCGATCACGCTATTGGCAGAGCCTTGCCACCTTGCTCTTCCAACCGCTTGGGCGAGCCGCTACGCTCTCTCCATGTTCACCATCGAGCACGATTTCGACGCCACGGTCGTCACCCTTGTCGACGAAGGCGCGGCCCCTCTGGGCGAGGACGTGATCGTCCAGGCCTTCGAGGAATGCGTCACCATCACCCAGTTCGATTCGCGGCTCGACCGCGACGTCGTGGTGACGTTCTCCATGTCCCAGCTTCGCGACCTGCGCGCGGCGCTGAACCTGCCTGAAGGCGTCTATCGCCTCCGCCAGGTGGAGTGATCCAGCCGAACGACCTTGTCCCGCGACGCCGCGCCCCGAACGAGCGTGAGCGCCGTCTTCGGCACGCCGAGCGCCTTGGCCAGTTGCCGGATCACCGCGTCGTTCGCCTTGCCGCCCTCCGGCGACACGGTCACCCAGACTTTCACCGTGCCGTCGTCAGCCAGCTCGATACGGGCGCGCGACGCCTTGGGGGTCACCCGGACCGCAATCTCGGTGCCCGGTTCGGCGAGGTGGGACAGGTCCGGCATCATGCCGCCAGCTACCCGCCCGAGCCACTTGAGAACAAGCCGCCGCTTCGCCACCATCCCGACGAGACACAGGGAGTCACAGCATGACCACGGGTTTCTACTGGGCCGAACGCTGCTTCTGGCACTCCGGCGGCAACTACGCCGGGAACGCGCCGGTCGGCGGGCTGGTCCAGCCGCTTGCCGCCGGCGGCCTGCCGGAAAACCCCGAAGGCAAGCGCCGCCTTAAGAACCTGATCGACGTCACCGGCCTGTCCGCCGAGCTCGTCCTCGCGGGCGCGGAGCCCGCTTCGCGCGAGTCGCTGCTCCGTGTCCACGCCCCCCGCTACATCGACGAGTTCGAGAAGGTCGCCCGTGCCGGCGGCGGAGAGATTGGCCTGCGCGCGCCCTTCGGCGTCGACGGTTATGACATCGCCCGCCTGTCCGCCGGGATCGCCTCGACCGCGCTGCGCGACGTGCTGGCCGGACTGCACGCGAATGCCTACGCCCTCTCCCGCCCGCCGGGGCACCATTGCACCAGCGATTTCCCCAACGGCTTCTGCCTGCTGAACAATATCGCCATCGCGATCGAGGACGCCCGTGCCGCCGGAACGCTGCGCCGGGTCGCCGTGCTCGACTGGGACGTTCATCATGGCAACGGGACGGAGGAGATATTCTACGACGATCCCGACGTCCTGACCGTCTCGCTCCACCAGGAGCGCAACTACCCGCTCGACACGGGCGAGTTCTCGGCGCGCGGCTCCGGCGCCGGAGAGGGCGCGAACCTCAACATCCCGCTGCCGCCCGGCACCGGTCACAAGAGCTACCTCGAAGCGATGGAGCGGCTTGCCCTGCCCGCCATCCGCGCGTTCGAGCCGGAAGTCATCATCGTCGCCTGCGGCTATGACGCCGCCTTGATCGACCCGTTGAGCCGGATGCTCTGCACGGCCGAAACCTACCGCGCGATGACCGCCATGACGCAGGACCTCGCCGCCGAGCTTTGCGACGGTCGTCTGCTGGTCGTGCACGAAGGCGGTTACTCCGAGGTCTACGTCCCCTTCTGCGGTCACGCCGTCCTCGAACAGATGTCCGGCAGCACGATCCGCGCCGCCGACCTATTCGCCGAGACCTATGCCGGACGCCAGCCGTCCGCCCGCTTCGACGCCTTCGTCAGCGAACTGATCGGCGAGATGGAAGAGGCGCTGCGCTAGGCCGCAAGCTCCCATACATGGCCCGAGGGATCGCGGACGCTCGCCGTCCGGATGCCCCACGGCCGGTCCATCGGGCCGTTGACGAGCGTGATACCCGCCGCCTGAAGCCGCGTGACTTCCGCATCCACATCCTCAACGGGAAGCGTGTAGACCGCCCGCACCGAGGGTTGCGCCATCTCGAGCGGGTCGATCAGCTCCGGCACGGCTTCGGTGCGAAGCAGATTTAACATCGTCTGCCCCACCTTGTAGACGCAGGACGCCTCGTCCTCGTGAATCGGGTCGTCCTCGAGCAGCAGCGCGTAGAAGGCCTTTGCCGCGACGAGGTCCTCCGTGAACAGGGTCATCGCCGCCACCATGGGAAAGCGCTTTGTGTCCGCCATTATACATACCCTCCGGTCGGTATGTATCGAGATGACCGCACCTCGGACTTCCGCGCAACAGCTTTCTGCTGGAAACCCGGCACATGCGCGCTTAGCTCAGACGGGACATCAACGGGGACAGACATGCCAGACAGGAACCAGGCCGCGCTCGATTTTCTGCTGAACCGCCGGTCGCGGCCCGCGAAGACGCTGACCGGCCCCGTGCCGGACCGCGCCGAGATCGAGACGATCCTAACCGCCGCCGCCCGCAGCCCGGACCACGGCAAACTTGAGCCCTGGCGCTTCATCGTGCTGGAAAAGCCCGCCCTCGCCCGCCTCGCAGAAGCGGTGCCGGAGGCTGGGGACCGGCTCGGCCATGACCCCGACAGGATCGAGAAGGCGCGCCTCCAGTTCGCGGATGCCGATCTCGCCATTGCCGTCATCGCCCGGCCGGAAGAGATCGAGAAGGTCCCGGAGATCGAGCAGGTACTGTCCGCCGGTGCCGTCTGCCTCGCCCTGCTGAACGCGGCCCTCGCCTCCGGCTGGGGCGCGAACTGGCTGACGGGCTGGCCGGTCCACGACCGGGGCTTCGTCGAAAGCACGCTTGGCCTCATGCCGGGCGAGTTCGTCGCGGGCATGATCCACATCGGGACCGAGAAGATGACCCCGCCCGACCGCCCGCGCCCGGACCTCTCCCGCATCGTCACCTGGCTCGACGCATGATCCTGCGCGACTTCGTCCGTGCGGTCGGACAATTGTCCGACCCGCGCTTCCGGCGGGTTTTCCTGCTCGGCATCGCGCTAACCTTCGTGGTGCTGGTGATGATCTACATCGGGCTGTTCTGGTTCTTCGAAGCCGTGCTCCCCGATTTCGAAAGCCCGCTGTTCGACGGCACGCCGCTGATCGTGTCGTTCTTCCTCGTGTTGATGTTTTCCATCGTGCTGATGGTGCCGGTTGCGTCGGCCATGACCTCGCTCTTCCTCGACGACGTGGCAGCGGCGGTCGAGGACCGGCATTATCCCGGCCTGCCCCCGGTGCCGCGCACCTCGTTCGGGGATTCCGCGCTCGACACAGTGAACTTCCTCGGGGTCATCATCGCGGCGAACCTCGTCGCGCTCGTGGTCTACGTGCTGTTGCCGTTCTCCACGCCGTTCCTGTTCTACGCGCTGAACGGCTACCTGCTCGGACGGGAGTATTTCCAGATTGCCGCCATGCGCCGAGAGGGCCGCAAGGGCGCGAAAGAGCTGTTCCGCCGCCATCGGACCGAGATCTGGATGGCAGGCATCCTGATGGCGCTACCGCTGTCGATCCCGCTGGTGAACCTGCTGATCCCGATTCTCGGCGCGGCGACCTTCACGCACCTCTACCACCGGGTCAGTTCGCGTCGGACGCCGGGCTCATCTGGTGCATCCAGTCGAAATCCCGCACCTCGATGACACCGGTGAGGATGATCGTGGCGATGATCGCCCAGATCGGAATCGCCCACAGCGTCGTCATCTTCACCTTGCGCTTGAGCTGAGGATCGGTCGGCGCGGACTTGTGCGTTCCGGGCACGACCTCGCCCGCCTCGCCCTGCGTCGTCAGTTGCAGCGGCAGGACGACGAACAGCACCATGAACCAGACAACGGCGAACAGCACGATTCCGGACGTGATACCCATCAGACTTCCTCCAGTTCGATCAGGCAGCCGTTGAAATCCTTCGGGTGCAGGAACAGCACCGGCTTACCGTGTGCGCCGATCTTCGGCTCTCCGCCACCCAGCACCCGGGCGCCCTGCGCGGTCAGCCGGTCACGGGCGGCGGCGATATCCTCCACCTCGTAGCAGATGTGGTGGATGCCGCCGGCGGGGTTCTTCTCGAGGAAAGCGGCGATCGGCGATGCGTCCCCGAGCGGGTGGATCAGCTCCACCTTGGTGTTCGGCAGCTCGATGAATACGACCGTCACGCCGTGCTCCGGCTCGTCCTGCGGCGGACGCACCGATGCGCCAAGTGTGTCGCGATATTGCGCCGTCGCCGCCTCGAGGTCGGGCACGGCGATGGCCACATGGTTGAGACGTCCGATCATGCGAGCCCTTCCCTCTGACCCGGATGACATATGCGTCCCCGCGACGATTGCCGCAACCGTGCCCGATGGTCGCGGCGAGTTAACGGCCCCTTCACTCCGCTGCGCGAGGATCGAGTCATCAGCCTCTGCTGCGAAGGGAAACCAGATGGACACGTTGGACGAATTCCTGATGTCTCGCCCGCCGACCCCCGCTCGCCCCCTGCTCGGGGTTACCGTGCTCGTGGTCGAGGACAGCCGATATGCCTGCGACGCGCTGCGCCTGCTCTGTCTTCGGTCCGGCGCCCGGATCCGGCGCGCCGACAGCCTGGCCAATGCGCGACGACACCTTCGGGTTTACCGCCCGACTTGCGTGATCGTGGACATGGGCCTCCCCGATGGTCCGGGGGAAGAACTCCTCGCCGAACTCTCCGGCGCGACGCCCGCCGTCGACGTGCTGCTCGCCACCAGCGGTGACCCCTCTGCGGAATCCTCGGCCGTGGCCGCAGGCGCGATGCAGTTCCTGCCCAAGCCGCTGACGTCGCTGGCGGAGTTCCAGACGGCGATCCTGTCACGGCTGCCGTCGGACCGCCAGCCGTCGGGGCCCCGCGCGATCCCGCGCGAGGTGGTGGACCCCGACCCGCTCGCCTTTCGCGACGATCTTCTGTCCGTTTCCGGGCTGCTGTCCGACCTAGGCGACGACCAATCGTCGGAGGCCGTGAACTACGCCGTCCGCTTCCTCGCCGGGCTGGCCCTCAGCGCCGGGGACACTCCGCTGGCGCGGGCGGCGTCGGACATCGACCGCGCCACGGACCGCGCGGCGGCGCTGGCGCGGCTGAAGGCCCTGATCGAGGCTCGCATCCGCGACGCGGCAACAGTGTGACGAAGTTGAAGCGGCGGGCGCCCTGCGTGACCCGAAAGTTCCGCCGCTTCGGCCAATTCCGGCCCGATTCGGGGTGCAGTTAGGTGCCTGTCCGGAGCTGCTCCCGGACGCCAAAGGGAATGAGGTTGCACATATGGCGCGGATCGTCGAACGGCTCTGGACTGACGAAAACGGGAATTCTGTCGTCGACTGGATGGTTCTTGCCGCCGGTGTCCTGATGCTCGGCACCGCCGTCTTCGCAACCGTCACTGGCGGCTCCCGGCAGGTCGCTCAGGAAGAGCTCGCGGTCGTTTCCGTCGACGGCGCCTGATCTGCGCGCTTCGGGGCGACCGTCCGCCACATGATCGCCAGATCCCAGCAGATCGTCCGGTTGTCACGATAGATCAGGTCCAGCCTGCCCTTCCGCGGCACGCAGGCCCGGGAATAGACAGCGTCCGTTTCTTCCACTGTGGAGCATCGGGCCAACAGCATTTCTTCGTGGCGATGGTAGACCAGCGTGGCGAGCCCGGTGATACCCGGCCGCGCCTTCAGGACTTCGCGATAGATTTTCGGAAAACGCTCGACATATTGCCGGAGCGGCGGCCTTGGCCCCACGAATGAAATATCCCCGACCAGCACGTTCCAAAGCTGCGGCACCTCGTCGAGCCGCGTGCGCCGCAAGAGCCGTCCGGTCCGCGTGATTCGCGATGACTTGTCCCCGCCGGAGACGCCGCTGTCGCTCTCGACCACAGTCATCGTGCGGAACTTGATGAGCCCGAACCCCTCCTCGAACGACTTCATCCGCTCGGAGATGTAGAACACCGGCCGCCCGTCCCGGAACAGGATAAGCAGGGCGATGACGATCACCACCGGCAACAGGATCAGGCCGAGGATCAGCGAAAGCAGGATGTCGAGCAGGCGCTTGGCAGGAGTCATGCGCCTCCTTTGAGGCCTCTCCCTTCCGCGATCAAGACCTCAGGCGCCGTGGCGTCCGACGCGAAACCGTGCAACGCGGCGAGCTTCGAACAGTCGAGCGTGACATGCTGCACTGCCGTCGGCGGCGCCGGCTGCCACTCCCAAGGCACGCCCGCCGCCAAGAGCAACGATTCCATCGTCACCGGATCGGGTCCGCCGACATTCAGGACCTTGGGCAGCGCCCCCTCCACACGTGCGAGGCTCTCGATGACCCGCGCCAACGTTCGCGGCCCGAGATAGGACCGCACCGGCCCGCCCCCGTCGGCGAACTGGTCGAGCATCACCGGCTTGCCCGGCTGCAAACGCCCCAGCAGTGCATCGGCCCAGGCGACGTTGCCGATCCTGAGGCAGCAGGTCTCGACCGACTCACTCGCCACGGCCCGCTCCATCGCCAGTTTGGAAGCGCCGTAGTCGGAGGGTGGATCGACCGCCGCGTCCTCGGGCGCATTGCGCGCCGGCCCGTAGATGGCCGAGGTGGAGGCGAGCAAAAGCCGCCGCGCGCCCGCCTCTTCGGCGGTCCGCACCGCAGCAAGCCCGAGGTCGACGTTCAGACCGAACTCCGCGCCCGGCCCCGGCGTGACGCCGGCCAAGCCCACCACGACGTCGGCCTTGACCGGACAGACGTCCGACAACGGGTCCCAGACGACATGGCCGGTCCGCGCACGCCGCGCCTGCGGGACGATCTCGGCCCCCGTCGGCGGCGCCTCCGACCAGTGACGCACCAGCATGGAGCCGATCCGCCCTGTCGCGCCGAGGATGAGCCAGCGTTCGGTCAGAGCAGCAGCCCCGGGTCGCCACCCATCTCGAGCCCGGGAAAGATCGCGGACTCGATGGTGCCTTGCGGCAACCCGAACAGCCCCCGCATCATCCAGCCGGCATGTGCCCGCACGTCGCGCGTCGGCATCAGGTCGCGACGGTCATAAAGATCGGCCTCGCCCAGTCCCGGCCAGTCGGTCACGACACGTCCGCCCCGCACAGCCCCGCCGGCCAGCAGCATCGCCCCGGCTGTCCCGTGGTCCGTGCCGCCGCTGCCGTTCTGGCGCGCCGTGCGCCCGAACTCGGTCATGCAGACCACCGCCGTCTTCGACCAGACGTCGCCAAGAGACGACTTCAGTGTGAGGATCGTGTTCGCCAGCTCTTCCAGCGGTTGGCGCAGTCCCCGCGCCTGCTGGTTGTGCGTATCCCAGCCGTTGATCGAGAACGACGCGATCCGCGTATCCGCCAGCAGCCGCGACGCCGCGAAGCGCGCCACATCGACCGACGTGCCACGTCCGACGGCCTCACCGGCGAGGTTGCCAAGGTCGCGTGCTTCCGCCGCGATCCGGATGGCGTCGGTGCTCGCCGCGCGGAAGATCGGATCGTCGTGCTGGACCAGCTCCAGCAATCTCTGCGTTTCGGTGCCGAGTTGAAGGTCGGTCCCCGGCGCCCAGCTCGACACCAGCTTGTCGCCGCTCAGGATCAGCATCTGCTCGCGCCCCACGGCGTAGGCGATCTCCTGCTCCAGACCCGGCACCTGCTGCAGCATCCGGTTCAGCCAGCCGTCACGAATACCGCTCGTCCCGCCGATTCCGGCTTCCAGAAGGTCCTGTCCGTCGAAGTGGCTGCGCTTGTCGCGGTACGGGGTCGAAACCGCGTGAACGAAGCCAAGCTCGCCACTTCGCCACAACGGCGACAGCGCGCCGAGCGACGCATGCATCGAGAAGAACCCGTCGAGGTCCATACCCCCGCCCGCCTCGCCCGACGGAAGGTCGGGCCGAAGCCCCGCCAGCCCGGCGTCGCCGTAGGGTTGCACGACATCAAGCCCGTCCATAGCCCCGCGCAGGATGACGACGACAAGCCGGTTGTCCCACGGCGCGCTCGCCAGCGCGACTGGCGTGACGAACGGGCTCGCCGCTGCGGTACAGCCAAGCGCCGTGCCTCTGAGAAGAAAGTCCCTGCGATCCATCGTCATCTCCTCTGGAACGCGGCGGAGGACAGGACAACGCCGATCCCGTCGCGAATGTTGGCGGCTGCGCCCGCCGCGAAGACCACGTCTTCCGGCGGGTTGGGCCCGAGCGCGGTCCGCACGAAGTCGCGCGGGTCCTCGAGATGGGTCATGAAGGTATTCACCTTGTAGATCGACCAGCTGATCCGCGCGGCCATGAATTGCGGGGTGACCCAGAAGTCCGACCTCTCGGGCCAGCCATCGGGTCCGTTCGGCTTCTGCCACTCCTGCCCCATCGTGATGAGCGGACTGAAGAACGCCGGATGAAGATCGCCGGGCCGGTCCGAAGCGATATCGTTCGCCCCCATGCCCAGCGCACGGCAGGCGGATTTCATGAATTCGATCGGCTGCTTCACCTTGAGCCGCTCCGGCGTCCACGCCTGGTCATGGCGCAACATCGCCTCGTAGACCGCGGCAAGATCGCCGTTCGTCGCGCGGAAGGCGTCCGCCATGACGGCGATCACCTCTTCCGGCGGATCGTCGGCGATGAAATGGCGGGCCAGCTTGGTCGAGATATGACGGGCCGTGGCCGGGTGCGTCGCGATGTCGGTCAGCGCTTCGACCACGTTGTGAAACCCCTCACCCCCGCTACCGTAGGTGCGGCCCAGAACGACTTCCTCACCCGGTTCGGAGCGGTTGCGCTGAAACTTGAAATGGTCGCCCGACGGGGCGGTGAGCCCGGTCAGCAGCTCGGCGAGTTGCCGAACATCCGTCTGCGAATATTCCGCCTCTACCCCGACGGTATGCAACTCCAGCATCTCGCGGGCGAGGTTCTCGTTCAGCCCGCGCCCGCCCCGCTGTCCGGCGGGAGAGTTCGGCCCGACGGAGCTCGATTGATCTAGGTAGAGCAGCATCAGCGGGTTCGTCACCACCGCGATCAGCATGTCCTGGAAGCGACCGGCGACGTTCGGCCGGATCGCCTCCTCGATGTATCCCATCACGAGGTGGCGGTGCTGCGCGTTTTTCGCCAGTACCGTGAAATGGTCGGCCCAGAAGTCGACAAGCGCCTCGCGAAAGCCGTCCTCCGCCCGCGCCGCCCGCAGCAAAGACGTCTTGAACCCCCGCCGGTAGAGCAGCCCGACACGGTCGTACATCTCCCGCCGGGCCGCCAGCGCCTCTTCCCGGGCCGCCTCCGTCTCGGCATCCCGGATGGCGCGACCGGCATCCAGAAGGTCGTCCGGCGAGGGCCGCGTATTGCGGAACATGGTCCAGCCGAAGTCACCGGCGGCCACGTCAGGGCCCTTCAGCCGCGCAATCATGGTGTCTGCGGACTGGACGGGGCGATGGATGGGCGACAGGCCGGTTCCGAACCGGATTTCGGCCAGGATGGGATCAAACATGAAGCAACGAGTCTCAATGAATTCTGAGACACAACTTAACGCTTCGCCGGCCCACCTTCCAACGATGCAAGGATCACAAGCGCGTAGCCGCCGATGTCAAATGATCTCGTCTTCGTCGAACAGCGGATCGCGCGACAGGTGATCGGCCATATCCTCTAGCGCTTCGTTTGCGGCGTCGGGCCGCGCCACCTGCGCAAGGTGAAAGACCGCATCGCCTTCGTTCACCACCGGCATCACGGCCCGCCCCACGACGAGGCCGTCGAACGGCGCGAGTATCTCGGCCTCCGTGTTGCCGAACGGACCGCTCACGGCGGCCATCACGGTGCCTTCGGACACGATCTCGCCATCGCCTCGGAACGTTCGCAGCAACCCGCCCCGCGGCGCCCTCAACCAATGGGTCTCCACCGCGAGCAGCGGCGCCGCACGCGGTCGGCTGATCCCCTTGTCGGGCAGCATGGCACAGGAATTCAGCACCCGCAGGATGCCAGCCACACCTGAACGCACGGCCATCTCGTCGAAACGCAGGCCCTCTCCTGCCTCGTAAAGCAGGATATCGACGCCCTTCGCCTTCGCCTCGGCGCGCAGGCTCCCCGACCGGACCGGCGAGTTGATGATGACAGGCGGCCCGAACGCGGAGGCGAGCTGTCGCAGCCTCGGCACGCCCGGCGTCACACGGATCTGGGGCAGGTTTGTGCGATGGACGGCCGCCGAATGCAGGTCGATCCCGAAGTCGCAACGCAGCACGATCTCTGTCAGGAACAGGTTTGCCAGCCGCGAGGCGAGCGATCCTTGCGCATGTCCGGGAAACGATCGGTTCAGATCGCGACGGTCCGGCAGGTACCTGGAATGGTTCAGGAAACCGAATGAGTTTACGATCGGCACGACCAGAAGCGTGCCACGAAGGCTCCGCAAGGGTGCTGACTTGAGAAGCCGCCGCGCGATCTCGACACCGATCACTTCATCGCCATGCACCGCAGCGCTGACAAACACCGTCGGCCCCGGCTGGCGGCCATGAATCACTTCGACCGAAAGATGGACGGGCGTATGATCCGACATGACCGAGACCGGCAGGTCGATGACCTTCCGGGTTCCCGGCGCTACCGTTTCACCGCCGATTTCGAATGATGCACGTTTTGCCATATCGCAGCCCTCAAGCCACGAGAACGGCAGAGTTTTCGGCCGAGCGCAAGCCCGGCCGAGAGGTCAATGCAGCGTCACCGGCGACATGTCGTGCTGCCGGGCAAGGCTGAAGGCGAGGTTGCGGTCAGCGACCAGCGCAAGCTGCTCTCCGTCCGAATTGTGGACGGCGAAAAGCTGCTCCAGATCGCCCGCCTCTTCCTGCACGTCTTCGGGCAGATCGGCGACGTCGACGGGTTTGACGTAGACCATGTTCTGGCCCAGATGGGCGAAGTCGATTTTGCTGTTCATGGTCACTTCCTCCGGATCTCTATCGTTTGAACAACGCTTTCGGGGACATGTCGTTTCAAATCGACATGAAGAAGACCGTTCTCGAGAAGAGCATCGCCCACATCCACGCCATCGGCGAGCACGAAGCTGCGTTGAAACTGCCGTGCGGCGATCCCGCGATGAAGAAACAGGCGATCCTGACCTTCGTCGCCCTGACGGCCGCGGATCACCAACTGGTTGTCTTCGACCGTGATCGACAGATCGTCCTCGGAAAAGCCCGCCACGGCGAGCGTGATGCGGTACGACGTCTCGGACGTCTGTTCGATATTGTAGGGAGGATAGCCCTCGTTCCCGGTCTTCGCCGTCCGCTCGACCAGCCTTTCAAGCTGTTCGAACCCCAGCAGGAACGGGTGCGACCCGAGCGTGAGTTTCGTCATATCGACATGTCCTTCGTCAAAGCGACCGTCCAGAAGCGGCCCCTCTTGTCGGCAGCCGCCTTGTCGAAAGATATGGGAAAGCGCTCCGCCCCTTGCAAGTGCAGGCTTTGCGCCGCCTCGCCCCGGCGTTATGTTGTCCGCGACACAGGGAAAGCGCAGGACACCATGAACAAATCCGCCCGGATGGAGCAGCTCGAAGTGCTGCGGGTCGAGCTCGAGGTGATGCGCGGCGAGCATCGCGATCTCGACACGGCCATCCAGGCGCTCGAGGCGACCCCGACCGCCGACGTGCTGACCATCCGTCGCCTGAAAAAGCGCAAGCTGTCGCTGAAGGACCGGATCTCGGCGCTCGAGGACCGGATCACCCCGGACATCATCGCCTGACCAAGCATGGTCGCCTGACCGGTCATCATCAGATGTTTCGGCGCACTCACCTGTCTGGGTGTCGTCACTTGTCTGGATGGCGGCGACTTACCCGCGCCCCAAGCCTGACCGTGCGTCGTCGCTTGAGTTTTCGTCGTTTTTCCGCTGGCCCTCATTGCCTTGCTGGACATCGTCGCCGCGCCGAACGACTTGGGGCCAGACGGCCTTGGGCAGATAGTCCGTCCGCAGAGCGATCTTGGGCCACACATTTTCAAGCGGCACAATCTCGGCCCGGACGCCCTCGGGCAAGACGACCTCGGGCCAGACGATTGCACCCGACCGGCGCGCGGATATAGTGCGCGTTCCGCGAAGGAGGGAAGCGATGACGGAACCGCGCGTCGGCGTCGTGATGGGCAGCCAGTCAGACTGGCCCACCATGAAGGAAGCCGCCAATATCCTTGAAGAACTTGGCGTGCCGTTCGAAACGCGCATCGTCTCGGCCCATCGCACGCCAGACCGGATGTGGAGCTACGGAATCGAAGCCGCCGACCGGGGCTTGCAGGCAATCGTCGCCGGCGCCGGTGGTGCGGCGCACCTGCCCGGTATGCTGGCGTCCAAGACGCGGGTTCCGGTGATTGGCGTTCCGGTCCAGACCCGCGCGTTGAGCGGGGTCGACTCGCTCTATTCCATCGTCCAGATGCCGCGCGGCTTTCCGGTGGCGACCATGGCCATCGGCGCGTCGGGCGCGATGAATGGCGGGCTGATGGCTGCGCAGATCGTTGCCCTGTCGGATCCCGCGCTCGCGGCGCGCATCGACACATGGCGCAAGGAGCTCGCCGCCTCGATTCCCGAGGAGCCGAGCGATGAGTGACCCGCTTCCCACCGGATCCGTGATTGGCATCCTTGGCGGTGGTCAGCTTGGCCGCATGCTCGCACTCGCCGCGGCGCGGCTTGGCCTCCGGTGCCATATCTATGATCCCGGCGACGCGCCGCCCGCCGCGCAGGTGTCCGACGCGCTGACGACGGCGGCCTGGGACGATGCGGACGCGCTCGAAGCCTTCGCCCGCTCGGTCGATGTCGTGACCTACGAATTCGAGAACGTCCCGGCGGAGGCGCTCGACCGGATCGAGGCGATCTGCCCGATCCGCCCGAACCGGACCGCGCTCGCCACGTCGCAAGACCGCCTGACGGAAAAGACTTTCCTGCAGGATCTCGGCCTGAAGACCGCGCCGTTCGCGACGGTTGACGACCTCGCAGGGCTGGAGTCCGCGGTCGCCGAAGTCGGCCTGCCGTCGATCCTGAAGACCCGGCGCTTCGGCTATGACGGCAAGGGACAGGCGCGGCTGAACGAGGACAGCGACCTGCCGGCGATCTGGTCTGCCATGACGGACGCGCCCTCGATCCTCGAAGGGTTCGTGGACTTCTCTGCCGAAGTTTCCGTCATCGGCGCACGTTCGCTCGACGGTGCGGTCGCATGTTTCGACCCGGGCGAGAACGTCCATTCCGACGGTATCCTGCGCACGACCACTGTCCCCGCCAGCCTTCCGGCGTCGCTGCAGGCGGATGCGGTCCTGCTTGCCGGGCGTATCCTGAACGCGCTCGACTATGTCGGTGTCATCGGTGTCGAACTCTTCGTGACGCCCGGCGGTCTTGTGGTGAACGAGTTCGCACCGCGGGTTCACAACTCCGGTCACTGGACGCAGAACGGCTGCGCGATCTGCCAGTTCGAACAGCACATCCGCGCAATCTGCGGATGGCCGCTTGGCGACGGGACGCGCCATTCCGACGTGATGATGGAGAACCTGATCGGAGCAGACATGGACCGCGTGCCCGAGCTCGCCGCGTCCGGTGCCGCGCTGCACCTCTACGGCAAGGCCGAGGTCCGAGAGGGACGCAAGATGGGGCATGTGAACCACCTCAAACCGCTCGGAAGCGGGTGAGCTGAATTCGGATAAGCTTGGCGACTGGCGACGCCGGGCGCCCGATCGGGTGGGATTATCCGCCCGAGGCGGCGGCAGGTGCCCCCGACAAAGCGTTCGATCCCATCGCGTGGCACTTCTGCGAGCGCGGTAGCAGCGCCGACCTGACCCGAGGCGAGCTGAAATTCCCGGCCCGCCTTGCGGTGCGCCGCGCAGGCGGGCACCTTCCGCGCCATGCAACGTCCGATCCGCCTCGCCGTGCGCGGCATCATCCTGCGCGATGACCGCCTTCTCCTCGTGAACGCCTATGCCGGGCGCACCGATCTCTGGTGCGCGCCGGGCGGGGGGGCCGAGCCTCACCAGGGACTTCCCGAAAACCTCGTCCGGGAAGTCCACGAAGAGACTGGTCTGACCGTGGGCCCCGGCGAGATCTGCCTCGTCAACGAGTTTCACGCGCCCGGCGAACCGTTCCATCAGGTCGACATCTACTTCCGGTGCACCCTGGTCGGGGGAGACCCCGACGGCGACTGGATGGACGTCGAGGGCGTCGTCACGCATCGCCGGTGGGTCACACGGGAGGAGCTCGCCACGCTCAACGTCAAACCCGACAGCCTGGGCGCCATCACGTGGAGCACGGAGCCCGGCACCTACTATGACCCGATCGAGCCGATCGTTCGCTAGTGCCAGCCGCCTGCTTTGCGGATGCAGCCCGACACGGCCAGCAATCGCGCTGACTGCAAGCTCCACCTGCATGATCCAGTGCCGGAGGAGACCCGCCCGAAGCATCCTCAGGCCGCCGCGCTTTCCTGGCCCGACCAGCAGGCCTGCCCCGGTCCCAAGGCTTTCGCCCGTTTCAACTGTTCGTTCGCTGCAGCGATCGCCTCATCGACAGGCTCGCCGCCGTCGAAATGTGCCAGCCCGGCAGAAGCAGTCAGACGCAACTTGCCGCTGACGAGCCTCTGACCGATCGTTTCCCGCAGGCGGTCCGCGACGCGCAGCGCGACCTTGCGCGGCGTTCCCGGCAGGAAGACGAGAAATTCCTTCCCGTCCATGCGGGCCAGAATGTCATTCTCCCGCAGGACATTGGCGCAGGCCTGCGCGATGTCGCGCAGCAGCCGGTCGCCGTCGGCACGGCCAAGCCGTTCATTCAACAGCCGGAAATGGTCGAGGTCGATCAGCACGATCCACCCGCTCGGCGCGTCGCGCAGCATCCGCAGAGCGCCCCGACGGTTCAGCGCCCCGGTGAGCGGGTCGGTATCGCTTTCGCGGCGGGAATGGTCGATCGTCCGTTGCGCCCGCGCCATCATCAGGTTGGTGCGGACCATCAGCAGGCCGACCTCGTCCCGGTAGGATTCCGGCAGGACCGGCATCTGCCCGGTCCGCCCCCACCGGTCCAGCGCGCCCGACACCAGCATGACCGGCGCGAGAATCGCCCGGATTCCCAGCACCGCCAGCACCATGCCGGCGCAGACCGCCGAGAGGATCACAGTGACGAGCGAATGGTCGAGCCCCGCCGTCCCGCTGCGCAGCACGTAGGCGGCCAGCCCGATCACCGGCACGAAGAAGCCGGCCATGACGACAAGCATCGCCTTGGCGACGAAGCCCGCCGAGATGTGGCGAGACAGGAAATGATAGAGCGGCATAAGTCTGACCCCCGAACCCGAAGCTCGACCATCAGACTAGTCGCCGACTCTTAACAGGTGGTTACTTCCGGCGCCGGTGTTCCTCGAGCCGCGGGAAGATTTCGACGAAATTGCAGGGCCTGTGCCGGTAATCGAGTTGCGCCAGCAGGATCTCGTCCCAAGCGTCGCGGCACGCTCCGGGGGAGCCGGGCAGCGCGAAGAGGTAGGTGCCGCGCGCGACGCCAGCCGTGGCCCGGCTCTGCACCGCCGAGGTGCCGATCTTGTTCATCGACACGATGGTAAACACCGTTCCGAACGCGTCGATTTCCTTTTCATAAACATCACGATGCGCCTCCACCGTGACATCGCGACCGGTCAGTCCCGTGCCTCCGGTCGAGATCACGACGTCGACATCCGGCGATTCGATCCAGCCCCGCAGGCGGGCCGCGATCTCGGCCCGGTCATCGGTCACGATGTCCCGCGCGGCGAGGGTATGGCCGGCCGACTCGATCCGCTCGACCAGCGTATCTCCCGAACGGTCGTCCGATAGCGAACGGCTGTCGGATATCGTCAGAACCGCAATGCGTACCGGGATGAAGTCCCTCGACTCGTCGATTGCCATCGCGCCCTCAGTCCTGTGTTTCGAACCAGTTGAGACCGGGGCCGAGATTCGCAACCTCGGTCGTTCCGATCGTGCCGCGCACGCCCCAGCAATCATGCACGTGACCGCAGAACAGGAAGCGCGGTGCGATCCGGGCCGCGGCTTCGGCCACGGCGATCGACCCGATGGAGCCGGCGCTCGAGTGTGCGTCACCGATGCCCTTGGGCGGCGAATGCGAGATCAGGATATCGGCCGCGTCGATCTCCGACAGCATGGCCTCGGCATCGTCTTCCTCCATGTCGAAGGATACGAACGGCGCGTCGGTCAGCGGCGGGATGCCACAGCCTATGCCCGCGATCACGAGGCCGCCGCGCTCGATCGTGGTGCCGTGCAGGACCGGGACCGACGTCGACTCCCTCAGCGCGGCGAAGGTTTCGTTGTTGCCGCAGGTAAAGACGGTCTTGTCGGCGACTGCCTCGAACGGGGCGATGTAATCGGCGAGCCCCTCGTGACGGTTGGCGAAGTCCCCCGCACCGATCAGCAGATCGGCCTCGCCCGCCGCCGCAAGGATCGCGTCGCGTGCCGCCACATCGAGATGAAGGTCGGAAAAGGCGAGTATCCTCAATGGCTTCCTCTCAGTCGCGCCTGTATGTCCAGAAGGTCCGCCCAGGCCTCGCGTTTCGCCTGGGGCTGACGGAGAAGATAGGCCGGATGGAACATCGGCAAGGCCGGCACGCCAAGCACTTCGGTCCACTGCCCCCGCAGCCGGGTGATCCCGGCCCGGCCGAGCAGCGCCTCGCAGGGCGTGTTGCCCATCAGGATCAGCAACTCGGGCCGGGCGAGCGCGATGTGCGCCTCGAGGAACGGCAGGAACATGCCGATCTCCGCCTTCTCCGGCTTACGGTTCTCTGGCGGGCGCCACGGCAGCACGTTGGTGATGTAGACCGCGCGTTCGGCGTCAGTCGCATCCCGCGCCATGCCGATGGCGGCGAGCATCCGGTCGAGCAACTGCCCCGCCCGTCCGACGAAGGGCCGGCCCAGCCGGTCCTCGTCGCGGCCCGGGGCCTCGCCGACGATCATCAGCCGCGCGTCGGGGTTGCCGTCGCAGAAGACGAAACTCCGCGCGCCGGCCTTGAGCTGGCAATGGTCGAACGTTTCCATCGCGCGGGCCAGTGCGCCGAGGTCGGCAACTCCGGCCGCCGCCTGTCGGGCCAGTGCGATGGCATCGACCTTCTCGACCACCGGCAAGGGCGGCGTGGCGGGACGCTGGTCTTCACCCGGCGCGGCGGCGGGCGCGGCGGTCGGGGCGGCCTCGGCCGGGCGCGCGGGCTCGAGCGCGTAGCGGTCGACCGTCTCGTCGCCGATCGCCTCGTCGATGCCGAGCTCGATCTGCCAGTCGAGCGCCGCCTTCGCGTCCCAGTAGCTCAGCTCCATGCCGCCGAATCCATTCCTGCAGGTGTGGCCCCAGCGATAGCCTGCCGCGCCGGTCTTGTCACACGGCGCGGCGGGACGGCGGGTGGGGCGACGGCGCAGCCGAGCGTCACCCGCCGTCCCCGGGTTGCCGCGCCACGCCGCCCGGATATAACGGGTCCGCAACCGGTCGGAGACCACATGACCTTTCGCGCCCCCCACCTCCTCGGGATCGAGCATCTCGGACAGGACGAGATCACCGCGCTGATAGACCTCGCCGACCGCTATGCGGAGGACAACCGCCGCGGCGTCGCGCACCGCGACGTGCTGGCCGGCCTCACCCAGATCAACATGTTCTTCGAGAACTCGACCCGCACGCAGGCGAGCTTCGAGCTCGCCGGCCAGCGGCTCGGCGCCGACGTGATGAACATGGGAATCGCCTCCTCCTCGGTGAAGAAGGGCGAGACGCTGATCGACACCGCGCTGACGCTGAACGCGATGCGGCCCGACCTGCTGGTCGTGCGGCACCCGAACTCCGGCGCGGTCGACCTCTTGGCGCAGAAGGTGAACTGCGCCGTGCTGAACGCCGGGGACGGACGGCACGAGCACCCGACGCAGGCGCTGCTCGACGCGCTCACCATCCGCCGCGCCAAGGTCCGGCTGCACCGGCTGTCCATCGCGATCTGCGGCGACATCGCACATTCCCGCGTGGCCCGCTCCAACATCATGCTGCTCGGCAAGATGGAGAACCGGGTCCGCCTGATCGCCCCGCCGACGCTGATGCCCTCCGGCGTCGCCGACTTCGGGGTCGAGGTGTTCGACGACATGCGCGAAGGGCTGCGCGACGTCGACGTGGTGATGATGCTGCGCCTCCAGAAGGAACGGATGGACGGCGGCTTCATCCCGTCAGAGCGCGAGTATTTCCACCGCTACGGCCTCGATGCCGAAAAGCTCGCCCACGCCAAGCCCGACGCCATCGTGATGCACCCCGGACCGATGAACCGCGGGGTGGAAATCGACGGCACCCTCGCCGACGACATCAACCGCTCCGTCATCCAGGAACAGGTCGAGATGGGCGTCGCCGTGCGCATGGCCGCGATGGACATGCTCGCCCGCAACCTGCGCGAAGCCCGCAAGGCGGGCGCTGTGCCGGCATGAGTACCACGATGCAGGTTCCCGCCTCCGAACACGGTCACGCCCGTGTCTTCGCCGTCGACCTCGACCCGGAACGGGCGGAGGCGCTGACGCCGGACGACCTCGCCGCCGCGCTCGGGATCGAGACGCTCGACATGGAGCAGGTGGAGCTGTTCCCGATCGGCAACCTGGCGGGCCTCGGCCTGTCGTCCTACCTCGTCGAGGGGATGGGCATGGATGTCGACCAGGTCCGCCCGGACGCCTCCCGGCTCGACGGGCTGCGCGGACACGTGCTGATCCTTCTGTCGAATGCGGTGAAGGGCCGGACGCTCGAAGTCGGCCCACCCCTGCGCTGGATCGGCACCTATTCCGAGCCGACGGTGATCGCCCCGATGGAGAAGCTGCGCGCCGACGCTGCCGAAGGCACGCTCGACGAGACCCGCAAGCCACCCTCCGACGCAGCGATCGGCGGGCGGATCGCGGTGCTTGTGCTCCTGGTGCTCTTCGCGCTCGTCCTCGTGATGATCCTGATCTCGTGAGCGAGGCTCTCCCCGATCCCGAGGCGCCCGACCTCGCTCCGGACGAGCGCCTGCTGCAATCGTTCGCCCCGGACCCGGCGGTCTACACCCGCGACCACGCGTGGCTCGCCGTGCTGGCGGCAGCGCTGTCCGCCTTGTCCTTCTGGCTGGTCTGGAGGCCGCTCGCCTTCGCCGGCCCGCCGGTCGCCATCCTCATCGTCGCCGCCCGCCACAAGAGCGCGGCCGATCGCGACATGACCGAGCGCTGGCACCTCACCGACCGCCGCCTCGTCGGACCCGGCGGGCAGGAGATCGAGCTCAAGCGCATCGACAAGCTGCGCCCGTTCGGCTCCGCCGTGCAGGTGACGACCAATTCCGGCAGCCGCCACCTCGTCCGGTTCCAGCGCAAGCCCCGCCTCACGCTGGAGCGGATCGAGGCCGCGCGCGACGCCTGACCGACCGGACCAAGCCCCGGGCGGGTCGGGCAGCGCCGTCCGTCGCGGACAGGGTCCGGGCGCACGTCAGGGCCATACGGCAACTTTCCAACACCGCTTCCCCGATGCCGCCTTCCCGGGCATACTCCCGGCATATTTCGGCACGCAGGACGATTTCGATGACGGCAACCATTTCAACCGCGCCTTCCGGCTGGGAAGGCATCCTCGACGACGGCGAGACGGTACGCTGGCAGGGCCGCCCGCGCAGCGGACTGAGCTTCGCCGGCTACAACCTGTTCGAAGGGCTGATGGGCGGCGTCTTCGTGGTGTTCTCGCTCTTCTGGATGTCGATGGCCTTTTCGATGGGCCCACCCCGCGACGCACCGGGCCCTTTCGCGCTGTTTCCCTATTTCGGGCTGATCTTCCTGTTCATCGGGCTGTGGAACGCGATCGGCCGGTTCCTCTGGTCGAGCTATCTGATGACCCGGACCTACTACACGCTGACCGACAAGCGGGCCTTCATCGCCGTGGACCATCCGTTTCGGGGCCGGACGCTGTCGGACTGGCCGATCGACGAGACCACCGAGATCCGCCTCTTCGACGGAGACCCGGCCACGGTCCGCTTCGCGTATGATACGCGGACCGTCACCTCGAGCCGCAACGGCCGTCGGCGGACCCGCACCGTACGCACCCCGATCGAGTTCGCCCGCATCGACGACGGCCGCGAGGTCTACCGCATCATGCGCGGCATCAAGATGGCGGCCGAGGGGAACGGGTGAGTTGATCGGGGTCGTTGGCTTGCCCCCTCACACATGGGGATAGGGCGGCGCCACGCATCTGTAGGGTGCGCGCCTGATGCCCACCCGTGCTGCCCCTCACCCAACCCTCTCCCCCGAGGGGGAGGGCCACGTCCCACCCATCCGTAGGGTGCGCGCTCGATGCGCACCCGAGCTGCCCCCTCACCCAACCCTCTCCCCCGAGGGGGGAGGGCCACGTCCCACCCATCCGTAGGATGCGCGCTTGATGCGCTCCCGTGCTGCCCCCTCACCCAACCCTCTCCCCCGAGGGGGGAGGGCCACGTCCCACCCATCCGTAGGGTGCGCGCTCGATGCGCAGCCGTGCTGCCCCTCACCCAACCCTCTCCCCCGTCGGAAGAGGGCCACGCCTAACTCACCCCGCAACACCCCCTCGACCCCACGCCTCCATACGGTAGAAAGACCCCGCAAGCCGGAGCCCCGATGACCACCGTGATTCTCGCCAACGCCCGCCTGATCGACCCCGAACGTGACGAGGTCCGTCCCGGCGGGCTTCGGATCGAGGACGGCCGCATCGCCGCTCTCATCGACGGCACCGACATCCCCGACGGCGCGATGGATTGCGGCGGCCAGTTCCTCGCCCCCGGCATCGTAGACCTCGGCGTGAAGGTCTCCGAGCCGGGCGAGCGCCACAAGGAGAGCTTCGCCTCCGCCGGGCGCGCCGCCGCCGCAGGCGGGGTCACCACGATGATCACCCGGCCCGACACGACCCCCGCGATCGACACGCCCGAGACGCTGGAGTTCGTCGAACGCCGCGCCAGCGCCGACTCGATCGTGCGCGTTCTGCCGATGGCGGCGCTCACGAAGGGCCGCGAGGGGCGCGAGATGACGGAGATCGGCTTCCTCCTTGATGCCGGCGCCGTCGCCTTCTCCGACTGCGACCGCGTGGTCGAAAACACCAAGGTCTATTCCCGCGCGCTGACCTACGCCCGCGCGCTCGGCGCACTCGTCGTCGCCCACGTGCAGGAGCCGATCCTCTCCGCCGGCGCCTGCGCCACCTCGGGCAAGTTCGCATCGCTGCGCGGCCTCTCCGGCGTGACGCCGATGGCCGAGCGGATGGAGCTCGATCGCCAGATCGCGCTGGCGGAGATGACCGGCGCGCGGCTCCATATCGACCAGCTCACCACCGCCCGCGCCCTGCCCGCGCTGGAGCGGGCGAAGCGCAACGGGCTCGACATCACCGCCGGCGTGTCGATCCACCACCTGACGCTGAACGAGCTCGACGTCGCCGACTACCGCACCTTCTTCAAGGTGAAGCCGCCGCTCCGGCACGAGGACGACCGTCTCGCCGTGGTGGAAGCGGTCGCCTCCGGCCTGATCGACGTGATCTGCTCGATGCACACGCCGCAGGACGAGGAGAGCAAGCGCCTGCCGTTCGAGGAAGCCGCCTCCGGCGCCGTCGGGCTCGAGACGCTGCTGCCCGCCGCACTGCGGCTGTATCATTCCGGGCATCTGTCCATGCCGGGCCTGTTCCGCGCGCTGTCGCTGAACCCGTCGAAGCGACTGGCGCTCGATAGCGGACGCCTGTCCGAAGGCGCGCCCGCCGACCTCGTCCTGTTCGACCCGGACGCGCCGTTCATCATGGACCGGTTCGCGCTGCTCTCGAAATCGAAGAACACGCCGTTTGATGGCGCGCGGATGCAGGGCCGCGTCAGGGGAACGTGGGTCGGAGGACGGCAGGTTCATGGATGACAGGCCGCCGCCGCGACTGGCTCGAAGCCGCGGCGATGCTGGCCGCGATCGTGCTCGTCGCACTGATCCTCAACCGATTTTCCGGCTTTCCCGGACAATTGCAGCCCAACGTCGACGTTTCGCGCGCGAAACAGGCGGCGCTTGCCCTGCTCGTCCCGGCGATCGCGGAAGAGTTGGTCTTTCGCGGCCCGCTGCTGCGCCCGCGCCTGCGCAGCCTTCCCGTGGCGGCACTTCTGCTGGCCACCTACCTCGCCTGGCACCCGCTCGCGGCCTGGCTGTTCCGCCCCGCGATGGTGCCGCTCTTCACCGATCCCGCCTTCCTCGCCCTGACCGCGACGCTCGGCCTCTCGGCGACGCTGAGCACATGGCGAAGCGGGACGCTGCTGCCGGCCATCACGCTCCACTGGCTGACCGTCGCGGCATGGATCCTCGGCTGGGGCGGACCGGAAGGATGACAGATGCCTGAGCTCACCTCACCCGCCACTCTCCTGATCCTCTGGGCCATCCTCGGCTACCTGCTCGGCTCCGTGCCCTTCGGCGTGCTGCTGTCGCGGGCGTTCGGCCTCGGCGATCTGCGCAAGGTCGGCTCGGGCAATATCGGCGCGACCAACGTGCTGCGCACCGGCAACAAGCGGGCGGCGGCGCTGACGCTGCTGCTCGACGGCGGCAAGGGCGCGGTGGCGGTGCTGCTGGCCCGGTGGCTGGCGGGGCCCGACGCGGCGCAGATTGCGGCGGTGGCCAGCTTCCTTGGCCATTGCTTCCCGGTCTGGCTCGGCTTTCGGGGCGGCAAGGGCGTGGCGACCTTCATCGGGATCATGCTCGCCGTCGCCTGGCCCGTGGGGCTGCTGACCTGTGTCACGTGGCTGGCCGTCGCTGCGGCCTTCCGCTTCTCGTCGCTCGCCGCGCTCGTCGCTGCAGGTCTGGCACCGACCTGGGCGCTGCTGGTCGGGCACGCCGACATATTCGTGATGGCGCTCCTCCTCGCGGTCCTCGTCTACATCCGGCATGCTGCGAACATAGCCCGGCTCCGGGCGGGCACCGAAACGAGGATCGGACAGAAGTCATGAAACATCTCGCGCTGCTGCTGTCGCTCCTCGCCGCGCCTGCCCTCGCTCAGAGCGAGCGGGCACAGATGATCCTCGACGAGGCCGCCGAGACCTGCGAGTCGATCGAAGCCGGCGCGCTCGAGGTACGGGATGGCGCGATCATCTCCGCCGACCTCGATGGAGACGGGATGTCCGACGACGAGGTCGTCGATTTCGAATATGTCTCCTGCGAGTGGAACATGGCCCACTGGCACGGCACAGGTGGCTCGCCGATCCATTTCGTCATCGACGGCAGCTGGTCCAAGAGTTGGTGGGGCTTCAAGTGGGAGACGGTCGATTTCGCGGGCGAGCGGGTGATCCTGCTCGCGCGGCACGGATCGCGCTGCGACAACTTCGGGGCCAGCCCCTGCGTGCAGGCCTTCGTCGCCTATGACGGCGAGTTCCAGACCGTGCTCGACCCCGGCTCGGCCGAAGAGGACGTGAGCGAGGAGTGAGCCGCGCCGCGCCCCACTGTATCGCACGGCTCACATGATGCGCCTCGCCATCGTCGTCGCCTTGCCGTAACCGAACAGCAGCCGGATCAGGGGCGAGCCGCGCTCCCCCACTTCCTGAAACCCCCGCCGATCATAGAGCGCCCGCGCGGAGACGTTGTCCTCCACCACGTCGAGCAGCACCTCGCGGCAATGCCGCGCCTGCGCCTCCCGTGCCAGTGCCTCGATCAGCGCGGTGCCGACGCCGCGCCCGCGCTCCGCTTCGGTGACGAAGATACCGTCCACGAGCAGCTGTCGCTGCTCCATCGGACGCTCCAGCAGCCGCAGGCAAGCGGCCCGCCAAAGCGCGCCCGGCAGGCCGTAGACCCGCCGCAGATCGGCGAAGTCGCCGCCCACCAGCGCCCCGTCCCGCGTGTGGAACCCGGCGACGCCGATCAGGACCTCGCCGTCGTAGGCGCAGAGGGCATGGGACGGGCTCGCCATTTCCTCGATGAAGCGCAACGCCTTCTGCTCGGGACCAAGGACGCGACCCAGTTTGCCCCCGAACGCCTGCCAGTAGAGCCGCGCCAGCACCGGGCGGTCGTCGGGGTGGAACCCCTTGCGCACGATCACAGGCCGAAGCTCCCGAACGGGAGGAACCGCACCGGGTCGCCGGGCGCGATCTGCCGCGCAGGTTCGGCCAGTTCGACCAGCCCCTCGGCCCAGCTCAGCCCGGTGACCCGGCCCGAACCTTCGGAGGCGAAGACTTCCGCCCGGCCCTCGCGGATGCGCGCGCGCAGGTACTCGCGCCGGCCTTGCTTCTTCGACTTGGTGAAGGCGGCGGGCACCTCGAACCCGACGACGTCCGGCCAGCCTGCGCCGGCCAGCCGCGCGAGCGCGGGCCGCGCGAAGATCAGCGTGCAGACGAAGGCGGCGACCGGGTTGCCGGGCAAGCCGAATATCGGCGCCCCCCGCCACAGGCCGAGCGCCAGCGGACGTCCCGGCTTCACCGCGATCCGCCAGAGCTGCATCGACCCGGTCTCGTTCAGCAGACGGCTGACGTGGTCTTCATCCCCCGCCGAAGCGCCACCGGAGGTGAGGATCGCATCCGCCTCGGCCGCGCCGTGCTCGAGCCGGTCGCGGACCGCGTCCTGACTGTCTGGCGCGATGCCGAGGTCGACCGGCTCGTAGCCCCAGCGGCCGAGCAGCGACAAAAGCATCGGCCGATTGGCGTCGATCGTGTGCGACACGCCGTCGGCCTCCCCCGGAGCGCGCAGCTCGTCCCCCGTAGACAGCACGCCAACCCTCAGCCGCCGCCGGACCGTCACCGTGCCGAGCCCCGCCGCCGACAGGGTGGCGAGATCCCCCGGCGTGAGGACCCGACCGGCCGGGAGCACCGGATCGCCCGTCCGGATGTCCTCACCCGCCTTGCGGGTGTTGGCGCCGGGTTTCGGGGCCTTCGTCATCGCGACGTCTCCGTCGGAGACCGCGCAGTCCTCCTGCAACGCCACGGTATCGACCCCGTCGGGCAGCAGCGCCCCGGTCAGGATGCGCACTGCCTGCCCCGATGCGACACGCTGATCGAAGGGCGCGCCCGCAGCCGCCCGGCCACGGACCAGCGGCAGGACCAGAGCGCCCGTCTGGGGCCCGGGGTGGGCGAAGCCGTAGCCGTCCACCGCCGCGTTCGCGCCCGGCGGATGTGACCGTGCCGCGACGGCATCCTCCGCGAGCGGCAGGCCTACGGCCTCGGTCACGGGGCAGATCTCGCTTTCCGTCACCGGGGAAAGTCGGTCGCGCAGCAGGTCGAGCGCCTCGTCCACCGGCGTCCAGGTCACCCCGCGGGGCAGCGCAAAGCAATCGTCCGAGAGCGGCGGCACCGGCGTGAAGTCCCGGACGACGCCCCCTGATGGCAACGCCCGTTCCAGAGCGTCAGCATGGCCGATGCCGAGGATCCAGCCTTCCTCGGCATCGCCTTCGGCCAGCATCGCGGCAAGCTGCTCCGGCGCGAGCCGGAAGAACGCCTCGGCCAGCGTCCTGACCTGCACCTCGTCGCGGATATCGTCCGCTCCTGTCCGGGCGCGCACCACGCGGTCGAGCAGCGTGGGGAATATCTCCGCCAGAACGACCGGGGCCTCGGCGCGTTCGAACGGGCTGATTGCGATCGCCTTGCCGTAGCGCTGCCGCAGCGCCGCCAGACGCGGCAGCCCGAGCAGCGCCTGCGAACCGACCGAACCGGTGGTGAACAGCTTCCAGCAGGGGTGCGTGCTTTTCAGCAATCCCTCGACCTCGCGCCTTTCGGGGAAGCCCTTGAAGGTTCGCGCGCTGCCATGCGTCGGCAGGTCGGGCAGGTCGAGGTGCGCGGGCCGCCCCCAGAACGGGCCGACGCCGGGGAAGCGCGCATTGATCGCGGCGGCGACCTCGAACCGGTTGTTGGCATTGTCGGGCGCGTCCTCGATCCGCTCAGCCAGCCAGTCCCAGAGGCCCAGCGGATCGGTCGCGCCGGTCAGCGCATGGGCGAAGCCGCGGGGGTATGCGAAGGGGAAATCGAAGCCGATCAGCAGCCGCTCGCCGTGGGCCAGCGCCGTGTCGATGCGGGCAGAGATCGCCGCCATCGCCGAGGCTCGCGTGCGGTGGTAGCTGGCGGTCACGCCGTTGTCCGACGCTTCACCGATCCAAATCGCGTCCTTCTTCGGCTTGGCGGAGGTCGGCGTGGCGGACCCCGACCAGTCAACCATCAGGACGGCGTCGAACCGGGTCATGCGGGCTCCGACAGGATGAAGTCGGCGATGGCGGACGCATCGTCGAGCGGGAAGCGCGGGCACGGCACCGTCACCTCGACGTCCGAGGCAACCGCCCGGACGGTGGAGTCGTCGGGTGCGAGCAGCGGGTTGCCGGCCGCTTCGCGCCAGGCCTCGATCTTCGGGATCGGCGCGGTTTTCCAGCCCTCCGCCAGCACCACGTCCACCGGGTCGAGCCGTTCGAGCAACTCATCGAGGGTCGGCTCGGGCGCATCGCCGAGCTCGCTCATCAGCGCCCACCGACGGTCCGAGGCAACCAGCACCTGCCGCGCCCCGGCGTCCCGGTGGCGGTGGCTGTCGCGGCCCGGCTGGTCGACATCGAACGCATGGTGCGCGTGCTTGAGGGTGGAGACCCTGAGGCCCCGGCCCGTCAGCTCGATGACCAGTCGCTCCACCAGTCCTGTCTTGCCGGAGTTCTTGTAGCCGACGATCCCGAACAGCCTCACGCCATCGTCTCCGCGGTCGCAAGGTCCTCGGGCGTGTTCACGTTGAAGAAGGCGGTATCGTCGGGGAACTCGGCCATCGCGCAGCCGTGGCGATCGGTCCAGATCACCACCTTTCGCAGTCCGTCCGTCAGCGCCTGGCGGAGGTCGTCGCGCAGCGCGACGGGCCAGAGCCCGAAGGTCGGCTGACGACCAGAGGGCGACGCGGCGAGCGCGATCGGCACAGCCCCCTCCTCCGCCGCGAGCAGCAGGCGGGGTACGAGGTCGGGCGGCAGGAACGGCGTGTCGGCGGCGGCACTCACCACATGGTCGGCGCCCTGCTCCGCCGCCCAGTCGAGCCCGGCGAGCACCCCGGCGAGCGGTCCGGGAAAGCCGTCGATCCCGTCGGGCAGCACCGGCAGGCCGACATCGGACCAGCGCCCGGCGTCGCCGTTGGCGTTGAGCGCCAGCGCGGCGACTTGCGGCGAGAAACGGTCGATCACGTGGTCGAGGATGGTCGATCGTCCGAGCCGCAGCCGCCCCTTGTCGCCGCCGCCCATCCGCGTCGCGCGCCCCCCTGCGAGGATCACTCCGACCGGCGCCTTCATTCCGTGGACTCCGTCCCGTCCGGCGACGCGTCACGCACCAGCCGGTCTTCCCCGGCGAGGCAGAGGAAGCGCCGGCCCTTGAGACGTCCGATCAGGGTCAGGCCGACCTGGTTGGCAATCTCGACACCCCACGCGGTAAAGCCCGAGCGCGAGACCAGCGCCGGGATGCCCATGAGCGCACATTTGATGACCATCTCGGAGGTCAGCCGTCCGGTCGTGTAGAGAGTCTTGTCCGCCGCGCCCTCCCCCGTCGCGACCATCCAACCGGCGATCTTGTCGACGGCGTTGTGGCGGCCGACATCCTCCATGTAGACGAGCGGCTGATCCCCCCGGCAGAGCACGGTGCCGTGGATCGCCCCGGCCCGCAGGTAGAGCGAGGGCGTCCGGTTGATCCGGTGCGACAGCGCGTAGAGATCGGACGTTTTCAAGGCGAGGTCTGGCAGAGTGAGGCCCTCGAGCCCCTCCATCATATCGCCGAAAACGGTGCCCACGGCGCAGCCGCTGGTGCGAGTCTTGCGGCTGAGCTTGTCCTCGTAGGTGGTCCGCGAACGGGTCCGCACGACGACCGTCTCGACTTCCGCGTCGTAATCGACGCCGGTCACATCCTCGCCATCCGCCAGCATCCCCTGGTTCTTCAGAAAACCGAGAGCGAGATATTCCGGGTAGTCGCCGATGGTCATGGCGGTGACGATCTCCCGGCTGTTGAGGTAGATCGTCAGGGGGCGTTCCTCGACCACGTCGGCCTCGATGCGCGCGCCGGTTTCATCGTGCCCGGCCACCCTCCGGGTCAGGCGCGCGGCCTCCGGATCGGGAGCGAGACGATAGCCGGAGAGATCCTCGAGCCGGGCCAATTGCCATTCCTTCCGTCGCCGGATACCCACGGTGCGACCTTCAGAGTAATTCACCGCAATGACCACCTCCACCGAGAAATCCGCCTTCTGGCAGGGCTTTCGCGACGGGCTGCCGTTCGTGCTCGTCGTGGGGCCGTTCGGCCTGCTGTTCGGCGTGGTCGCGACCGAGGCGGGCCTGCCGCTGATCCAGGCCTTCTCGATGACGCTGCTGGTGATCGCGGGCGCGTCGCAGCTGACTGCGCTGCAGTTGATCCTCGACGGGGCGGGCGTCTGGATGGCGCTTGCGGGCGCGCTGGCGGTAAACCTGCGAATGGCGATGTATTCGGCCTCACTCGTGCCGTGGCTGGGGAGCGCGCCGCTCTGGCAGCGGGCGCTGGTGAGCTACCTGAACTTCGACCAGACCTTCGCGCTGTCCGTCGCCCGCTACGAGGCAGAGCCGCAGATGACGGTCGGCGAACGGGTGGCGTTCTTCCTCGGCGTGGCCATCCCGATCGCGCCGCTCTGGGCGTCGATGACGATCGTCGGTGCGCTGGTCGGGTCGGCCATTCCGGACGAGGCGAACATCGACTTCGCGCTGCCGATCACCTTCCTCGCCGTCGTTGCGCCGATGCTGAAAACCTTGGCCCATGTCGCGGCGGCGGTGACTTCGGTCATCGTGGCGCTGCTGCTGGCCGGACTGCCGGCGGGCACAGGGCTGTTGCTGGCGGCGGCCTGCGCGATGGCGGTGGGCGCGACGGTCGAGATCCTGATGGGGAGGCCGGCACCATGAGTTCCGCCGCGATCTGGCTGCTGATCGTCCTGCTCGGGATCGGCACCTTCCTGATCCGATTCTCGTTCCTGGGCATAATCGGCGACCGCAAGTTGCCGCCGCTGGTGCTGCGGCTGCTGCGCTACACGCCGGTCGCGGTGCTACCGGGGATGGTCGCGCCGCTGGTGCTCTGGCCCGATTCGACCGGCGGGGAGCCGGACGCGGCGTGGATCGCGGCGGCGCTCGCCACGCTGCTGGTCGGCGTCTGGCGCAAGAACCTCGTGCTGTCGATCGCGGCGGGGGCGGCGGTGTTCTACCTCGGCATCTGGCTGCAGGCCTGATCCGGCGGCGCACCTTCGGTGCGCTCTGGACGCCCGCCCTCCGGGCGGACAGGTTCAGGGGGCTGTCTGCCCCCTCTGGTCCTGCGGACCATTCACCCCCGAGAAATATTTGAAGCCCGAAGAAGGCCGGAGACCGTGCGCTATTCGGCGACCTGTTCGTCAAAGGCGGCGCGGGCGATCGTCTTGTCGTCGCTGTCCGTCTCGTGCCGTTCGCGGCTGGTGACGCCGGGCAGGCGGTCGAACTGGCGGGCGAGCGCGTTCGGGAACCACGTGACGTTGATCGATTCGAACCCCGGCAGCTCGGACAGGATGGTCGAGGTCGCGCGGGCGCACTGGGCCTTGGGCACGGCGCCGAAAGTCATCGCGCGGCGCAGCGCCTGTTCGGCGACCGGCGCAGGCACGACCTTGTCCTGTCTGTAGAGGTAGTAGGTGATCCGCGCGTGGTAGGTCTCATAATATTCCTCGACCTGCGGAGAGATGCCGTAATGGACATCGTTCCGCTCCGGGATCGACTCGTGGCCGAAGGTCCCGGCGGGATCGAAGATAACCCGCTGGCTGGCATTGATCATCAGCCCGGTGTGCGCGCCCTGCCCGCCGCCCTCTTCCCGCATGGTGAAGAGCGTGAGCATCGGCGGCCCGTCGAAGGCATAGATGCGGGGATTGAGGAATTCGTCGGGCGCCCAGGTCGGCTCTGCCGCGCCGCAGGCGGTCAGCAGGGTTGCCGGGGCGCCGAGAAGGAAAGCGCGTCGCTGCAAGGGGATGATCCGGGGCTGGCCTGTCAGCCGTTGACGAGGGCGAGGAGGACGAGACCGACGATGATCACGATCGCACCACGGGTGACGAACTTGATGAAGGTGTCGAAGGTCTGTTGCTGAACGGAGATGTCCATCTCACCGTGCTTGTGTTCGGCCATGTCGGCTCCCTCGTGCGTTGGTTGTCCGGTGCTTAGACGATCGCGTCGCCCCTGTCACCTTCACGAAGCTGTCAGTCTGTCGCAGGTGGCGGCGTTGCATCGCCCGCCTCGTCCTCGGCGTCGAGATCACGGGCGAGGCGGAAGCCGATCCGGTTCGCCTTGGGCTGATCGATATGTTTGGGCATCGCGCGCAGCAGGACGTTGAGCTGCGTGACATGCTGGATCACCTGCGTCTTCGCGCCCGTGCCATCGGCCCCGTAGAAGGTCACGATGTCAGGGTCGAAGTACCCCATCCCCTCGATCCGGATCACGCCGGCATCGCCGCCGGTGAAGCCGATGGCGACCTCGTGTTCCGAATCGAGCTGCTGCTCGAAGTTGCGGATGTAGAGGATCAGCCGCTCGTAGGCCCAGCGGGCGGCGCTCTTGCGCTCGGCGCTGCGTTTCAGACCCTCGGGGACCGCGACGATCCCGGTGGCGGGATCGGCGTGCACTTCGTGCACGGCGGGCAGCGCGTCGGCCTCGTGCGCCTCGGCGGCGGTGGCGATCTCATCATTCGTCATGTGCGAGACCGGAGCATGCCGCGCCGCCGGGTGCAAGGTTGGGCGCAAGGTCACGCCGTACTGTACACCCATGCGTCGCCGCGCCGGGTGCGGCTGGCCTCCCCTGCGAGCCAGAGGTGATTGCAATGGGCAACCGCCTCCACCAGCGCGAGGCCGAATTCGCCCTCGCCGATCCGGCGGCGGAAGAGCGCGGGGAAACACTCGATCGCCGTGCGTGGCTCGGCCAGGTGATTGCGCAGCCGCGCGAGGGCGGAGTGATGGTTCTCCTCCATCTGGCGCAGGCGGAACGGCAGGCCGCGATAGGGCAGCTTGTGGCCGGGCAGGATCAGTTGGTCCTCCGTCGCGAAGGGGGCGAGGCGCCGGCACGCCGCGATCCAGTCGGCGACCGGGTCGGCCTCGGGCTCCGTCGGGTGCACGCCGAGGTTGGGGCTGATGCCGGGCAGCAGCTGGTCGCCGCCGAGGACGAGCGGCTCTTCGCGGCACCAGAAGGTTGCGTGGTCGATGGCGTGGCCGCCGCCGAGCCGAATGTCCCAAGTGCGCCCGCCCATCTTCAGCATCCCGCCTTCTGGCAGGTCCCGGAAGCCGAGCGGCAGGGGCTCCACCACATCAGCGAAGTTGAATGGCCGGCGGGCGATGTAGCGGTCGAGCGCCGCGCCCTCCAGCCCGGCGGCGCGGTAAAACGCGACGGATTCGGGCGGCGCGACGTCCTGCTCGTCGAGCACGAGCATCCGCGCAATCAGGTAGGCGGTGCGCGGGATCAGGAGCTCCGCCCCCTGTGCCATCAACCCTCCGGCGAGGCCGACGTGGTCGGGGTGGTGATGCGTGACGACGACGCGTGTGACAGGCTTGCCCGCGAGCGGTCCGTCGAGCGCGGCCCGCAGCGCGGCACGTCCGGCTGTCGTCGCCATGCCGGTGTCGATCAGCGTCCAGCCGTCCCCGTTGTCAAGCGCGTAGACATTCACGTGGTCGAGCTTCATCGGCAGCGGCAAGCGCAGCCAGTAAATGCCCTCGGCCACCTCGATCGCCTCGCCTGCCGCGGGCGGCGTGTCCCACGGGGTCGATATCGCCTCGGCCCGGATGGTCACGCGGCGAGCTCGTCCGGCGAAAGGTCGAGCACCGCGTCAGCGGCATCGAGCCCGGCGAGCAGGCTCGCATGTTCCGGGAGCAGACGATCGATGTAGAACCGGGCGAGCTTGGTGCGGGCTGCCTCGCCCGAGGTCGCCGCGACGAGGTGGAAGTGCCCGCCGAGGACGCGGGCGAAGGCGCGCAGGTAGGGCACGGCATCGGCGAAGCGGTCGGCCGGGTCGCGCGCGACCAGCGCCTCGGTCGCGTCGCGCAGCGATTCAGCCGCATCGTAGACCGCGTCTGCAAGGCCGGGCTGTTCGGCGCGGGCCGCTTCGGAGCCGGCGCAGATCTCGTCGATCAGGCGGAACGCGGCCTCACCCTTGTCGGCCAGCTTGCGTCCGACAAGGTCCATCGCCTGGATGCCGTTGGTGCCTTCGTAGATCGAGGTCACGCGCACGTCGCGCAGCAGCTGCGCGGCCCCCGTCTCCTCGATGAAGCCCATGCCGCCATGGACCTGGATGCCGGTCGAGGCGATTTCCTCGCCGATGTCGGTGCCGAAGGCCTTGGCGATCGGCGTCAGCAGGGCGGCACGGGCGGCCCACGCGTCCTCGCCCGTGGCCTTCGCCATGTCAAGCGCGACGGCGCAGGCGAGCGTGATGGCGCGGGCGGCGAAGAGATCGGCTTTCATGCCGGCCAGCATCCGGCGCACGTCGGCATGTTCGACGATGGTGCCGCTGCCGGCGGCCTTGCCCTGCTTGCGCCCCGTCGCGTGGGCGAGGGCGAGCTGGAAGGCGGCATCGGCTACGCCGACACCCTGCGTGCCGACGCCGAGCCGGGCATTGTTCATCATCGTGAACATCGCGGCCATGCCGCCGTGCTCGGGCCCGACGAGCCAGCCGGTCGCGCCGCTGTATTCCATGACTGCGGTCGGGGAGCCATGCAGACCGAGCTTGTGCTCGAGGCTGACGACCTGCAGCGAATTGCGCTCGCCCGGGGTGCCGTCGGCATCGGGGATATATTTCGGAACGAGGAAGAGGCTGATACCGCGCGTCCCCGGCTGGCCGTCCGGCAGCCGCGCGAGAACGAGGTGGCAGACGTTGTCGGAGAAATCGTTGTCGCCCCAGGTGATGTAGATCTTCTGACCGGTGATCGCGAAAGTGCCGTCGCCGTTCGGCTCCGCCTTCGTGCTGAGCGCGCCGACGTCCGAGCCCGCCTGCGGTTCGGTGAGGTTCATCGTGCCGCACCATTCGCCGGAGATCAGCTTTGGCAGGTAGAGCGCCTTCAACTCGTCGCTGGCATGATGTTCGAGCGCCTCGATCTGGCCCTGGCTCATCAGCGGGTTGAGCTGCATGGCAAGGCAGGCGCCTGCCATCATGTCGTTGAACGCGGTGGTGAGCGTCAGGGGCAGGCCCATTCCGCCGTAGTCCGGATCGGCGGAGATGCCGATCCAGCCGCCCTCGGCGATGGCGGCGAACGCCTCGCCGAAGCCCGGGGGCGTGCGCACGATGCCGTTCTCGAGCCTTGCGGGATTGGTGTCACCGGGGCGCTGCAGCGGGGCGACGATGGTCTGGCAGAGCCGACCGGCCTCGGTGAGAATGGCGTCCACCGTCTCGGGCGTGGCCTCCGCGAAACGGTCGGTGTCGGCGACGCGCTCGAAGCCGACGACATGGTCGAGGAGGAAACGGAACTCGGAAACCGAGGCCTGATATGGCATGAAACGCCTCCCGTGCGCTGCTTGTCCGGCCGGCGGCACAGGTCTATGCCCGGTCGGGACGAATGGGCCACAGGCTAGCCGTGCGCCCCCACCCCGCAACCGGAACGCCACGTCATGACCAGACACCTGACCACGGATGATGCCGGCCTCGCGGAGGCCGCCGCCCTGCTTGGGGCCGGCGAGATCGTCGCGCTGCCGACGGAGACGGTCTATGGCCTCGCCGCCGATGCCCGCAACGGAGAGGCGGTCGCCCGGGTCTACCGCGCGAAGGGGCGGCCGGCGTTCAATCCGCTGATCGTGCATGTCGCGGACGCGGAGGCGGCGGCGGAACTGGTCGAGATGACGGACGATGCCGAGCGGCTCGCCGCCGCTTTCTGGCCCGGCGCGCTGACGATGGTCCTGCCGCTGCGCGACGACGCGGGAATCGCGCCGCTGGTCACGGCGGGTCTGCCGACGCTCGGCGTGCGCGTGCCCGACCATCCTGCCGCGCGGGCGCTGCTGCGAAAAACCGGGCCGCTCGCCGCGCCATCGGCCAACCTGTCGGGACGGATCAGCCCGACGAGCGCGGAGCATGTGCTCGCCGGGCTCGACGGCAAGATCGCGGCGGTACTCGACGGCGGGCCCTGCCCGGTGGGGCTCGAATCGACGATCGTCGGACTGCTGCCGGAGCCGACCCTGCTGCGGGCCGGCGGACTGCCGGTCGAAGCGCTGGAGCGATGCCTCGGCACGGCGCTGCAGGAACCGGGCGACCCGGGCAGCGCCCCGATCTCGCCCGGCCAGCTGTCGTCGCACTACGCCCCGGCGGGCCGGGTCCGGCTCGCGGTCGAGTCTCCCCTGGAAGGCGAGACCTACCTCGGCTTCGGTCCCCATGAGGGTGATCTGACCCTGTCGCGGAGCGGCGACCTCGTCGAAGCGGCGGCGGCTCTGTTCGGCTGCCTGCACCAGCTCGACGCGATGGGAGCAACGGCGATCGCTGTCGCGCCGATTCCCGACCATGGCCTCGGTCGCGCGATCAACGACCGGCTGCGCCGCGCCGCCGCGCCACGCTGATCCGGCGGACCACCTTCGGCGCGCAGGCCTGCCCCCTTGTGGTCGGACGCCTCAGGGGGCTGTCTGCCCCCTCTGGTCCTGCGGACCATTCACCCCCGAGAGGTATTTCCGGCCCGAAGACACGGGGGACTCACCAAGGGAACGGCACGCACCCGCTCGCTCATCTGGCCATAAATACCTCCCGCCGGAGGCTCCGACCTTTCAAACAGTCCTGCCGCTGAGGCATGGCGCGCCGGAGCAAATCCTGCTCGACAAATGCGGGCAGCCGCGCCATTCCGCCGGCATGACCGACCTTTACGCCTATACCGACGGAGCCTGCTCCGGAAATCCCGGCCCCGGCGGCTGGGGCGCGATCCTCATCGCCCGCGACGGCGATACAATCGTCCGGCAGAAGGAGTTCTCCGGCGGGGAAGCCCAGACCACGAACAACCGTATGGAGCTGCTCGCCGCGATCACCGCGCTCGAGGCGCTGGCGCGGCCCTCAAGGCTGACGATGGTGACGGACAGCAACTATGTGAAGGACGGCATCACCTCCTGGCTCAGGGGCTGGAAGCGGAACGGCTGGAAGACCGCCGCCAAGAAGCCCGTGAAGAACGAGGACCTCTGGCGCCGCCTCGACGAAGCCGCCGCGCGGCATGAGATCACCTGGGAGTGGGTGAAGGGTCATGCCGGGCATCCCGAGAACGAGCGCGCCGACGAGCTGGCGCGTGCCGGGATGGCACCTTTCAAGAAGTAGCGGTTGCCGGCTGTTCGCCGGACGCGGGGACAGTTCCCCGGGCATCCGCTGCGCGGCGCGCCGGGCTTTGTGGTCTCGTGGACGGCTCTTCGGTGGCTCCGGTCGAGATCAGTCGAGCCGGTCCGGCGCCCCCTGCCAGCCGCGCAGCACCTCGCCCGCATCCATCGCGCGCTTGCCCTCGCGCTGTACGCGAGAGATTCGGACCGCGCCCTCACCGCAGGTCACCGTGAAGCCGGGGCCGAGCGTTCCCGGCGCACCGGACTGGTCGGCGAGGCCGGACCCCAGAAGTTTCAGCCGTTCGCCGTCCGCTTTGCACCAGGCCCCGGGGAACGGGGACAGGCCACGGATCAGGCGGTCGACGTCCGTCGCGGGGCGGGTCCAGTCGATGCGGGCCTCTGCCTTGTCGATCTTGGCGGCGTAGGTCACGCCATCCTCCGGCTGCTCCTCCGGCGACAGCTCTTCCAGACGGGAGAGCGCGTCGACGATCGCCGACGCTCCAAGCATTGAGAGCCGGTCGTGCAGGGATCCGGTCGTCTCTTCCACGCCGATCGCGGTGTCGCGGCGCAACAGGACGGGACCGGTGTCGAGCCCGGCCTCCATCTGCATGATGCAGACGCCGGTCTCCGCGTCGCCGGCCATGACCGCGCGGTGGATCGGCGCGGCGCCGCGCCAGCGCGGCAGGAGCGAGGCATGGATGTTGAGGCAACCGCGCGCGGGGGCATCGAGCACGGCCTGCGGCAGAATCAGACCGTAGGCGACGACGACCGCGATCTCGGCACCGAGCGCGGCGAAGTCCGCCTGCGCCTCGGCGTTACGCAGCGAGACCGGGTAGCGCACCTCGAGGCCGAGCGCCTCGGCCCGGGCCTGCACCGGGGTCGGGCGGTCCTTCTTGCCACGGCCCGCCGGGCGGGGCGGCTGGCAATAGACGGCGGCGATTTCGTGCCCCGCGTCGACGAGGGCGTCGAGGACGGGGACCGAGAAGTCGGGCGTGCCCATGAAGACGATGCGCATGGTGGCTCCGGCGTTGTTTCGTTGCGGAGGTAGCATCGGGGAGAGGGGGCGGGAAGGGTTTGGGTGGTTTGCGCTTGGTGGGTGCCGTTGGGGGCTGACCCCTCACCCTGCCCTCTCCCCCGAGGGGAGAGGGTTCCGGCGCTCCGGGGGTAGGGTGCGCGCTCGATGCGCACCCACTTTTGCTGCTCAAAACTGGCCCAAGGGGCCAACCGTCAGCGCTGCTTCGTGGCCCGCTTCAGCAGCCGCTCACGCTTCAGGCGGCTCAACCGGTCGAAATACATCCGGCCGGCAAGGTGGTCGATCTGGTGCTGGACGCTGGTCGCCCAGAGGCCGACAAAGTCCTTCTCCTCGATCGCGCCGGCAGCGTTCAGGAACCGCACGGTGACGGCGCGGGGCCGGGTCACGACGGCGGAGACGCCGGGGAGGTTGGGCGAGGCTTCCTCGTGCTCGCGCGGCTCGACACTGGCGTGCAGGATTTCCGGATTGGCGAGGCGGACGGCCTGCCCGCGCGCGGTGCTGGCGTCGACGACGGCGAGCTGCAGGCCGATGCCGAGCTGAGGCGCGGCGAGGCCGTAGCCCGGCATCGCTTCCATCGCCTCGATCATCTCGTCCCAGATGGCGCGGGTTTCGTCCGTCACGGCCTCGACCGGCGCGGCTGGGGTGCGCAGGCGCTTGTCGGGCCACATCACGAATGGACGGCTCATGCGGCGTACTCGGCCTCGAGCGCCGCGCGTTCGGCAGGCGGGAGTCGGTCGAAATGGACGAGGCCGTCGAGATGGTCGAGCTCGTGCTGGATGCAGCGGGCGAGCGCACCGTCCATGCGGCCGGTGCGCTCCACCCCGTCGAGGCCCTGCCAGCGGAGTTCGACCGCCTCGGGGCGTATCACGCTGGCGGTGACTCCGGGAATCGACAGGCACCCCTCGGTGTAACTGCAGACCTCTTCCGACGTGCCGAGCAGGACCGGGTTCACGAAGACCATGGGCTCTGGCTCGGCCTCCTTCCACGCCACGTCGACGACGAACAGGCGCGACATCACACCGATCTGCGGCGCGGCGAGGCCGCGGCCGGGCGCGTCGTACATCGTCTCGAGCATGTCGTCGGACAGCGCACGCAGGGCGTCGTCGAAGTCGGTCACGGGCGCGCAGACCTCGGCGAGGCGCGGGTCGGGCCAGAGCAGGATCGGCCGCAGCGCCATGTCAGGCGCGCGCCTTCTCGCGCTTCAGCTTCTGCATCTTGCGGGTGATCATCTGGCGCTTCAGCGGCTTGAGGTAGTCGATGAACAGCTTGCCATCGAGATGGTCGATCTCGTGCTGGACGCAGGTCGCCCAGAGACCGTCGAACCGTTCGGAATGCTGCGCCCCGTCAAGGCCGAGCCAGCCGACCTCGACCTCCGCCGGCCGTTCGACATCGGCGTACTGGTCGGGGATCGAGAGACATCCTTCCTCGTAGGTTGCCATTTCGTCCGACGTCCAGGTGACCTCGGGATTCATCAGGACCATCGGGCGGGGATCCTCGCCCTCTTCCTTCACGCAATCCATCACGAGCAGCCGTTTCATCACGCCGACCTGCGGCGCGGCGAGGCCGATGCCCGGCGCGTCGTACATCGTCTCGAGCATGTCGTCGGCCAACGTGCGGAGCTGGTCGGTGATTTCGGTCACCGGTTCGGCCACGGTCTTCAACCGCGGGTCGGGATGGATGAGGATGGTGCGCTTCGCCATGACGCTCATCTAGGACAAGCCCTGCCGCCGCGCAACTCGCCCCTTGTGGCCACGTTACAGAAGCGTAGCTTCTCGCCGAACGTGCAAGCAGAGGAATTCACATGTCATTTGACGAACCCGTCGGCCGCGCCGGTATCGGCTCCATCAAGTGGGACATGACGGATATGCTGGGCGTCACCGGCGAGGACGTGCTGCCGATGTGGGTCGCCGACATGGATTTCGAGAGCGGCCCCTTCATCGCGGACGCGCTGCGCGAGGTGACGGAAACGGGCTTCCACGGTTATTTCTCCACCCTGCCCGCCTGCTACGACGCGGTCGCCTGGTGGCTGGAGACGCGGCATGGCTGGACCGTGTCGACCGATTGCATGAACGCCACCCACGGGATCGGCAACGCGATCGCGCTGTGCCTCGACATATTCACGGCGCCGGGCGACCCGGTCGCGATCATGACGCCGGTGTACCACGAGTTCACCAACAAGGTCCGCCGCAACGACCGCGAGGTCCGCGAGCTTCCGCTGGCGAAAGATGACAACGGCCTGTTCGCGCTCGACTTCGAGCGGTGGGAGACATTGCTGACCGGCGCGGAGAAGATGCTCATCATCTCCTCCCCGCACAATCCGGCGGGGCGAATCTGGACGGCGGAGGAGCAGGTCGCGATCGGCGACTTCTGCGCGCGGCACGACCTGATCCTGCTGTGCGACGAGATTCACCACGACCTGATCCTGCCGGGCAACCGGCACATACCCTTCCCGGTCGCTGCGCCGCAGCACATGGACCGGACGATCATGGCGATGGCCGCGTCAAAGACCTTCAACGTCGCCGGAGGGCGCACCGGCTTCCTGATCGCAACCGATCCATCCCTGCAGGAGCGAATCACGACTCGCATCCGGCAGTTCGATATCCAGCCGAACCGCTTCGGAACGGAGATCACACGTGCCGCCTATTCCCCGGCCGGCGCGGAATGGGTCGATGAGCTGACGGCCTATCTCGCCGGAAACGTGAGCGTCTTCGCGGACGGGATCGCGGCGATCCCCGGCGTGTCGTCGATGCCGATGCAGTCCACCTACCTCGCCTGGGTCGATTTCGAAGCGCTCGGCATGGCGCACGACGAAGTGGTGCGCCGGGTACATGAGGACGCCCGCATCGCGCCGAGCCCCGGCCCGGCGTTCGGTACCGGGGGCGAACACTGCATGCGGTTCAACCTCGGCACGTCGCGTGCCCGCGTGAAAGACGCGGTTGCGCGGCTGCAAAAGGCGTTCGCGGACGTTCAGTAAGGCCGGATCAGGTCGGCGGCAGGTAGCCCGCCGGCTTGAAATCTGGCTGCTCGAAATCGACGGGCGGCTTGTCGGCGGCGGGCGTGGCGCGCTTGATCTCGTAGATCAGCTCATCGCCGTCTTCGCGAGAGGTCAGGATCAGGCACTGCGCGATGTGCTTGCTGCCTTCGAACAGGTCGACGAGGCCGCGCAGGTTGCCGCCTTCTTCCCGGTCGAGTGCGAAGCCCGTGCTCCATGACCGCAGGACGCGGATCGAACGGTCACCCACTTCGAGGCGAAGGCGGCTCTTGCGGCGCTCGGCTTTCTTTCGCGCCTGCTCGAGTCCTTCCCTCACGCTGTCCGGCAAGAATTCCATCGTCGTGACCCTCCATCCTTCACGTCTAAAATGACGTGCCCCCTCCGCAAATCAAGGGACAGGTTGAGCAGAGTTTCACGAGGTTGCAGTTGCGCCGCGCCGGGCTTTCGGGCGCAGCAGATGCGGCCGTGCAGCATCATAGAGCGCGCTGTCGGGAAAGCCGTGTTCGCGACCGAGCGCGGGGCCGACGAGGATCAGCGCAGTGCGGGTGATCTTGGCCTCGCGGACCTTGCTCTGAATGTCCGACAGGGTGCCCCGGATCAATTGCTCGTCCGGCCAGCTGGCGCGATAGACGACGGCCACCGGGCAGTCCGCCCCGTAGTGCGGCGCGAGCTGGCGTTCGATCTCGCGCAGCGCCCGGATCCCGAGGTGAATGGCGAGCGTCGCACCGGTGCGGGCGAAGTTCTCAAGCGTCTCACCGTTCGGCATGGCCGTCGACTTCATCGACATGCGCGTCAGCACGATGGACTGCGCGACCTCGGGGATCGTCAGTTCCTGCCCGAGCGCTGCGGCCGCGGCGGCGTAGGCGGGCACGCCGGGGATGATCTGGTAGGGGATGTTGTCGGCCTTCAGCCGCCGGGTCTGTTCGGCGATCGCACCATAGAGCGACGGGTCACCGGAGTGGACGCGGGCGACGTCCTCGCCCCGCTGGTGGGCGGCGAGGATCTCGCCATGCGTCTCGTCCAGCGTCATCGGAGCGGTGTCCATCACCACCGCCCCCTCGGGCGCGCGGGCGACGACGGCCTCTGGCACCAGCGAGCCAGCGTAGAGGCAGACAGGACAGCTCTCGATCAGCCGTGCGGCCTTGAGCGTGAGCAACTCGGGATCGCCCGGCCCGGCGCCGATGAAATAGACGGTCATCCTGTGATCTCCCTTATCCTTTAGGTGCTCTCGTGCCCCGTGACCGCGTCGGCCCGCTCCCTTGCGTCCTCCTCCTGAAGGAGAGGAGGCCGGAAGAGGGGCCGTCAGCCCTCGGCGAGGTCCCCGTCGATCCTGCGCGCGTAGCCGCGCGGCGTGAACATCCTCGGCCCTTCGCCGAGTTGTGCCAGGCGGCTCTGCGACGAGCCGACGAGGACGACGGTCAGCATGTCGACCTCGTCCACCTCCAGCGCGTCGAGGCGGCGATAGCGAAGCTCTTCCTCCGGCCGGCCAAGGTTGCTGGCGAGCATGACCGGCGTGTCCGCGGGGCGGTGCTGAAGCAGGATGTCCCGCGCCTCGGCCAGCAGGGTGCGGCGGCGCATGGAGACGGGGTTGTAGAAGGCGATCACGAAGTCGCCCTCCGCCGCAGCCTTGAGCCGCCTGACGATATCCTCGCGCGGGGTCAGAAGATCGGACAGTGAAATCGCGCAGAAGTCGTGGCCGAGCGGTGCGCCGGCGCGGGCCGCCGCACCCTGCAAGGCCGAGACACCGGGCGAGCATATGACCTCCGCCCGGCGTGCGGCATCGCTGACGCCGCCTGCGTCCGGATCGCGGTCCAGCAGTTCGAAGACCAGCGCGCCCATCGCGTAAATCCCCGCGTCGCCCGAACAGACGAGTGCGACGTCCCGCCCCTCCCCCGCGCGCTCGAGGGCGTAGCGGCAGCGTGCCTCTTCCGAGCCGAGCGGGAAGTCGCTGCGCTTCTTGCCCGCCGCCAGCGGACCGAGCAGGTCGATGTAGAGCGAATAGCCGACCAGCTCTTCCGCCTGGCTGACGAAGCGCGAGACTTCGGGCGTGCGCCAGCTGGCCTGACCGGGGCCGATCCCGACGACCGAAAGCCTGCCGCGCGGGCGACCATGCGGCACGGCGATCGGCTCTGCCACCTCGGCGATGGCACAGGTCGCGTTGGCGGTCTTGGCCTTTTCGCTGCGCAGCATTGCGCCTGTGCCGCCGCCAGCGAGCGCGGCGGCTTCGGCGACGCCGTGGCAGCCCACCTCGGCGAACACGACGTCCGAGGGGTTTGCGAGGCGCGGTGTCTCGGCTTCAAGCGTCGTGGCGTCGAACAGGCGGAGCGGCAGGTTCAGCTTGCGGGCCAGCGCGTTGACCGCAGGCTCATCCGCCTTGAGGTCGAGCGTGCAGAGCCCGGCGAGCGAGGCAGGCGACAGCTTCGCCTGCGCGAGCTGTTCGGTGACGAGCGCGTCGAGCTCCTCCGCCAGGCAGTTCCGCGCGCAGCCGACGCCGAGGATGTAGCGCCGGGGATGGAAGGTCAGCACGTCGGGCCTTGCGGGTTCCGTCGTGACGTCGATCGGCACGGTCTCGCCAGTGTCGGTGGTGCGGTCGGTCAGCGGCGCAAGCCAAGCTGCGAGGTCGAGCGCGTCGCCGCCGACCTGCGGCGCGGCACCGGCGAGCAGCGCCGCCATCGTGTCCTTGGCGAGGTGCGCGTTGGAGATGGCCCACCCCTCCGGCGGTTCGTCCAGTGCGAGGCCCATCATGTTGTCCCCGGCGGTCGTCACGGCGGCGGTGCCTTCGAGCGCCTCGGCGACCTGCCGCGCGAGTCGGTTCGCGCCACGATGCCCGCCGAGCAGCGGCACCACGACACTACCGTCGTCGGAGACCGACAGGACCGGCGGTTCGCTTCGCTTGTCCGACAGGACGGGCGCAACGCCGCGGATCAAGATACCACTCGCCATGACGCCAATGATGGGCGTTCCGGCAAGAAAAAGGTCTCTCGCATGATCGAGGGCATTGTCGAAGAAGACGTCCGCCTCCACTCGGCCAGACCGGCCGTGTAGCGGAGCGCCGAGGGCATCGGCAATCCTGCGGCCAGTCGCTTCGCCGGAACGGGTCATCACCAGAACGGCGGGTGTCACAGCCATGGGTCCGCTCCCTTCGTCACGAGGATCATGGAGAAATAGGGGGCGCTGTCGCCGACCTCGGCCAGCGGCAGGACGCGCTCTTCGGCGAGGGTCGCGCGTTCGACATAGATCGCGCGGTCGAGCAGACCGATCCGGGCCAGCGTGTCGCGTATACGGGTAAGGTGGCGGCCGACCTTGAGGATCGCCACCGTCTCCGCCTCGGCCATGCGGGCCTCGAGCTGATCGTCGGGCAAGGGGCCGGGCAGCACGACCAGCCGCTCGTTGCGGGCGACAAGCGGACGCCCGCTTCGGGCGGCACAGGCGGTCAGGGAGGTCACGCCGGGCACGACTTCGACGTGGTAACGTTCGGACAGACGGGCGTGCAGGTACATGAAGGAGCCGTAGAAGAACGGGTCGCCTTCGCAGAGACAGACCACGTCCCGACCGGCATCGAGCCGCGCGGCGATCAGATCCGCACCTTGATCGTAGGCCGCCTGCGCGGGGCCACGGTCGACCGTCATGGGAACCGGAAAGGCGATCTCTTCCGTGCCGGCGGGGACCAGTTCGGCAACGATGCGGCGTGCGAAGGAGTCGAGACCGGGTGCCACCGGGTAGGCGATGACCGACGCTCCTTCGATCAGGCGGGCGGCGCGGAGGGTCAGCAGATCCGGCGCGCCGGGCCCGACGCCGACACCGTGGAGGGTGCCGGTCATCGTTTCACGAGGCTCCACTGCGTGACCGGCATCGACGGACGCCAGCCGGTCATGTCGCCGATCGGTTCGGCCCTGTGAATTTGCAGTTTCACGAGCTGGCCCCCGTGCGCCTTGTGCAACCGGATAAGCTCGGCCTCGCTTTCAAGCGTCACCGCGTTCGCCACCAGCCGCCCGAGGGGGCGCAGTGCGTCCCAGGCCGCAGCGAAGACTTCGTCCGACAGGCCGCCGCCGATGAACACGGCGTCGGGCGGGTCGAGACCGTCGAGTGCGGCGGGCGCTTCGCCCTCGACCACTTCGAGCCGGGGCGTGCCTAGGGCGAGCGCATTCTCCGCCGCCATCGCGCGACGGTCGGCGCGAGGCTCGATCCCGACGGCGCGGGCATAACGGGCGGCGCGCATCCATTCGATCGCGACGGAGCCACAGCCGGTGCCGATGTCCCAGAGCAGCGCACCCCGCATCGGCATCAGCTTGGCGACGGTGGCCGCGCGGACCTCCTGCTTGGTCATCGTGCCGTCGGAGCGGAAGAGCTCGTCGGCCAGACCTGGCACGCGGGGGACCAGGGCGGCGTCGGGCGCGGCGATACATTCGACCGCGAGCGTATTGAAGTCAGGAACCTCGTGCGACCAGTCCTCGGCGATGCCGTCGAAGCGCTGCTCGCGGTCGCCGCCCATCGCGGCGAGAACGGTCATTGTCGACTTGCCGAAGCCGCGCTTCGTCAAGAACGACGCGATCTTCGCTGGCGTTTCAGCGCCCGTTGTCAGAATAAGACATTTCTGGTCGGGCTGGATGAAGGCGATCATCTGCTCGACCGGGCGGCCGTGAACGGTCAGTGTCTCGACATCGGCAAGGCTCCACCCCATGCGGGCGGCGGCGAGCTGGAACGCGGACAGCTGCGGGTGATAGACAATTTCGGACGGGTCGATGGCGCGCCCGATCCGCGCGCCGACGGAGAACCAGAGCGGGTCGCCTGTAACCAGAACGACGGCGCGGCGGCCCTTCAGACCACGGATCGTGTCGATCATCGCGTCGAACGGCGACGGCCACGCGATGCGCTCGGCCGTGACATTTGCGGAAAGGTCGTGGTGCCGGTCCCCGCCGAGGATGACGTCCGCCGCCTCGACGACGGCGCGGGTCGCGGGCTGGAGGCCGGCGATGCCGTCCTCGCCAATCCCGACGACGTGAAGCCAGGGGTCACTCATTGCAGGGCCTTTCGTGAGGCGCCGAGCGCCAGTGCGTTGACGGCGGCCGAGGCCATGGCAGAGCCACCGCGCCGCCCCTTGAGGGCGATGAAGTCGCTGCCGCGCGGATTGGCGGCGAGCTCCGCCTTGCTTTCCGCCGCACCAACGAAGCCGACCGGGAAGCCGAGGATCACGGATGGACGCGGCCAGCCCGCGTCTAGCTTTTCGAGCAGGTGGAACAGAGCCGTCGGCGCGTTGCCTACGGCGACGACGGCGCCTTCGATGCGATCCTCCCACAGCTCCACCGCGGCGGCGGAGCGGGTGGTGCCGAGGTCTTTGGCCATGTCCGCCACCGACGGATCGTTGAGCGTGACGACCACGTCGTTCTCCGCAGGAAGCAGGCGGCGGGTGATGCCAGCGCCGACCATTTCGCAATCGCAGAGCACCGGGGCCCCCGCAGCGAGCGCGAGGCCGCCGGTTTCGGCAGCCGCGGGCGAGAACGCGAGGCGGTCGGCGATCTCGATCATGCCGCACGCATGGATCAGGCGGACGACGACGGGCTCCATCGCGGCCGGAAACCGGTCGAGGCGCGCCTCCCGCCGGACGGTTGCAAAGCTCTCGTCGTAAATGGCCGCCGGATCACGCAGGTAGGGTCGCATCACGGACGCTTCTTTCGCGCGCTCTCGGGACCGTGGGGGTGGTCCGCATGGGGATAGGGCGCGTGATGGTGGTGATGATGATCGTGGTCATGATGGTGGTGATGGCCGTGCGCGTGGTCGTGGCCGTGATCGTGGGAATGGCCATGGTCATGCGCATGGTCGTGGTGATGATGGTGGTCGCCCATATCAAGCCTGCACTCTCCGGTGCAGAAATCGGAGCACAATTTGCAATCCGCCACGTTGGATCCCGGCGCGGACGCGCCCTGCCCCTCGACGTGGTGGTGGTGGCTTTCCTGCGGCGCGCCGACCTCCGCTTCGAAGCCGAGCACCTGCGTGCGGTACTTGCACATCGCGCAGTTCGGCGGCGGCACTTCGCCGTCCATCTCGATCGCGCGTTCGGCGAAGGTCTCAAGCACCTTGGGGTGGCTGCCCAGGTAGCCGGCCTTGATGAACTCGATGTCCGGGTTCGCGGCGGCGACCTGATCGGTGAAGCCGTAGATGCGGTCGATCAGGATGCCCGAGAACAGGAACCACGGGAACACGACGACGCGCTTGTAGCCGAGCTTCGTCACGTGGTTCAGGCAGGGTTCGACCAGCGGGAAAGTGACGCCGGAATAGCCGACCTCGCACCAGCCGAAACCAAGGCCCTCGTGCAGCATCCGGGCGACCTTGGCGACGTTGCCGTTGGCGTCCGGGTCCGAAGCCCCGCGCCCGATCACGACGAGACAGGTCTCGTGGCGCGGCACGTCATCCTTGCCCTCGAGCGCTTCCTCGATCCGGGCGGCGGCGGCGGCGATCATCTTCGGATCGACGCCGAGCTCGCGGCCATACATGACCTCGATCCCGTTCTGCGCAGCGTAGGTCGACAGCACGGTGGGGATGTCGTTCTTGGCGTGCATCGCGGCGAAGAGCATTCCCGGCACGCCGAAGATGCGGTCGCAGCCGGCGTCGCGCAGCCGGTCGAGACCGTCGCGCAGCACCGGGTTGGCGAATTCGAGGTAGCCGTAATCGACCAGCCAGTCGGACGGCAGCAGCGGCGGAAGTTGCTCGGCCAGCGTGGAGAACTCGTCGACGGCGGATTGCGAGCGAGAGCCGTGCCCGCAGATCAGGACCCCGGTCTTCATGCTGCGGACGGCTCGGCGTCCGCCTCCTGGTCCGGTGCCGTTTCGGCTTTTTCCTTGGCGCGTTTGCGGGCGCCGAGCGCCCCGACGACAGCGGCGAGTCCGATGGCCCCCAGCGCGATCCAGTGTCCATGTCCGGCGACTTCCGCGATGTGGCCGGGATGAGCCAGTGCGGGCTGCGCGAGCAGGGTCATGAGGGGAATCAGGATACGCATGGGAGGCTCCTCCACGGATATACGGGGGGACCGGAGCCAGGCGTGGCCCTTCAGGACGATGCGCCGCGTGGTCCCCGATATGGGTCGACCTCTTGGTGCCACCTTTCCGGTCCCGTTTCGGGACTTCGTCACGAGCCCCTGATAGGCCCCCCGCCCGGGGGGCGCAAACGCAAAAGCGGCGGTTTGCGGCGCGCGGCGACGACCGGCCGCCGTGCGCATATGCCGAGCCTGACGTGCGGAACTCTGCCTTTGCGTGCACCGGCGATCAGACTAGCTCAACCAGTGACACAGAATTTAGGGAGATCGGCATGGGCCAGCTCGTTGACGGCAAATGGCAAGACGGCAGCATCGGCGCCTCGGAAGACGGCAGTTTCAAGCGGCAGGCGACGACCTTCCGCAACTGGGTCACGGCGGACGGCTCTGCCGGGCCGAGCGGCGAGGGCGGCTTCAAGGCCGAGTCGGGGCGCTACCACCTCTACGTGTCCTACGCCTGCCCGTGGGCGCATCGGGCGCTGATTTTCCGACAGCTCAAGGGCCTCGCCCCGCATATCGGCGTGTCAGTCGTGCATCCCGACATGCTGGACAAGGGGTGGAGCCTGTCGTCCGACTATCCCGGTGCGACGGGCGACGACCTCTATGGTCTCGACTACCTGCACCAGCTCTACGTGAAGGCCGATCCGGACGTGACCGCCCGCGTCACCGTCCCTGTCCTCTGGGACAAGGAGCGCGAGACGATCGTCAGCAACGAGAGCGCCGAGATCATCCGCATGTTCGACAGCGCCTTCGACGAGATCACCGGCAACCATGAACGCTTCTGGCCCGAGGACCTTCGCGAGGCGATCGAGCCAGTGAACGAGCGCATCTACGACACGGTGAACAACGGCGTTTACAAGTCCGGCTTCGCCGCCACGCAGGAGGCCTACGAGGCCGCCGTCTGGCCGCTGTTCGAAAGCCTCGACTGGATCGAGGACCGGCTCGGCGAGAACCGCTACCTGATGGGCGACCGTCTGACGGAGGCCGACTGGCGGCTCTTCACCACGCTGGTGCGGTTCGATCAGGTCTACCACGGGCACTTCAAGTGCAACCGTCGGCGGATCGTCGATTACCCGAACCTCTGGGGCTACACCCGCGAGCTGTACCAGTGGCCGGGCGTCGCGGAGACGGTGAACTTCGATCACATCCGGCGGCACTACCATTACAGCCACGAGACGGTGAACCCGCACCGGATCATTCCGATCGGACCCGACCTCGACTTCGAAGCGCCGCACGGGCGGGGCTGAGGGCGTTGACCTAAGGTGATCGGTTTGGGACCCTTCACTCACATTAGAGTGAAGGAGTTTCCATGACGATCCGATTTATTGCCGTTTTGTTGCTGGCCGTCACCGGCGGCCAGCTGTCCGCACAGGGTCTGGACAAGCAGTTCACCGCGGCCACCGAGGCGTTCAACTTCGCCGCCGGCGGAGCGCCCGAGGAGATCGCCGCGCTGCAGATCGAGATTCTGTCCTCGGCGGAGGGCACGTGGTTTCCGGCGGACCCGATCTCCGACGGTGGTGCACTGCCCGAGGACGTGGTCGCGCGCGTCTGCGCCGATCACGCGATCACATTCACCCTGAACGATCCGCTGAGCTTTACCCTGTCGCGGCAGGACGGTGCGCTTCAGACGCGCTACGATTACGCCGGCGGCCACACCTACATCTATTCCACCCCGACCGAGCAGGTGCAGGCCTATCTGAGGATCGAGGAGCGCCCGCTGACCGACATGCTTGCCCTGTCGACGCTGCAGTCGGGCGCCTGGCGCGGCTCGACCGCGGTATTCCGGCCCTCTCCTGACATCCTCGTGCTCGCCCGGGCAGGCTGGCCGGTGGCCATCTTCGGCCGCTGTCCCTGACCGGTCAGGCGACCCGTCCGTGATGGCGAACCACTTCGGTGAGGTCCTCGGGCGGGATACCACTACGCAGGAAGGCGCAGGCGTTCGCGCTGAGCCCGAAGATCGAGCCGTCGGCGAAGAAGCGGGTGTTGGTCACCACGATCACTTTCGCTTCGGGGCGCCGGATCTCTGCGTAATCGGCGACGGCGAGCGCACTGCTGCCCCCGAGCACGAGGTCGAGCACGATCACGTCCCACGGCTGGTGAGAGATCGCCTCGATCGCGCGGCGCGCATCGTGGCGCAGCTCGACCTCCAGCCCGGAGCGCTGGAGGTGGCGTTGCCACAAGCGGCCAAGTGGGCGGCTGTCCTCGACGATCAGCACGCGCATCGTCTCTTGCCCGGCATGACCGGCCCTCCGAAAAACTGCCCCCGTGGTGAAGTCCGCCGTGGCAAGTCGCCCGGCAGGTCATGTCTGCGCCCGAATTCCTAACGGAAGGTTACCGGCGTTCGGCGTCAGCGGAAAAACGCGCCCTTGTTCCCGGCGACGTGATCCGCTTCAAGCGTCGGCAACGAGACGCACCGGAGGCCGGATGACCACCTGGATCACCATCTGCGACACCTGCAAGCGAGAGGACTGGGACGCCTCTCTCGGCCGGACGCACGGCGAGATGCTGGCCGAGCTGATCGAGGGCGCCGCGCCGGAAGGACCGGACGTGCGCCTGCGTCGTGTTTCCTGCCTGATGGGCTGTGACCACGGCTGCAACGTCGCGGTGCAGGCGGCGGGCAAGCTCTGCTACACGCTGGGCCGCTTCGAGCCGACGGAGGAGGCGGCGCATGCGATCCTCGACTACGCCCGGATGCATTCGGACTCCGACACCGGCCGGGTGCCTTATCGCGACTGGCCGCAGGGCGTGAAGGGGCACTTCGTCACCCGCCACCCGCCGCTGCCGGAATGAGCGACGTGCGCGACCACGGCGGCGGACTCGACGCCGCCATCGCGCGGTGGGGCGGCACGCGGGAGGGCTGGCTTGATCTGTCCACCGGTATCAACCCGGTGCCCTACCCGGTGGAGGGGCTGACCTCGAACGACTGGACGGCCCTGCCCGACAGCGGCGCGAGCGACCGCCTGACCCGCGCGGCACGCGCCTTCTGGGGGGTGCCGGAGGGGGCGGATATCATCGCCGCGCCCGGTGCGTCGGCCCTGATCGCGCGATTGCCCGCCATCGCGCCACCGGGCGCCGTGCATATCCCCGGCCCGACCTACAACGAACATGCCGCGGCCTTCCGCGCGGCCGGGCGAGAGGTCCGAGACCAAGACGCGCCCGCACCGGTCCGGGTCGTTGTCCATCCGAACAATCCCGACGGACGGCTGCACGAGTTCGGCCCGGACGACGGCTTTACCGTAGTCGACGAGAGCTTTTGCGACGTCACGCCCGAGGCAACGCAGACCGCCCGCACGGCGCGACCGGGACCAATCGTGCTGAAGAGCTTCGGCAAGTTCTGGGGCCTCGCCGGGCTGCGGCTCGGCTTCGCGATCGGCCATGCGGAGACTCTTGGGCCGCTGGCGGAGCTGCTCGGCCCCTGGGCTGTGGCCGGTCCCGCGCTGCGGATCGGGGCGCAGGCGCTCGAGGACCGGGCCTGGGCAGAGGCGACGCGTGCGCGGCTGACGCGGGATTCGGCGCGGCTGGATCGGCTGATGTCCGGACAGGGGGCGGCGCTGGTCGGCGGCACGACACTGTTTCGGCTTTACGACGTCGGCGACGCGGCCGCGATGCAGGAGCGACTGGCGGAGGGGCATGTCTGGTCCCGCCTATTCCCCTATTCCAAGCGCTGGCTGCGCCTCGGGCTGCCCGCACCCGACCGGTTCGGCCAGCTGGAGACGGCGCTCGACGGGACGGCGGGCGGGGCGACGGCGCAGCCGAGCGCCTCCCGGCGGACATGACCGCGCTTCTGCTCGCCGCGCTGCTTGACGCGGTGGCGGGAGAACCACGTTGGCTCTGGTCGCGTGTCCCGCATCCGGTGGTGATCGCGGGACGATTGATTGACTGGCTCGACGGGGCTTTGAACCGGGGCGGCTTCGCCCGCGTGGGAGGTATGGCGGCGACCCTTGGTCTTTGCGGACTCGCCGTCACGCTCGGCCTGTTGCTCGCGGCGCTCCCCGGCGCGCTGGCCGAAGTCATCGTCGGCGCGATCCTTCTGGCGCAGCGTTCGCTCGTCACGCATGTCGCTGCGGTGGCGCAGGCGCTCCGGCTGTCGCTCGGCGACGGCCGGATGTCCGTGGCGATGATCGTCGGTCGGGATACCGCCGCGATGACGGAGCCGGACGTGGCCCGCGCCGCGATCGAGAGCGCGGCCGAGAACTTCTCCGACGGTGTCGTCGCACCGGCCTTCTGGTTGGCGGTCGGCGGCCTGCCGGGGCTGCTGCTCTACAAGGCGATCAACACCGCCGACAGCATGATCGGACACCGCACGCCCCGGCATGAGCGGTTCGGCTGGGCCGCGGCCCGGCTCGACGACGTGCTGAACTGGATCCCCGCGCGCCTGTCCGCGCTGCTGATCCGGGTCGCCGCCGGCTGGCCCGACGCTAATGGCCTCGTCGCGGACGCGCGGCGGCATCGCTCGCCCAACGCCGGCTGGCCGGAGGCAGCAATGGCCCGCGCCCTGAGCGTCGCCCTGTCGGGTCCGCGCAGCTACGCCGGCGAGCGTATCGAGGCACCGTTCGTTCACCCCAACGGTCGGCGCGATCCGGGCCCGCAGGAGATCGACCGCGCCGTCACGATCCTCTGGCGAGCGTGGGCTGCTGGCCTGATCGTGATCGTTCCGTTTATCCTGTTCTGACGCCGCGCCTTTCACGCCCGCCTGCCAAAGGTTAACGTCCGCCGGAATGCCAACGTCCCGGAAGATGACCGCCAGATGAAATTTCGCCTCGCGCTCCCGCTCGCCCTCGCCGGTCTCACGCTCGGCCTGCCCGCCGCCGCGCAGCAATGCGGCGGCCCGTTTCCCGACTTCGTGCAGGGCCTGAAGCAGGAGGCCGTCTCGCGCGGCCATGACCCGGCGACCGCAGACGCCTTCCTCGCCAGCGTGCGGCAGGACCCGGAGGTGATCGCCGCCGATCGTCGACAGGGTGTTTTCCAGCGGGATTTCATCGACTTCTCCCGCCGTCTGATATCGCAGAACCGGATCGACCGGGCGCGGGCCAACGCGTCGCAATACGATGCGACCTTCAACCGGATCGAGTCGGAGTACGGCATTCCGCGCGGCGTCCTCCTCGCTTTCTGGGCGTTCGAGACGGACTTCGGCGCCGTGCAGGGCGACTTCAACACCGCGAACGCGCTGGTCACGCTGGCGCATGATTGCCGCCGTCCCGAGCTCTTCCGCCCGCAAATCTTCGCGGCGATGACCCTGTTCGAGCGGGGCGACTTCGACCCGGCCACGACCACGGGCGCCTGGGCCGGGGAGATCGGGCAGGTCCAGATGCTGCCCGAGGACATCATCACCAGCGGTCGCGACGGCGATGGCGACGGACATGTCGACCTAAAGGGCTCCGCGCAGGACGCGCTGATGTCGGGCGGCTCGATGCTGTCTTCGCTGGGCTGGCGCCCGGGTGAGCCGTGGTTGCAGGAGATCGTCCTGCCGCAGGGGATCGACATGACGCTGACTGGCCTCGACCACGAGCTGACGGTCGGCGAGTGGCAGTCGCTCGGCGTCACGGGGCGCAACGGCGCCCTCGGCGCCTCGAGTCTGCCCGCGTCGGTCCTGATGCCGATGGGGCGCAACGGGCCGGCCTTCCTCGCCTACCCGAATTTCCGCGTCTATTTCGAGTGGAACCAGAGCCTCGTCTACGTGACCACAGCCGCCTACTTCGGCACACGGCTGGAAGGGGCACCGGTCTACGATCCCGGCAATCCTGATCCCGGCCTGAACGGCGACCAGATGGTCGCGTTGCAGCAGCGTCTCGTCGCGCTCGGCCACGATGTCGGCGATGTCGACGGCATCCTCGGAGAAAAGACGCGCGCCGCCGTGCAGGCCGAGCAGATGCGCCTCGGTCTGCCGCCGGATGCCTGGCCGACCGTGGACCTGCTCAACAGGCTCTGACGGGGATGGAATGGGGGGTCTGCACGACCGCGAAGGCCACGGTCGAGCAGACGCTCGCTTTCGTCGCGTGGCACCTCGACCTCGGGGCGAGCCGTATTTGGCTTCATCTCGACGATCCGGAAGATCCCGTTGGCGACCTTCTCATCGGGGCGGAGGGGGTCACCGTGATCCATTGCGATGCTGCGTGGTGGGAAGCGCTCGGTGGGCGGCCCGATCACCACAGCCCGCGGCAGGGGCTTAACCTTCGCCGGCTCTATGCCGAGAACCGGGTGCCGTGGCTCTTCCACCTCGATGTCGACGAGTTCCTGACCGGGGACGCACCGATCGACGAGCTGCTCGACACGGTGCGCACGGACGTCCCTTACATCCGCCTTGCCCCGTTCGAAGCACTGTTCGACTCCTCGCTCGAGGACGACATCTTCACCGCGACAGTCTTCCGCGCGGAGGTGCCGCGCAACATGCCGCGCCCTTGGCTACGGCGGATGTTCGGGGCGTATCGGGACGTGTTGCCGCGCGGGCTTTTGGGTCATCGTGCGGGGAAGTGCGCGTTTCTCGGCGGCAAGGACGTGCGGCCCGGCATCCACGGCCCGTCCCGGTCGATCCGCACCGACTTTCCCTGGCAGCCGTTCAACGAGGACATGCGCATCCTGCATTTCCATGCCAACGACAAGACGGACTGGCTCGCCAAGCTGCCGCGCCGGGTGGCCGGCGGCTATAGCACCAATCATCCGCTGGTGGAGTTCCTCGGCACCGCGAGCGAGATCGACATCCAGAGGTTCTATTATCAGACTCAGACCGCTGTTCCGGAGAAGGTCGCCATCGCACGCGACCAGGGGCTGATCCACGAACAGCGCCTGGAGTTGCGCCGCAGGATCGAGGCCCGCTTCGGGGCACCCGAGGACTGAGCGCACTTTGGCAAAATGGCGCGGGACGGCGGGTGGGGCGCCGCCGGAGGCGCGCGTCACCTGCCGTCCCAAGGCGCGCGTTAGCCGGCGGCGGTCACCGACACGACCTGACGGTTCAACACCGCGTTGCCGTAGAGGGTGAGAAACGCGATCTCCGCAGCGTCGAGGCCGACGCCGACGATCGCGGTCCGGGACGGGCTGCCCATCCCCGTCGCATCGACGAGGTGCCAGCCGTCCTCCAGCCAAATCTGTGCGACCGCGTGGAAATCCGGCGGCGTCACATCGGGGGAATAGACACTCACCATCCGCGCGGGAATGCCCGAGGCGCGTGACAACGTCACCATGAGGTGCGCGAAGTCCCGGCAGATGCCCTGTCGTTCGATGAAGGTCTGAACCGCCGTCGTATGCGGCCCGCTGGAGCCGGGGACATAGGAGACCGCCTGCTGGATCCAGTCCCGCATCGCCGCGATCCGCGCGCCACCGGCGAGATTGCCGAACTCTGCGTTCACGAAGCTCTGGAACTCGTCCGCCGGACAGAAGCGCGATGCGAAGAGGTAGCGGGTCGTCACGGCGTCCATCAGGTGCGGCGGCTGCGAGGCGAGGCCGGAGAGGTCGGCATCCTCACGTGTCACTTCGACCTGGGTCCGGTAGGTGACCTGAAGCGGTCCGTTGGTCTGCATCCAGATCCGTTCGCCGATGTCATCCTCACCCGGAATTCGCGCGGTGTGGGACGCCGGCGGCAGGATGAGTTCGGGAGATTTGACGATCTGCCCGTCGACATTCGCCGCCTCGAGGAACAGCAGCACGTCGGTTGGCCCGCCAAGGCCGTACTCCATGTCGATTTCGATGTTGAGCATATTGGACATTTCGTCTCCTGTCGCGGTCATCCCGTCATCGGCCAACGCCGCCCGGAGCAGCGCGTTCCGCGTCGACGGTATGTTCGATGACATTTCCTTGCGGCGTGCCGCGCAGGCGTCAGGCGACCAGCGCCTCAGCCCGCTTGAGATCGACGGAAACGAGCTGGCTGACGCCCTGCTCGCCCATCGTCACGCCGAACAGGCGGTCCATCCGGCTCATCGTCACGGCGTGGTGCGTGATGATGAGGAAGCGCGTCTCGGTGCGGCGCGTCATCTCGTCCAGAAGGTCGCAGAAGCGGGTGACGTTGGCATCATCGAGCGGCGCATCGACCTCGTCCAGCACGCAGATCGGCGAGGGGTTGGCAAGGAACACCGCGAAGATCAGCGCAAGCGCGGTCAGCGTCTGTTCGCCCCCGGAAAGCAGGGACAGGGTCGACAGTTTCTTGCCCGGCGGCTGGCACATGATCTCGAGCCCCGCTTCGAGGGGGTCGTCGCTTTCGACCAGAACGAGGTTCGCCTCACCGCCGCCGAACAGGTGCGTGAAGAGCGTGGTGAAGCTGCGGTTCACCTCCTCGAAGGCTGTCAGAAGACGTTCGCGCCCCTCGCGGTTCAGGCTGGCGATGCCGCTGCGCAGGGTGCGGATCGCCTCTTCGAGGTCATCCTTGTCGGCGACGAGCTTGTCGTGCTCCTCCTGCACTTCCTTGGCGTCTTCCTCCGCCCGCAGGTTCACCGCGCCGAGCGCGTCGCGCTGGCGTTTCAGCCGGTTCACCTCGGCTTCCACGGCCTCTGCGTTGCCGAGCGCCTCGGGGTCCAGCCCAAGCGCTTCGACCAGCGCCTGCGGGGCCATCTCAAGCGCTTCCTCGGTGCGGGCGGCGGCGGTGGCGACAGCCTCTTTCGCCGCTTCGACACGGGTTTCGGCGCGGGCACGGCCTTCGCGGGCCTCCGACGCAGCGCGTTCGGCCTCACGTTCGGCAAGTGTGGCGTCGCGCAGGATCGTCTCGGCCTCGGCCAGCTTGTCGGACGACGCCTGCCGGCGCTTATCCGCATCGGCGTGAGCGGTCGACAGCTCCTCGCGCTTTGCGGCGATCTGGTCAGGGCGTCCGGCGGCAGAGGCGAGCTCTTCCTCCGCTTCCGCCTTGCGGTCGGCCAACTCGGACGCGCGGGACGACGCGTTGTCGAGCCGGGTGCGCCAGCTGTTCACCTCTTTCGCGACGTCCTGCGCCCGGCGGGCCCGGCTTTCCCCTTCGCGACGAAGTTCGTCGAGTGCGGACCGGCGGGACATCATCGCGATGCGGGCGGCTTCGACGGTCGTCTTGACCGCCTCCACTTCGGCACGCGCTGCGTCGAGATCACCGAGGTCTTTGAGGGCCGCCTCGGCCTCGGCCAGCGCGGCACGGGCGGATTGAGCTTCGTCCTCGTGACGGCGGCGGGCGAGCCCGAGGTTCTCGACCCGACCCTCGGCGAGATCGCGGTCGGCTTCCGCGCGGCTGAGGGCGCGAGCGGCGTCGGCGACGTTGCGATCGGCCTCGCGCCGCGCTTCGCGCGCCCGCTTGTCGGCAGCGGTCAGGTCGGCGAGGCGGGTGGAGAGCGACTCGTGGGCTCGCGCGGCGCCCTCGGCGCGGGCGGTGACCTCTTCGAGATCCTTCTTCAATTCCGTGAGCCGGTTCAGCTGTTGCAGCCGCAGCGCGGCGGCGGAGGGCGCGTCGGCGGCGCCGGCGCGAAACCCGTCCCACCGCCAGAGATCGCCTTCGATCGACACCAGCCGCTGTCCCGGCTTCAGCTCGGCCTGAAGGCGCGCACCATCATCGGCGTCCACCAGTCCCACCTGCCCCATCCGGCGCACGAGGACACCAGGGACGGAAACGTAGTTGGTCAGCGCGACCGCGCCATCCGGTAGGGTCTCGGGCCGGGCATATCCTGGCAGGGCCACCCAGCCCGAGACCGCCTCCTCGCCCACGACAGGGGCGCGGAGATCGTCAGCGAGGGCAGCGCCCAACGCCTGTTCATAGCCCGGCCGGACCTCGACCTGGTCGACAAGCTGAGCGCCGTCGGCGGAGTCGCGGTCCACAAGCCGGGTGAGCGCGGAGACTTCGGCGCGCAGCGCGCTCGCCTCGCCTTCGGCGGCGGAACGTTCGGCGCGCGCCTCCGCCTCGCGGGCCTGCGTTTCGGCGCGGGCGGTGTCGGCGGCGGTCAGCGTTTCCTCGGCGTTCTGCGCGGTCGTGCGTGCCTGCTCCTCCTTGGCGCGAGCTTCGGTCAGTGCGTCCTCGGACCCGGCGAGCGCCTTGGAGGCACCGTCCATTGCGTCCTGCGCCTTGGCAGCTTCGGCCTCACTCCGCGTCAGGGTCTTGCGATTGTCCTCGACCAGCCGGTGCGCAGCCTGATGGCGGGCGGAGAGCCGGGCCATATCCTCGGTCAGGCGGGTGAGGTCGCCCTCACGATCGCGCAGGATGCTGGCGGCCTCGGTCGCCTTCTCCTGCGCTTCGGTCAGCCGGCCCTCGTGCCCCTCGCCGGCCTTGGCGAGCTCTGCGGCCTCTGCCTCCAGACCGGCGATCGTTTCGCCCGCGTCCTTGTTCAGCCCGGCTTCCCGGTCCATGTCGCGCGACAGTTGCGCAATGCGGCCTTCGAGCGCCTCGATGGTGGAACGGGCGCGCTTTTCCTCGTCGGCGAGACCGTCGCGTTCGACCACGAGGCGTTGCAGCACGGCTGCCGCGATCGCTTCTTCTTCGCGCAGGGCGGGCAAGGCCGCTTCCGCCTCTTCCCGGGCCTTGGTGGCGGTGCGCGCGCCGGTCTCGGCCCGCGCGGCGCCGACGGTGGCATCGCGAAGCCCCGCCTCGGCGGCCGAGAGCGCGGCGGCGGCTTCCTTCCAGCGGCGGTAGAACAGCGCGCCCTCGGCCTTGCGCAGCGCCTCGCCGATCTCCCGGTAGCGGGCGGCCTGCTTGGCCTGCCGCGCAAGCTGGCCGAGCTGTCCGGCGAGCTGTTCGATCACGTCGTCGACGCGGGCGAGGTTTTGCTCGGCGTTATTCAGCTTCAGCTCCGCCTCGTGCCGGCGCTGGTAGAGGCCGGCGATCCCGGCGGCGTCCTCGAGGATGCGGCGGCGGTTCTTCGGCTTGGCGTTGATGAGCTCGCTGATCTGGCCCTGGCGCACCAGTGCGGGCGAGGTCGAGCCGGTCGCGGCGTCAGCGAACAGCATCTGCACGTCGCGCGCCCGCACGTCTTTCGGGCCGACCTTGTAGGCGGACCCGACGTCGCGGGTGATCCGGCGCGTGATCTCAAGCAGGTCGCTGTCGTTGAACCCGGCGGGCGCGAGGCGGTCCTGGTTGTCGATGACGAGCGACACCTCGGCATGGTTGCGGGCCGGCCGGGTGGCGGCACCAGCGAAGATCACGTCTTCCATACCGCCGCCGCGCATCGCCGTCGGGCGGTTCTCGCCCATTACCCAGCGCAGCGCCTCAAGCAGGTTCGACTTGCCGCAGCCGTTCGGCCCCACGACGCCCGTCAGCCCCTCGGCGATGACGAGGTCGGTCGGGTCAACGAAGGACTTGAAGCCGTTCAGCCTGAGCCGTGTGAAGCGCACTGCGGTTGTTTCCGATTCTGCTCTTTCGGAAAAGCCTGCCGCCGCGAGTGGGGTTGAGTCAACGACGACGCTACCGCATCTGCGCCGACTCGCCGCCTTATCCCCAAGATATTGACGCCGCGCAGTCGGTCAGACGAGCGCGACGCCCTGTTCGGCCACGGTGTAATGCTCGCGCAGCTTCAGGAGGCACGCTGCCTCGGTGTCGAGGATCACCATCACCGACGGGTGGTGCTGCAGGATCGACGCCGGGCACATGGCCGCGACCGGACCTTCGATCATGTTGACCACCGCCTCGGCCTTCTTGGCCCCGACGGCGAGCACGAGGATATGCCGCGCTTCCATGATCGTCGCGATGCCCATGGTGATCGCGGTCGTCGGCTGGGTCTCGCCCTCGCCGAAGAAGCGGCTGTTGGCCCGCAGCGTGCTGGCCGTGAGTGCCTTCTCCCGCGTGCGGGAAGCGAGCGACGAGGTCGGCTCGTTGAAGCCGATATGCCCGTTGCGGCCTAGTCCGAGGAGCTGCACGTCGACCGGACCGAGCCGGGCGAGATCCGTCTCGTAGGCCTCTGCCGCCTCTTCCGGGGGCAAGTCGCCGCGCGGCACATGAGTCCGCGCGGGGTCGATGTCGACATGGCGGAACAGATGCTCCTCCATGTAGCGACGGTAGCTCTGAGGGTGATCGGGGGCGAGACCGACATATTCGTCGAGGTTGAAGGTCGTCGCCTTCGCGAAGCTGAGGTCGCCTCGCTTGTAGCGGCCGATCAGGTCCTCGTAGAGCGGCTCCATCGTGCCGCCGGTGGCGAGTCCGAGCACGGCCTCTGGCCGGTCGGCAAGCCGACGGGCCAGCACTTCGGCGGCTTCCGCCGCCGCGGCGGCGGGATCTTCGTGAACGCGAACGCGCATGTCAGACCGCCAGCTCCATCTCCTCGAGGCGGACGCGCCGGGTGAAGGCGTGTCCGTTGGAGTCGAACAGGTGCGCGTCGGCCGGGTCGAAACTGACAGCCGATTCCGCACCCAGCGTGACCGGGACGGTGCCCTGCGCGACGACGTTGATATCGGTGCCGGCCTTGTCCTTGGCGTAGATGACCGTCTGGCTGCCGAGCCGTTCCACCACCTCGGGGATGAGCGTGAGCTTCGCGGACGCCTCGTCGCCGGGCTTCAGGTCATCGGGGCGGATGCCGACCTCTACCGTCTGGCCGGGCTGGGCGCTGCCGTCGACGGGCAGCACGGCCTCGGCCCCACCGGAGAAGCGAAGTCGCACGCCGCTGGCCTCGGTGCCGATGACCTCGGCGGGCAGGAAGTTCATGTTCGGGTTGCCGATGAAGCCCGCGACGAAGCGCGAGATCGGCTTGTGATAGAGCTCCAACGGAGAGCCGACCTGTTCGATCACACCGCCCTGGAGAACCACGATCTTGTCGGCCATGGTCATGGCCTCGATCTGGTCGTGAGTGACGTAGATCATCGTGTTCTTGAGCTGGCCATGCAGGCGCTTCAGCTCGACGCGCATCTCGGCGCGGAGCGCGGCATCGAGGTTCGACAGCGGCTCGTCGAACAGGAAGACCTTCGGCTCCCGGACGATGGCGCGGCCGATGGCGACGCGCTGGCGCTGACCGCCCGACAGGGCGCCCGGCTTGTGGTCGAGCCGTTCGGTAAGTTTGAGCACCTCGGCGGCGCGCTGCACCTTCTGTTTCACTTCCGCCTCGGGCGCCTTTGCGACGCGCAGCGGGAAGGCAATGTTCTCGTAGACCGACATGTGCGGATAGAGCGCGTAGCTCTGGAACACCATCGAGATGGCCCGCTTGACGGGGGGCAGGTTGTTCACCACGCGGCCGTCGATCTCGATCTTGCCGGAGGTGATCTCCTCCAGCCCGGCGATCATCCGCAGCATCGTGGATTTGCCGCAGCCCGAAGGGCCGACGAAGACGACGAATTCACCGTCGGCGATATGCAGGTCGGTCGGACGGATCACCTCCATGTCTCCGAAGGATTTCGTCACCGCCTTGAGGTCTAGATGTCCCATCCGGGCCCTTTCTGATCTGTGTTCGGGGGCGGCAAGCGTGCCGCCCCCGGAAGTCGTTTCTCGAGGATCACTCCTCGGCGAGGTCGACCAGTTCTTCCTGCGCGTCGGCGGCGGCCTCTTCGGCAGTCGCTTCTTCAAGCAGAACGGCCTGGATAGCCTCGTTGATGACGTCCTGCATCGAGACGTAGTCGATCAGCTGCGGCTCCGGGCCACCGTTCGGGATCGCTTCGATGAAGGGCGCCCAGGAGGCGTCTTCCTCGATGAGGGCAGCAGTGTCCTCGGTCTGGCGGATCGGCGTCCAGCCGCCGGCCAGGTCGAACTCGGACTGCCGCTCGGGCGAGGTCAGGTAGGTGATGAGGTCCATGGTGGCCTCTTCCACACCCGTGCCGTCGAACACGACGAGGCTGTCGGTGATGAGCAGAGTGCCGCTATCGCCCGACGGGCCGGCCGGGATCGGCGCGATGCCGTAGTTCGTGTCTTCGCCGACCGACTGACGGCCCCAGCCGCCGTTGGTGTACATGGCGATCGCACCTTCGGCGAACAGCGGCTCGAGCGAACCACGGTCATAGGCCAGCGGGCCTTCTTCGACGTACGGCGCGAGATCGGCGTACAGCTGGAGCGCCTCGACAACCTCGGGGCTGTCGAAGGTCACGGTGCCGTCGTCCTGAAGGATCGTGCCGCCGTTGGAGTACACGAAGTTCAGCCACTCGTGCATCGTGTTGTCGAAGTCGGCAGCCGGGACGCCGAAGCCGGCGGCATCGGTGTTCTCGGAGATCGCCTGAGCGGCGGTGACCATCTCTTCCCAGGTGGTCGGGCCGTCGGGCATGTCGAGGCCGGCTTCTTCGAACAGGTCCTTGTTCCAGAACAGGGCCTTGGTCGAGAAGGCGCGGGGCAGACCCCAGATTTCGCCGTTGACCTGAACGGTGGACAGGACGGACGCTTCGTAGGTGTTCGTTTCTTCCTCGGTCAGGTCGATCGGCAGGATCAGGCCGCTGTCGGCCAGCTGCGGCAGCACGCGGGAGCCCATGTAGGCGGCGGCGGCGGGGTCACCGGCAGAGGCGAGCGTGATCGCGCGTTCCTGGCAGGAGCCCCAGGGCACATACTCGAAACGGACGGTGTAGTCGGGGTTATCCTCGAGCCATGCGTCGGCGTGGGCTTCCTGAACGGGGTTCTGTTCGTCGGCACCGGCACCACAGTTGATGATGTGGATTTCCTGCTGCGCCGCGGCGGCACCCGCGAAGAGCGCCAATGCGCTGGATGCGAGAACGAGATGGGTCTTTTTCATATCGGTTTCCCTGTTGCGACCGGTTGGTTCATCATTCCTTCACCGCGCCGGAGGTCAGCCCGTCGACGATGTATTTCTGCAGGAAGATGTAGACGATCAGCACCGGAGCGATGCCGATCAGGCTTGCGGCCATCAACTCGTTCCAGCGAACCTGCTGATGACCGAAGAAATCATAGAGCCCGACCGGCAGCGGCTTGAGCTCGTCCCGGCTGTTGAAAGTCAGCGCGAAGAGGAACTGCTGCGCGTAGGCGGTGATGAAGGTCGCGATCGCGACGACCATCATGCCCGGCAGGCTGACGGGAAGAATGACCCGCCACAGGGTGTAGAGACGGCTCGCGCCATCGACATATGCGGCCTCTTCCAGCTCCTTCGGGATGCGCAGGAAATAGGAGCGCATCAGGAAGATGCCGGTCGGCACGCTGAACGCGGCACCGGGAATGATCATCGAGGCGTAGGAGTTCAGCAGCCCGAGCGTCAGCATCAGCTTGTAGAGCGGGATGATGAGAACTGCCGCGCCGACCATGTTGATCGCGAGGAACGCGCCGAGCATCGAGTCCCGTCCCCGGTACTCGAACCGGGCGAAACTGTAGGCGGCCGGGACAATGCAGAGCAGTGCCAGGACCGTCACCGAACAGGCGATGAAGAACGAGTTCACCATGTAGCGGAGCAGGTTCGGAACGTTCGTCCACATTTCCCGGTAGGCCGCGAAGGTCATGTCGTCGTCGAGGAACCGGTAGGGGATCGAGAACAGCCCGTCGAGCGGCCGCAGCGACACCTTGAAGGCTTCCACGAAGGGCGCCAGCACGAAGGCCAGGAAGATCAGCATGCCCGTGTAGATCAGGCACAACTCCCACCAGCGGTACTTGTTGATCATTACGCTTTCCCCCGTTTCTGGAGCCGCGACAGCAGGCCGAGGTAGCAGGCCGCGAAGAGGCTGAGGCAGATCAGGATCATCACGGCGCGCGCCGCGCCTTCGCCGTAGCGGAACCGCGAGATGGCGGTCTTGTAGGTGTCGATGATCATGGTGGTGGTGGCACCGCGGGGGCCGCCCTCGGTCAGGATCCAGATGATGTCGAACGAGTTGAAGGTCCAGATCGCCGACAACAGCGCCATGGTCGCGACCGACGGCGCGATCAGCGGCAGCGTGATCCGGCGGAAGCGGTAGAAGCGCCCTGCCCCGTCCGTCCACGCCGCTTCATAGAGCTCGGTCGGGATGCTCTGCATCGCGGCCAGCAGGTAGATCGCGACGAGCGGCGTGCCGATCCAGACGTCAGTGACGATCGTCGCGATGAAGGCGGAGGTCTGGTAGCCGAGGAACTCGAACGGACCGTCGAGGATGCCGATGTTCTGACCAAGGCCCGAGATCATCCCGAACTGGCCGTTGTACATCCAGCCCCACATGAACACGCCGATGGCGATCGGAACGATCCAGGGCGGCATGACCAGAATGCGGAAGATCACCCGGCCGGGAATCGCCGCGTTCAGCAGAACCGCGCCGAAGATGCCGAGCAAGACTTTCAGTCCGACACTGGCGAACATCCAGATGAAGGTCCGCTGAATGACCTCGGTGAAGTCGTCGTCGAAGATTTCAACGTAGTTCTCGAAGCCGATGAATTCCTCGCCGCGCATCGACGCGTCGGTGAAGCTCAGCCGGAAGGTCTCCACCAGCGGCCAGGCCACGATTGTCGCAACCAGAAAGAAGGCCGGCAGGAGCAGCAGGTAGGGAAACCAGTCGATCCGGGCCGAGAGGCCCCCGTCCGGGTCCGCCGCCGTCGCGTCGTAGGTGTCTGCCCGCTCGCTCATGACTCTCCTTTCAGCGCCTTGTCGAGGTCGTCCCAGATCGGCTCGAGCTCGACTATGCGCCCGGTGGTGCGCGATTCGTCCATGGCCAGCGCGGTGACACCCGCTTCGAGCGCGTCGATCACGCTGAGCGGAAGCTCCTTGCTGCGGCCGTGCAGGTAGTCCGTGATGTCCTTGGCCATCTCGGCGTCCGCGCCGTAGTGGCCCTTCGCCTGCCCCGTGCCGGGCGATACCTCGACCAGCCGCTCGGACGTATCGGAAGAGGTGACGCGCAGGTAATTGCGGACGAAGTCGCCTTCGGCCATCCCGTCGACGCCGACCACGGTGAAGCTGCGGTATTCGTCCGGGACGTTGAGGTTGGTGTGGAAGGTCATCGCCGCGCCATTGGCGTACTCGACCACCGCGACCTGGTAGTCGATCAGGTCACCGGAGCCGGAGAACGCGTCGTTGATGCCGTTCCAGCGCGGGCTCATCTCCGTCAGGTAAGCCGGCTCGGCTGCCGGGCGGCGGCTCGGGATGTATTTCTTGCGACCGCCGAAGCTTGCGATCTTCATCGGACGCGCGCCCATCACCCCCTGGTAGAGGTCGAGGTCGTGGCAGCATTTCTCGAGCATGAAGCCGCCGGAGATCTCGCTCTCCCGCCGCCAGTCCCGCATGAAGAAGGAGCCGTGGTAGGGCGCGATGTGCTCGGCCGCCTCGATCGACATGATCTCGCCCAGCATGCCCTTGGCCTGCGCCTCGCGCAGCTGCTTGTAGAGCGTCGAGTACCGCAGCACGAGACCGACCATCAGGCGTTTCTTGCCATCGTGCTTGTGGATCAGGCGGGCCAGTTCGATCGTCTCGGGGATCGTCGCGACGACGGGCTTCTCGGTGAAGATGAAAGGCGTCTTGCTCTCGAGGGCCAGCTTCAGGTGATCGAGATGCATGGAGTTCGGCGTGCCGATCATGAGCACGTCGAAATCGTGCTGGGCCATCATCTCTTCGGCGCTCTCGTAGCGGACCGGCTCGATCCCCTTCTCGGCGAGGGTCACCATGCGCGTTGCATCGGGATCCGCGACCGCGACGAACTCCGCCTCGGGATCGACCGCGGCGAATTCTCCCACGAGATGCGCGACCCTCTGACCAAGGCCGATGACACCATACTTCATACGTCGTCCAACTCCGTGTTGGCGGACCGCACGACAACCGGAGCGCCGTGCGCCCCGCATTTCGTGCTTGCCCCCCGCTTCTTTTTCTTCGTTAAAGTGAAGGCACCGATTTTGGCTCACTTCAAGAAAAAACTTTGCCTGAACTAAAATTTTCGGCGTGGGTATTTTGTTTGACTTTATATTTTGCCCTCCACACTATGAGATCGATCTAGATTGGAGCCGGCCCGCATGATGGTGTCAGACCGCGACCTTCTGAGCGCGATTCGTGAAGACCTGCCGCGGCTGACTCCGAAGCTCCGGGCGATCGGCGCCGCCGCGCTCGACGACACCGAGCGTTTCATCCGGAACACCTCGCGTGAGATCTGCACCGAGCTCGGTACGTCTGAACCGACGCTTCTGCGCTTCTGCCAGCACTTCGGTCACTCGGGCCTGTCCGACTTCCGGATCGACCTTGCCCTGTCCCTTGCCCGCCAGCCCAGCCGGAACGGTCTGGTCGAGCCGCTCGGCAGCGACCGGCGTGCCGTGAACCTCGATGCCAAGCGCGCCATCGCGCGCCGCGCCGTGCCGCTGATCGAGGGCGACAGCACGATCCTGATCGACAACGGTTCGACCGCGGAATTCTTCGCCGCCAGCCTCGCCGATGTGGCGCCGCTGACGATCATGACCACCGGCCTGATCGTGGCGCAGAACGCGATGACCCACGGCCAGCACACCGTCATGATGACCGGCGGCCGAATCCGCCCCAACCAGATGTGCCTCACCGGCGGCCTCGTCGAGCAATCGGTGTCGGGCCTCAGGTTCGACACGTTCGTCATGGGCGCCGACTCGATCGACGCCGGGCTTGGCCTCTCCACCTTCCGGGAGGACGAGGCCCGCCAGACCCGTGCGATGGTCGAGGCGGCATCCCGTGTCGTCGTCCTCGCCGACGGCACCAAGTTTTCAAAACCCGCCCTTCACAAGATCTGCGACCTCGACCGCGTGTCCATCCTGGTGACGGAACGCGCCGGGAACGAGGACGCGCTCGACGCGATCCGCGCCCGCGGTGTCGAGGTGATCCTGCTGGAGGGCCATCGGCAAGAGATCCTGACATGACCACCTATCAATCGAGCAGCACCTGGCAGGAGATCACCGCCCAGCCGGGCATCTGGCGTGACTGGGCCGAACCGCTCGCCGCGCACATCGCCGAGATCCGCCCGTGGATCGAGGCCCGGGGATACCGCCGCATCTGGCTGTCGGGCGCGGGCACCTCCGCCTATGTCGGGCAGGTGATCGCCACCGGCGACGACCGGCTGCAGGTCGTTCCGACCACGGATTTCGTCGGCGCGCCGCAGGACTTCCTGAAGAGCGAGGGCCCCATCCTTGCCATCCAGTTCGGCCGTTCCGGCAATTCGTCCGAGACGGTCGGGATGCTCGATCTCCTCGACCTTCACCGGCCCGACATCGACCGGCTCAACATCACCTGCAACAAGGAGTCCGACCTCGCCAAGCGGCCGGCGCCCGGCCCCGGCGAGTCGCGTACGATCGTTCTGCCCGACGCCTGCCACGACCAGGGCTTCGCGATGACGTCGAGCTTTACGACGATGCTGCTGACTGCGCTGGCCTGCCTGGGCGGGATCGAACCGGACGAGCTTCCGGCACTGGCCGAGGCCGCCGGCCCGATCCTCGAGACGGTCGAGGGCATGGACGCACCGCGTCCCGGTCGCGCCGTCTTCCTCGGCGCGGGTGCGCTGACAGGCATCGCCCGCGAGAGCGCGCTGAAGGTGCTGGAGCTTGCCGCGGGAAAGACGCTGACCCAGTGGGACAGCACCCTCGGCTACCGCCACGGCCCGAAGGCCGGCGTGGACGAGGACACGCACGTCTTCGCCATGATCCATCCCGACCCGCACACCAGCCGCTACGACGCCGACATCGCGGCCGAGATCCGCAGCCAGTTCCCCGGCATCCCGGTCACGACGATCGGATTCGGCGGCGACATCGACCTGCCCGCGCCGTCGCCGGACGCGCGGAGAACGGCTGTGCTTTACGTGCTGGCGGCGCAGGTGCTGTCGGTCAGGTGGTCGGCGGAGCTCGGCTTCAATGTCGACGATCCGTTCGCCGGCAAGAACCTCACGCGCGTCGTCAGTGGCGTGCAGCTCTACCCGTTCCACGGCTGACCATGCGGATTGGCGGCATTGACCTCGGCGGGACCAAGATAGAAGCCCGCCTCTTCGAAGGCGCGGGCGCGGAAACCGTGAAGGTCCATCGCGTCCCGACCCCGACCGACAGTTTCGACGGGCTGATGAGCGCGCTCATCGGACAGGTCGACTGGCTTCGCGCAGAATCGGGCGACCCGTCCCTGCCCGTCGGCGTCGCGATCCCCGGCGTGATCGACCCGGCCACGGGGGAGAGCTTTGCCTCGAACATCCCCGCTTCGGGGCATTCGATCCCCGCTGCGCTGAAGGCGCATTTCGGCGAGGCGATCCCGGTCGTGAACGACTGCATGGCCTTCGCCTTTTCCGAAGCGCAGGGCGGCGCCGGAGACGGCCATCGCGTCGTGATGGGGCTGATCCTCGGAACCGGCGTCGGCGGCGGCGTCTCGATCGACGGCGCGATCCCGCCGCGCCATGCCGGCCTCGCGGTCGAGGTCGGACACATCGGCATGTCCTACCGCGCGATAGAGCGGCACGGCCTGCCGATGTTCCGCTGCGGCTGCGGTCGGCTCGGCTGTGTGGAGAACTATATCTCCGGCACCGGCTTCAAGAACATCGCCGAGTGGAAGACAGGCACCCGCCACGGTGCGGAGGCGCTCGGCACCGAGCCGGCGCTCGACGAGGTGCTCGACATCTGGGCCGATATCGCGGGCGATGTGCTCGACACGATCCAGCTTGCGCTCGACCCGGACTGTATCGTGATCGGCGGCGGGCTTTCGAACCTGCCCGGCGTCGCCGACCGCCTCACCACCAGCCTCGAGGCGCTGCGTCTCGGCAGCGCCCGGATGCCGCTCATCACCGTGGCGCAACACGGCGACAGTTCTGGCGCGCGCGGCGCGGCTCTGATGGGGCTGAAGGCATGAGCATGATCGTCACCCCGGATCTCACTTACCTCGACGGCGCGCTCGAACCGGGTCTCGCGATCCATGTCGAGGGCGACCGGATCACGGCCGTGACACCTGCGACCGGCCCCGGCCACCTGAGGCCGCATGTCTTCATGCCGGGCGCTCAGGATCTGCAGGTCAACGGTGGTGGCGGCGTGATGCTGAACTCCGCCCCGACGCCGGACACGCTGCGGACGATGGCCGCCGCGCACCGCGCCCTCGGCACCACGGCGATCCTGCCGACGGTCATCACCGACCGGCCGGCCGTGATCGACGCCGCCGCCGATGCGGCGATCGAAGTGAACGGAGAGCCCGGCCAGCTCGGCCTGCATATCGAGGGCCCGCACCTCGCCCCGTCCCGCAAGGGCACCCACGATGTGAACCTGATCCGTCCGCTCGACCGGACGACGCTCGCCACCGTCGAACGGCTGCGCACAGCCGGACTCACAGTGATGGTCACTCTGGCGCCCGAGCGCGCCGACCCCGCGCTTCTGGCCGAACTCGTCGCGACGGGTGCCATCGTCTCTGCCGGGCACACCGCGGCCGATGCCGATGAGGCCCGTGCCGCCTTCGAGGCCGGAGTGTCGAACGTCACACACCTCTACAACGCAATGGAGCCTATGGCCTCCCGCGCGCCGGGCCTGCTCGCCGCGACGATCCTGTCCGAGGTGCCGTTCGGGATCATCGCAGACGGCATCCATGTGCATTGGGACATGCTGCGGATCGCGCTCGCCGCCCGGCCCCGGCAGGACCGCGCCTACCTCGTCTCCGACGCGATGGCGACGGTCGGCGGCCCCGACCATTTCGACCTCTACGGCCAGACGATCCACGTGCGCGACGGGGCGCTCGTCAACGCCGAGGGCTCCCTCGCCGGGGCGCATATCGACATGCTCACCAGTATCCGCAACGTCCACCACCACGCCGGCATCCCGCTGTCGCAGGCCATCGCGATGGCAACCGACATTCCCCGCGCCGTGCTGGGCCTGCCGCCACAAGTCGCCGCAAGCGGAGAGATCCTCTCCGATTACATCATGCTCGACGAGGGCCTCGCCCTCCTCCCTCCCGACCAGATCAACAGGACCATGCCATGAAGATCGCCGTCGCCGGCCTGCACATCGAATGCGCCAGCTACAGCCCGACCCTGACCCGGACCGAGGATTTCAACATCCTCCGCGGCCAGGAGATGCTCGATTCCCCTCTGTTCGCCTTCTTCGGTGACTACGACGCCGAGATCCTGCCGGCCTTCCACGCCCGCGCCGTGCCGGGCGCGCCCATCGCGAAGGTCACCTACGAGGCATTCAAGGCCGAGATCCTCGAACGGCTGGAGGCGCTGATGCCGTTCGACGGGCTCTACCTGCCGATGCATGGCGCAAGTCATGTCGACGGGATGGACGACAGCGAAGGCGACCTCATCACCGCGATCCGCGCGCTCGTCGGGCCGGAGATGCCGATCTGCGCCTCCTACGATCTGCACGGCAACCTCAGCCAGCGGATCATCGACAGCATCGACATGTTCACCGCCTATCGCACCGCGCCGCACATCGACGTGGTCGAGACGCACCACCGCGCCATGAAACAACTGGTCCGCTGCCTCGAAACCGGTGAGCGTCCATCGGTCTGCTGGGCCCGGATCCCGGTGTCCCTGCCAGGCGAGAAGACCTCGACCGAAGACGAGCCCGCCGCCTCGCTCTATGCCGCGATCCCGCAACACGAAGCGCCCGACGGGATCTGGGATGCCGCGCTGATGGTCGGCTACGTCTGGGTTGATGAGCCGCGCGTCACCGCTGCCGCTGTCCTCACCGGGACCGACCGTGACGCGATGGAACAGGCCGCGACCGCGATGGCGCAAAGCTACTGGGATGCCCGCGACGACTTTGCCTTCGGGACTGAGACCGGTTCGGCCGACGCTCTGATCGCCAAGGCGATGGGCGACGTCCCGCGACCCGTCGTGCTGGCCGATAGCGGCGACAACCCGACCGCAGGCGGTGCCGGGGACCGGGCCGGCGTGCTGGGCAAGCTGGTCGAGGCCGGTGCGCAAAATGTCATCCTCGCCGGCATCGCGGACCTCCCCGCGACGGAGGCCGCATTCGCCGCCGGCGAAGGCGCCGAAATCGAAGTTTCGGTCGGCGGCACACTCGACACCGAGAACTCGGAGCGGGTCACTGTCACCGCTCGCGTCCTGCATCTGTCGGAAGGCACAGCCCCGCGCGAGCGGCAGGCGGTTCTGAAGACCGGCACCATCATCTTCGTCGTGGCCGCCCGTCGCCGCCCCTACCACAACGACGCGGATTTCGCCGCGCTCGGACTCGACCCGACGATGGCCGAGATCGTGGTGGTGAAGTCCGGCTACCTCTCTCCCGACATGAAAGCGCTGGCGAAGACGTCGCTCATGGCGCTGACACCGGGTGTGGTCGATCAGGATGTCGAACGCCTGCCGCGCAGCCGCACGCCTGTGCCGACCTATCCGTTCCAGAAGGATTTCGACTTCACGCCCAAGGCGCTCTGGTCGGCGCGCGCCAAATGAGCCTGCCGCTGGAAAAGATCAGCCTGAAGTGGTCGATGATCGAGGGCGCGGATACCGTGCTCGACCGGTTCCGCATGGCCGCCGACGCGGGCTTCGACGGGATCGAACCCGATCTGCCCGGGGACGTCGATCTGGACGAGATGCTGGCCGCCAGCCGGGAGACCGGCGTCGCCATCCCCGGCGCCGTGAACTCGGTCCACTGGAAAGCCCCGCTGTCCGATCCGGATCCGGAGGTTCGCGCCGCCGGGCGCAGCGGCATGATCCGCGCGATGGAGGATGCCGCGACAGTCGGCGCCGACACCGTGCTCCTCGTCCCCGGCAAGGTCGATGCGCAGACGAGTTACCGCAGCGCCTGCGATTTCGCCCTGTCGCATATCGCGGAATTAATTCCGCATGCTGAAAGAACAGGCGTTCGGATCGCGCTTGAAAATGTCTGGAATGATTTCCTTCTCAGTCCCATTGAAGCGGCGCGATTCCTGGATGAATTCGATTCACCTCACCTCGGCTGGTATCTGGATATTGGGAATGTTCTGAAAATCGGAAATCCAAGGGATTGGATCGAGGAATTAGGAAACAGGATTTTCCGAATAGACGTAAAGGAATATTCGCTCGACCGCATGAACGATGAAGGGCCATGGAAGGGCTTTGATGTCGAGCTTGGGGACGGCGACTGTGACTGGGCGGCGGTGAATGCTGCGCTCAAGTCCGTGGGGTATCGCGGATGGGGGTCCATCGAGATGCCGGGCGGCGGACCAGAGCGGCTTGCCGACCTGCGTGCGCGGGCCGATCGGATTCGCGCGCTCTGAGCCGATCGGTCGTCCGGGGCCTCAGCCCCGGGCGATCTCTTCGGAGACCTCGTCGACCATCCGACGAATGTTGGCGAGGCCCATCTCGCAGCCGACGAGAGACGATTCCAGACCCTCGAACTCCAGCGAGACAAACCCGTCGTAGCCCGAGCGCAGCATAAGCTCGATCACCTTATGCGTGTCCATGTCCCCGTGCCCGAAGATGGAGCCGAGGATGTGCCGGCCGTGATACGTCTCAAGCCAGCCCTCCCCCGGAGCGTGCTTGCGGATGTGGAAATCCTTGAGGTGAACGAAGGCCGCATGGGGCAGGCAAGCCTGCGTTCCGATCAGCGCATCCTCATCAACACAAAGGAAATTCCCGACATCCAGCGTCATCCGGAAGAACGGATGATCGACCGCGTGGATCAGGCGGCGCACGCGTTCGCTTCCGTTCATGAAGAAGCCGTGGTCCTCGATGCTCGTCATCACGCCGTGGGTCTCGCCGTGCTCCGCGATCTCCCGGCAGACGGCCACGATACTCGGAAACTCGCGCTCAAATTGTGCGTAGTTCTCAAGGCGCAGCGGCCACGGAACGACGTCGAAGCGGAGGAACCCGACGCCGAGGTGAGCACAGAGTTCGACGTAGCTCTTAGCCCGGTCGATCTGCGCCTGTCGCTCCTCGGCGCTGCCGAGGAAGCTCGCCGAGATGCAGAGCCCGGAAAGCAGCACACCGCTGTTCGCGGAGGCCGTGGTCAGCCGGTTCAGAACCTCGGGATCGTCGGCCAGTCGGTAGCTCATCATGTCCTGCATTCCCGGACCGATGGTAAAAGTGGCAAGCTCGACATGCTCGCCACCTTTCTGCGCGACCCAGTCGAACACCTCCTCGATCTGCATTTCCCCTTTTTTCAGAAGGGGGTGGAAACTGTACGAACTTACGCCGATCTTCATCTGAAACCTCAATTCGCATCCAAAGCGATTTTCCTGCAATCTAGAGATCGCCCTTCACATCGGCAAGCGCATTGACAAAACAGCAATTGCGACATCCTGTTCGCACGAAACATGACAGCCTCCGGAGTATTCGATCCATGCAGCCCCATTCAGCCGATGTCGTCATTGTGGGCAGTGGCCCGACCGGCGCCGCCTATGCCCGGATCATACGACGCGACTGGCCGGAGGCGCGCATCCTGATGGTCGAAGCCGGCCCGCAGACCGCGCCGCGCCCCGGTACCCACGTCGCCAACATGACGCCCGGCGACCGCGCTGTCGCCGAACTTGCCTCACAGGGACCGACCCGTGACGCCTACGCGCCGATCACACGGGAAGAATGGCTTGCGCGTCACGCCGGCAGCCACGACGGCTCCCTCCTGCGGCGGCAGGGGCTGTTCATGTCGAACGACGATCCGGCGGAAGACGGCGTCTTCGCCGGTTTCGCCGCCGCCGCCGTCGGTGGCATGGCGACGCAATGGACCTCCGGCTGTCCGCATCCGTCGCTCGCCGAACGCCCGCCCTTCATCGACGCCTCAGAGATGGACGCCGCCCTCCATCTCGCCAGCGAGCTTCTCGGGTCAGAGCCTGACATCAACCCGAATGATCCGGCGGCCGACGCCCTGCGCGCGAAGCTCGCAGAGCATTTCGACGACGGCCGGCCGCAGGATCGTCGCGTTCAGCCGATGCCGCTCGCCATGCACCGGACGCAGTACGGTATCGTCACGCACGGGATCGAAACGATCCTCGGAGACATGCTCGACGAGCCCGAAGAAACGTTCCGCATCCTGTCCGAGACCGCGTGCCGCCGCATCATCCATGACAACGGGCGTGCGACGGGCGTCGTGCTCTGCCGCCCGGGCACCGACGACACCTACGAGGTCAAGGCGGGTTCGGTCGTGGTGGCCTGCGACTCACTGCACTCGCCGCAGCTTCTGTGGGCCTCCGGCATCCGGCCCGACGCGCTTGGCCGAAACATCAACGACCATTACCAGGTCACGCGACTGATCCAGGGCGACTTCGGCGGCCCGATGCGGTCGATGAGCTGGATTCCCCGTATTGATCCGTGGCCGTTCTCCGTCACCATTTCCGGCGCGGAAGAGCGGCAGCTTCCCTTCCCGCTCGACGAGCCGGTCGAGGATCGGCTGATCTTCATCGGCGTCTTCGTCGCCTCTGACATCACGCCGGAGAACCGGATCGTGTTCGACGACAGCAAGACCGACTGGAAGGGCCTGCCGAGCTTCTCGATCAGGGCCCGACCGACCGAGGGCGACCTCGCGCGGATCGAACAGGGCCGCGCCCTGTCCGACGAGATCACGAGCCTGCTCGGCCGCCCCGTTCCAGGCCTCGCCGCCACCGTTCTGCCGATTGGCAGTTCACTGCACTACCAGGGCACGATCCGGATGGGCGAGACGGACGACGGCACGAGCGTCTGCGACCGTGACAGCCGGGTCTGGGGCTTCGAGAACCTGCATGTCGCCGGCAACGGCGTGATCCCGACCATCACCGCCACCAACCCGACCCCCTACAGCGTCGCGCTCGCCACCCTCGGCGCGCGCCGCATCGCTGCCGAAAAGCGCAGCGTCTGAGAAGAAACGGAGATCATCCGATGAGCACCGAACCCCTTTCCGTCCTGGTCGTCGGTCTTGGCCAGATGGGGCGCAGCCACGCGCTCGCCTATCACGCGCACCCCGGTTACAAGATCGTCGGCCTCGTGAACCGCTCGACCCCAACCCTGCCGCAGGAGCTGTCCGGCTACCCGGTGATGAATGACTTCATGGCGACGCTGGACGAGCTGAAGCCGGACGTCGTGTCGATTTCGACGCACACCAACACCCACGCCGACTTTGCCGTTGCCGCACTCGAAGCCGGCGCGCACGTCTTCGTGGAAAAGCCGCTCGCCGCCAACGTGGCGGACGCGGAGCGTGTCGTCGCGGCGGCGCGGGCCAACGACCGAAAGCTGGTCGTCGGCTACATCCTGCGCCACCACCCGTCGTGGATGCGTCTGATCGAGGAATCCCGCAAGCTCGGCGGTCCGTTCGTGTTCCGGATGAACCTCAACCAGCAATCCTCCGGCGCCGCGTGGGGCATCCACAAGTCGATCATGCAGACCACCTCCCCGATCGTCGATTGCGGCGTCCACTACGTCGACGTGATGTGCCAGATCACCGACTCCCGACCGGTGGAGGTACGCGGCATGGGCACGACGCTCGCCAAGGGCCTGCCCGACGGCATGTACAACTACGGCCAGTTCCAGGTGCTGTTCGAAGACGGGTCCTCTGGCTGGTACGAAGCGGCGTGGGGGCCGATGATCTCGGAAACCGCTTACTTCGTGAAGGATGTCATGTCCCCGAACGGTGCGGTCTCCATCGTGATGGAGGAAAGCGCTCACTCCGCCGACATCAACGCCCACACCCAGACCTCCCGTATCCGGGTCCACCATGCGGAGATGGACGGCAACGATCAGTTGCTGCGCGAGGACGAGTGGCTCGACATGTCCGACGAGCCCGGCCACCAGGACCTCTGCGACCGGGAGCAGGACTTCCTCTACCGCGCGATCACCGAGGGTGTGGACCTCGACCGGCACATGACCGACGCGGTCGCATCGTTGCACATCTGCCTCGCCGCGGACGAGAGCATCCGCACCGGCAAGCCGATCCGCCTCTGACGCCCGGCCGGGAGGGGGCCGACGCGAACGGCGGCGCTTGACAGCGCCCTTGCCCCGCCCGCAAGAAGAACGTGCTCGGTTCCCGTCCGGAGTCCGCAGGACTCCCCCGGGATGAATAGGGAATGCGGTGAGGGCCGATCCAATCAGGAGGCCCAATGCCGCAGCCGCCCCCGCGACTGTAAGCGGTGAGCGGTTCGCCACGAAGCCACTGGGAAACCGGGAAGGCGGCGAACCGTGACGACCCGCAAGCCAGGAGACCTGCCGCGCACCGCGGGACCATGAGGTCCCGTGGAGACTGCAACACGGACGGGGTGTTCCGTAGGGGTCTGCCGCGCAAGGACAACGCCCGGCTTCCCGACGAGACAACCCCCTTTGATGAACCGAAGGGGACCAAATCTAGATGAAACGTATCCTTACCGCCGCCGCGGCCGCGACCCTCGCCGCCACGCCCGCCTTCGCGCACCACCCGCTTGGCGGGATGCCGATGGAGACCTTCGCACACGGCGCGCTGTCGGGCGTCGGGCATCCGGTGCTCGGCTTCGACCACCTGTTCTTCGTGGCCGCCATGGGCATCGCCGCCGCTTTCACGCCGGCCCGTCTTATGGCCCCGCTGGCCTACGTCGCCGCGATGATCGTCGGCTGCCTCGTGACCTACGCCGGCCTCGGCCTGCCCGCCGTCGAGACGGTCATCGTGCTCTCGCTGCTCGTGCTGGGCGGCGTGATCCTCGCCGGTCGCGCGCTGTCGCTGACGACTGCCGTGGCGCTGTTCGCCGTCTTCGGCCTGTTCCACGGCTCCGCGTTCGCCGGCTCCATCGCCGGTCAGGAGGGTGGCGTCGGTGGCGCGGTGCTGGTCGGCTACCTGCTCTTCCTTGCCATCACGCAGTACGCCATCGCGCTCGGCGCCCAGTTCGTCGCCCGCGGCCTGCTCGGCGCGACCGAGGCATCGTCCATAAACGCCCGCCTCGCCGGCGCTGCGGTGGCCGGTGTCGGCGTCTTCCTCGCGCTCGAAACGCTCGAAGGCCCGCTGCTCGCCGCGATGACCGGCGCCTGATCCGACCAGACAACGAGGCGGCCCTGCTGATGGGGCCGCCCGCACCCTTTTCCCGACAAGGCAGAACATGGCCAAGATCCCCGCCACCATCGTCACCGGTTTCCTCGGCGCCGGGAAGACGACGCTCATCCGCAACATGCTCCAGAACGCCAACGGCAAGCGGATCGCGCTCATCATCAACGAATTCGGCGACCTCGGCGTCGACGGCGACATCCTGAAGGGCTGCGGCGACGAGACCTGCACAGACGACGACGTGATGGAGCTGTCGAACGGCTGCATCTGCTGCACCGTCGCCGAGGATTTCGTGCCGACGATGGAGAAGCTGCTCGCCCGCGACCTGCCCCCCGATCACATCGTGATCGAGACCTCCGGGCTCGCCCTGCCGCAGCCACTGGTCCGCGCCTTCAACTGGCCCGGCCTCTCGACCAGGGTCACCGTGGACGGCGTCGTCACGGTGGTCGACGGCAAGGCTGTCTCCGAGGGCCGCTTCGCCCATGATACCGCCGCTGTGGACCGCCAGCGGGCGATGGACGACAATCTCGACCACGAGACCCCGCTGTCAGAGCTGTTCGACGACCAGATCGCCTGCGCCGACATGATCGTGGTGAACAAGAGCGATCTGTTGGGGGAAGAGGAAAGCGACCACCTCTCCGCCGTGCTCAAGGCCGAAAGCCGCGCCGGCGTTCAGGTCATCAAGACGACGATGGGCGTGCTGCCGGTCGAGGTCCTGCTCGGCCAGAACCTCGCCGCGGAAACCGATGTCGAGGCCCGGCACGAAGTGCACCACCACCATCACGCCGATGAGGACGACGATCATCATCACGACCACGATGAATTCGAGAGCTTCGTCGTCACCACCGGAGAGATCGCCGACCCGAAGGCCTATGCCGAGAAAGTCGCCGACCTGATCCGCCAGCACGACATCCTGCGCCTGAAGGGCTTCGCCACGGTCGCGGGCAAACCCCTGCGTCTGACGCTGCAGGCGGTCGGCCCCCGGATCGAGACCTACTTCGACAAGCCAATCGACGGCCCGCGCGAAACCCGCCTCGTCGTGATCGGCGAAACCGGGCTCGACAGGGAGGCGATCATCGCGGGGCTCGCGCCGTGATCCGCGTCGCCATCGCCGATCCGCGCGATCCCGGCCCGCGCGCCCTGCTGGAAGAGAGCCACGCCATGATGCAGGCGCTCTTCCCGCCGGAGGACAACTTCTACCTCTCCGTCGATGAACTCGCCGGTGAGGACGTCCACTTCTTCGCCGCGACCGAAGGCGACGAGGTGCTCGGCACCGGCGCGCTGGCGGTGAAGGACGGCTACGGCGAAGTGAAGAGCATGTTCACCGCCGAGGCCGCCCGGGGCCGGGGGATCGGCGCGATGATCCTCGTGAAGATCGAGGAGTGGGCCGTCGCGCTGAACCTCCCAGTGTTGAAGCTCGAAACCGGCGACAGCCTCGGGGCCGCGCACCGGCTCTATGCCCGCGCAGGGTTCGTGCCCTGCGGACCGTTCGGCGACTACGGCGCCTCCGCCTCGTCGATCTTCATGGAAAAGAAGCTTTGAGCGAGGTGCGCTCAGTCGTCGGCTTTCGGCTCGTCGGGATAGTGCTTCCGCTTTCCCGTACCGCTGCCGAGGTCCTCCGGCCCGCGCGCGGGCTTTTCCTTCGCCTCGTCGGTGGCGGTATGCTCCTCAGGCTTCGCCGGTCGATCGAGCGGATTTTTCTTCTGGTCGGTCATATCATCCCAAGCCCGACTGCCCCCGACGGGTTCCCGGCTCTCTCATCTGGCCGGAAATACTCCCGCCGGAGGCTCCCTTCGCATCCACCAGCCCGACGGTTCGTCTGAATGCATCTCCTCGCCGCCACACCCGGCACCGTCGACGACGGGCAGGAGCCCGTCGACCTCGGCCAGACGCCCGCCGAGGTGCTGGTCATCTCCGCCGCAGATACCGAACTCGCCGCCCTCTCCGAAGCGCGCGCCGCGATGGACGACCCGCCGACACTGCGGCTCGCCAACCTCGCGCACCTGCGCCACCCGATGAGCGTCGACCTCCACCTCGACAATTGCGCGACCCGTTGCAAGCTGGTGGTCGCCCGCCTGCTCGGCGGTGCCGGCTACTGGCGCTACGGTTTCACGCAATATGCCGCCCGCCTGCACGATGCCGGCGTGCCCGTCGCCTTCCTGCCCGGCGACGACAAGCCGGACCCCGAGCTGCGCGAGCTCTCGACCGTCCCGGCCGAGGATTACGACGCGCTCTGGTCGTACTTCGTCGAAGGTGGTCCGCAGAACGCGACCAACGCGCTTGTCACCGCCCGCAACATGGCGCGCGACGAGGCCGACCGCCCGCCCCGCGCCGCCGCCCTGCTGCGCGCCGGCCTCGTCTGGCCGGGTGAGGCCGCGCCGTCTCTCGAGACGCTGCGCGCCCACTGGACCGATGGCGCGCCGGTCGTGCCGATCGTCTTCTACCGCGCCCTTGTGCAGGGGGCCGGCCTCGCCCCGGTGAACCGGCTGACCCGCAGCCTGCTGCGCGCCGGACTGAACCCGATGCCGATCTTCGTCGCATCGCTGAAGGACGACCTCTCCCGCGCCACGCTGGACGAATTGTTCGCCGAGGCCCCGCCCTCCGTCATCCTGAACGCCACCGCCTTTGCCACCGGCACGCCCGACGGCGGCGGTGCCGAGAACCCGCTCGCCGGCCCAGCCGCGAACGGCGCCCCGGTGTTCCAGACCGTTCTCGCGGCCACGTCCGAGCAGGCCTGGGCGGACAGCGCGCAGGGCCTCTCTCCTCGCGACATCGCAATGAACTTCGCCCTGCCCGAGGTCGACGGCCGCATCCTGACCCGCGCGATCTCCTTCAAGGACGAGGCCTATTTCGACGACGCGACCGAGTGCCCGATCGCCACTTACGTTCCCCAGGGCGATCGCATCGACTGGGTCACTCGGCTGGTGCACGCATGGTGCACCTTGCGCACGACCCCCGAAAAGGACCGTCGCGTCGCGCTGATCCTTGCGAACTACCCCAACAAGGACGGCCGCCTCGCCAACGGGGTAGGCCTCGACACGCCGGCCGCCACGGTGAACGCGCTGCGCCTGATGGCCGGCGCAGGATACGACACACGGGCCCCCGACGACGCCGACGCCCTGATGCAGCACCTCCTCGCCGGGCCGACCAACTGGCTCACGGACCGGGCGGAACGCGAAGGTGGCGAACGCCTCGCGCTCACGACCTACCGCCAGCACTTCGACGCGCTCCCCTGGGACGTGAAGCAACAGGTCCTTGACCGCTGGGGCCCGCCGGAGCAGGACCCGTTCCTCGCCGACGAGGACTTTGCCCTGTCGATCCATCGCTTCGGAAACGCGGTCGTCGCGCTGCAACCGGCGCGGGGTTACAACATCGACCCCGAGGATACCTACCACTCCCCGGACCTCGTCCCGCCGCACAACTACCTCGCCTTCTACTTCTGGCTTCGCCACCACTGGCAGGCGCATGCGGTGGTCCACATGGGCAAGCACGGCAACCTCGAGTGGCTGCCCGGCAAGGCCACCGCGCTATCGGCGGATTGCTGGCCGGAAGTCGCGCTCGGGCCCACGCCGCACCTCTACCCGTTCATCGTCAACGACCCCGGAGAGGGCACGCAGGCCAAGCGCCGTGCCGCCGCCGTGGTGATCGACCACCTGACGCCGCCCCTGACCCGCGCCGAAAGCTACGGCCCCCTCCGCGACCTGGAGGCGCTGGTCGACGAATATTACGAGGCCGCCGGCGTCGACCCACGCCGGACCGAACTGCTCGGCAAGGAGATCCTGTCCCTCTCCGAGGCCACCGGCCTCGCCGCTGACGCCGGGCTGTCGGGGGATCGCGACCAAGACCTCGGCAAGCTCGACGCGTGGCTGTGCGAGCTGAAGGAGGCCCAGATCCGCGACGGCCTGCACGTCTTCGGCACCAGCCCGACCGGCGAGCAGGAACGCGACCTCGCCATCGCGCTCGCCCGGGTTCCCCGGGGGGACGGCAAGGGGGGCGACGCGTCGTTGCTGCGTGCGCTGGCCGCCGACCTCGCGCTCTCCATCGACCCGCTCGACTGCGACATGGCCGCGCCGGCGGCGGAGAAACCCGCCGACCTCGCCGACCTGTCGACGGACACTTGGCGCACCCACGGCGACACGGTCGAGCGCCTCGAGCTCCTGTCGCAACGCCTCCTGCGGGACGGCGGGAGGGGCGACGGCGCAGCCGAGCGTCTCCCACCGGGCCCCGCCAGCGCGGCGGTTCTCGACAGGATCGAAGCAACCATCCGTCCCGCCATCACGGCCTGCGGCCCGGACGAGGGGCAGGCATTGCTCACCGCGCTGAACGGACGCGCCATCCCGCCCGGTCCATCGGGCGCTCCGACGCGCGGCCGGCTCGATACCCTCCCGACCGGACGCAACTTCTACTCCGTCGACAGCCGGGCGGTCCCGACCCCGACCGCATGGAAGCTCGGCTGGAAGAGCGCCTCGCTCCTGATCGACACACACCTCCAGCGCGAGGGCGACTGGCCCCGCGCCATGCTGCTGACTGCCTGGGGCACCTCCAACATGCGCACCGGCGGTGACGACATCGCGCAGGGCCTCGCCCTGATGGGCGTCAAGCCGACGTGGGACAGCGCCAACCGCCGGGTGACCGGCTTCGAGGTGCTGCCGCTCTCGACCCTCGCCCGGCCCCGCGTCGATGTGACCTTGCGGATTTCCGGCTTCTTCCGCGATGCCTTCCCGCAGCTCATCGACCTGTTCGACAGCGCCGCCCGCGCGATCCAGCAGCTCGATGAGCCCGCCGACATGAATCAGGCCACGACCGCGCCCGGCCCCCGCGTCTTCGGCGCCAAACCGGGCGCTTACGGGGCCGGCCTCCAGGCGCTGATCGACGAACGCATCTGGTCGGAGCGCAAGGACCTCGCCGAGGCCTACCTCGAGTGGGGCGGCTACGCTTATTCCGCCGGCAAGGACGGCACCCGCGACCGCGAAGGGTTCGAGGCCCGCCTGCGCGAGACGGAGGCCATCGTCCAGAACCAAGACAACCGCGAACACGACATCCTCGACTCCGACGACTACTACCAGTTCGAGGGCGGCGCCGCAGCCGCGGTCGCCACGCTTCAGGGCGAGGACCGCCCGATCTACCACAACGACCACTCCCGCCCCGAATCACCGCGCGTGCGCACGCTGGACGAGGAGATCTCCCGCGTGGTCCGCTCCCGCGTCGTGAATCCGAAGTGGATCGAGGGTGTGAAGCGCCACGGCTACAAGGGCGCGTTCGAGATCGCGGCGACCGTCGACTACCTGTTTGCCTTCGCCGCCACGACCCGCGCCGTCAAGAATCACCACTTCGACCTCGTGGAATCGGCCTTCCTCGAAGATGACGACACGCGCGACTTCATCGAGCGCCACAATGCCCCGGCCCTGCGCGAGATCGCCGACCGGCTTCAGGAGGCCATCGACCGGGGGCTCTGGCTGCCGAAATCGAACTCCGCCCGGCAAAGGATCGCCGAGCTAAATACTTGACGCCTTTATGACAGTTTCGCACTGTCCGCGGCATGAGGGGAATTCGCGTCCATATCACGGGCGCCTCCGGCTCGGGCACCACGACGCTCGGGCGGGCGTTGGCGCAGGACTGGTCCGTTCCGTGTCACGACACGGACGATTTCTACTGGCTGCCCACGGATCCCGCCTACACGATCAAGCGCGACCCGCATCAGCGGCTGGACCTGATGGAGCAGATGTTTCTGCCACGTCCCGGCTGGGTGCTCTCCGGCTCGCTGCTCGGCTGGGGCGATACGATCACACCGTCTTTCGACATCGTCATCTTCATGACCCTCGACCCCGCGACCCGGATGGACCGTCTGCGCGAGCGCGAGGCGCGCCGCCTTGGCGGGGACGCGACCTTCCCCGGCCCGGTGCGCGACCGTTATCTTGCCTTCCTCGACTGGGCGCGACGCTACGACGACCCGGCTTTCACCGGCCGCAGCCGTGCGACCCACGAACGCTGGCTGTCGACATTGTCCTGCCCGATCCTACGGCTGGACAGCCGCAAGCCGGTCGACGACCTCGTCAAGGTCACGACCCGCTATGTCGAGGCGTTCGTCTGTCCCTCAAAACAGGGAGGACAAGGCAGCTACCGCCAGAAAGGCACCGAGGACAGCAAACGACAGGGCTGGGGACAGTTTCATGTGGAATCGGCCTTAATACGCTGAATGAATAGGGCGAGTTTGGACGGGCATCCGATAATCGGCGAGTCCGGTTATCCATGCCCGAGGTGCAGAAAACGTGCATGTCTCCGCCAGAAGTCCGGAAAATCCGATCTGTCGGCGGATCGACGCGCAGGATGCGGCGCTGCCTGACGTGCTGGAGCTGATCCGCAGCAGCTTCTCCTACATGGACGGGCGGATCGACCCGCCCTCGTCCATGCATCGCCTGACCATTGAAACACTCACCGAAAGCGCCGCTCGGACCGAGATCTGGGTGATCGGAGACCCGCCCGTCGCGACGATGCAGCTGACGCCGCGCAAGGACGTACTCTACCTCGGCAAGATCGCGGTCTCGCCGGCGATGCGAGGCCGGGGACTCGCCCGCCATCTGGTTTCGGTCGCGCGGGAACGAGCGCAGGCACTTGGCCTGCCGGCGCTCGAACTCCAATCACGGGTGGAGCTTGTCGAAAACCACGCCACTTTCCGGGCGCTCGGTTTCATCGAAACAGGACGGACGGCGCACGCCGGTTTCGACCGTCCCACCTCGATCACCTTCCGGAGCCCGGCGTGACGACCAGCGTCCTGATTCTCGGCGGTTACGGCGCGTTCGGAGCACGGCTGGCCATCGCGCTTGCAAACGAGCCGGAGTTCGACGTGATCGTCGCCGGCCGGACCCTGTCGAAGGCGGCGGCACACACGGCGCGCCACGGCGGCCGCCCCCTGCAAGTCGACAGGGACGGTGACCTCCTGCACGCCGCCATCGCGGCGGCGGGCGCGGACATCGTGGTGGACGCCGCCGGCCCCTTCCAATCCTACGGCACCGACCCGCTGCGTGTCGCCCGCACCGCGCTGTCGGCAGGGGCGCACTACGTCGATTTGTCGGATGATGCCGCGTTCACCGTCTCGATCACCGAACTCGACCGCGTGGCTCTCGACGCGGGCCGAGTTGCGATCTCCGGCGCGTCGAGCGTACCGGCCGTCTCCTCTGCCGCGGTGGAGGCACTTTCGCAGGGGATCACGGACCTGCACCTGATCTCATCGGTCATACTGCCGGGCAACCGCGCGCCGCGCGGTCTTTCAGTGATGCAGGCGATCCTCGCACAGGCCGGCAGACCGCTCAGGATCTATACCGGCGACCAAACACGAAGTGTCCCCGGATGGTCCGCCCCCCGTCGTGAAAGGGTCGGCCCCCTGCGCCGCTGGTCCTGCCTGATCGGAGCGCCGGACCTCGCCCTGTTCCCCGAACACTACGCCGCCCGGTCCGTCGAGTTTCGGGCGGGGCTAGAGCTGAAGATCATGCACTTCGGCCTCTGGTTCATGTCGCTGCCCATTCGTGCGGGGCTCGGCACGCTGACCCCGCTGGCACGCCCGCTGAAACGCATCGCCGACTGGATGGAGCGGTTCGGCACCGATACCGGCGCGATGCGCGTGACGGTAAGCGGGCTGACGCGGGATGGCGCATCCGTGCAGCGCGAGTGGTGGCTTATCGCCGGCGCGGGCAAAGGGCCGGAGATCCCGGCCATTCCCGCCGCGATCCTCTGCCGGAAGCTCGCGCGCGGCGCGCTCGATCCCGGTGCGCGCCCCGCACTCGGCCTGTTCGACCTGTCGGAGTTCGAAGTGACCTGCGCCCCGCACGGCATTACCTTCGAGCGGAGAGAGACCGACGTCACCCCGATCTTCCGACAGACGCTCGGCCCCGCGTTCGACCGCTTGCCAGATCAGATCCGGGACTTGCACACCGTGCTGCACCATCGCACCTGTCAGGGCCTCGCCCGCGTCGACCGGGGGCCGTCCCTCGCCGCGCGGATGATCTGTAGCGTCATGGGATTTCCGGCGTCCGGCGACCGCATCCCGGTCACGGTGACGATGGAGCGCTCCGGCGCCGTAGAACACTGGACTCGCAACTTCGCGGGGCGGCGGTTCCGCTCGCATCTTCGTTCGGGCGCGGACGGCACGGGAGAGATCATCGAACGGTTCGGCCCACTGCGATTCACGATCGCACTGCGACCGGACGAGGCCGGTCTGACATGGCCAGTGACCGGAGGCAGCCTCCTCGGTATCCCGCTACCGCGCCGCCTGCTCCCCGAAAGCGTCACCCGCGAAGAGGTGCAGGACGCCCGAGCGAGTTTCGATGTCGCACTCTCCCTGCCGCTGGTCGGACCTCTCATCCGCTACCGGGGGCAGTTGCGGTCCGCCGGTCAGACCGGGGCCGCGAGTTCCGACAGCTTCTCCGACAGGAACCGGCCGGAATCGTCGATGACAAGTTCGACCCAGATCGGCAGGTGATCGGAGATCTGGTTCTTGCGCCACGGATGTCTGAAATAGCGTCGCGCGACCGCATCGTCGGTCGGGATCCGCGCTGCCTTGTCCGGATTGGTGTGATCGGCAGCCATCTCCGCCCGGTAGGGCGGCCAGTCATCGTCCCGGTAGACGTGGTCGAAGAAGTCGAAGACGCCGCCCTGCTCCCGCATCTCCTCGTCCGTCTCGAACCGGAAGTAATCGTTCTGTCGGAAGAACATCCGGTCATAGGCCTCGCTTCCGCTGGCGTTGGTCGTCATCCCGTCGAGCGCGCCGCACTCGACGAAGCCGGCAGCGGCGAAGGCGTCGATCACCGGCTGATCGACAGAGCGATAGAGGTTCATGTCGCCGACCAGCACGAGGTTGTCCGACCAGAGACCCTTCCGCTTCGCCTCGAGCGCTTTCAGCAGCAGCCGCACTTCCTCCGCCCTGAGCCGGGCCTCGGACGCCGTCCGGTCTGGCTGCAGGTGAAGGTTGACCAGCGCGAACTGCTTCCAGCCGGACCGGAAGCCGGTGATGTAGGGCGCGCGCTTGAGCTGCTTGAGGTCGGAGTCCGCCGTGATCTCGTCCCATAGCGTGATCTCTCCGGCGAGGCCCGACAGCTCCACCCGCTTGGTGTTGTAGAGATAGGCCGACCGTTCGGAATTGCCGTCCGCCCCGTCGGTGATGTCGTTGACCATGTAGCGCCAGTCGGACCCGAGGATCCGCATCACGAGGTCGAGGTCCTTGAGCGTCGACTTCACTTCCTGCACCGCGATCAGGTCGAAGGCGGCAAGGATCTCGGCGATGTAAAAGTAGGCTTCGGGCAGACGCTGCGTGGTGTGGCCGAACTCTTTCAGGTTCCAGCTCGCCAATAGCAGGTTCGCCTCCGTCCGGCGTGGCGGGACCTTCGTGTTGAGGCCGGTCTTGAGCCGCATGAGCCCCTCGATACAGCGCATCCGCTCCGCCACGGTCATGTGCGGGAAGACCCTCGCGAAGTCGCGGTCTTCGAAGTCGGTATCGGGTCTGAGGTCGTTGTAGCTCGGCATCGCACACCCCTCCGTGCAGTCGGGCCCTTGTCGGCAAGCGTGCCCCGCGCGATGGTGGCGGTCCAGTCCGGGATCCCCCACCCGACGCCGAGAGGAGAGGCCATGACCGACGACGCAGAGCGCCACGCGCAGAAGATGGCCAAGAAGAAGGCCGCCCGCGACAAGATCATGTCCACCAAAACCGAGGAGAAGGGCCTGATCGTGGTCCACACCGGCAAGGGCAAGGGCAAGAGCACGGCCGCCTTCGGCATGATCTTCCGCCACATCGCCCACGGGATGCCCTGCGCCGTCGTGCAGTTCATCAAGGGCGGCATGTCGACGGGCGAGCGTGACCTGATCCTCGAGAGGTTCTCCGACCTCTGCCAGTTCCACACGATGGGTGAAGGCTTCACCTGGGAAACGCAGGACCGCACCCGCGACACCGAGATGGCGCGCGCCGCGTGGGAGAAGGCGAAAGAGCTGATCCGGGACGAGTCCGTCGGCATGGTGCTGCTCGACGAAATCAACATCGCGCTGCGCTACGACTACATCCCGATCGACGAGGTAGTTGAGTTCCTGGCGACCGAGAAGCCGCACATGACCCACGTGGTCCTGACCGGTCGAAACGCACATGACGACCTGATCGAGATCGCCGACCTCGTCACCGAGATGGAACTGGTGAAACACCCGTTCCGCTCGGGCGTGAAGGCCCAGAAGGGCGTCGAGTTCTGAGAGGTTCTTCGCGGCAGTGATGGCCCGTCAGGTTTCGCACCAAGACCGGCGCCATCACTGAAGGCGACCGGGATCGCGGGCCACCCCTGCTGCGGCGGGGCTGATGCGCGGGGGCAAAGCCGGCGGATCAGCCCTTATTCTTCGACCTCTTTTTCTTCTTGTCTTTCGAAGCGGCCTTCTTCGCTTTCTTTTCGGCTTTCTTCGCGTCGGCCTTTTTCACGGCCTTCTTCCTGACCTTCGCCTCCTGCTTGGCGGCCTTGGCCTTGCCCTTGGAGGACTTGGCGCCGGAGGTCTTCGCCTTGGCCTTCTTGGCGTCTTTCGCCTTCTTGGCCTTGGCCTTCGCCTTTTTCGGCTTGGTCGCCTTCACTGGCGCCGCAGCGGGCTCAGGAGCCGCGGGTACAGCCTCTTCAGCCGGACTTCCGACCTCGGGCTCCGGCATCGCCAGGGCATCTTCCGCCGCCAGGATCAGCCGCCGCGCGCGCGCCGCACCGACGCCATGCACGTCGAGCAGAGCATCGTGCCCCGCGTCCAGAAGCGCCCGGGCACTGTCGATCCCGCGCTCGCGAAAATGGAAGGCGAGCACACTGCCCACGCCTTTGACTTTCTCGATATCCGCCATGCTCTCCCTCTCTGTCCGGACGTCGGGGACAGCCCTAATGCATATCTTTTGTATATACAATCACCTCCCCGGACCACGGACCTCCGAGAGGGTCGCGCCGGGCGACAGGGCTTCCGGGTCGAGGGCGAGTTCTATCACCGCCAGGGTCCCTGAAGCCTGCGCGCGGCTGAAGGCGGCGGCGAAATCCTCGGTCCGGGTGACCGTCTCTCCGTGGCCGCCATAGGCGCGGGCCAGAGCGGAAAAATCCGGATTGGCGAGCGCGGTGCCCGATACGCGCCCGGGATATTGCCGTTCCTGGTGCATGCGGATCGTGCCGTACTGGCCGTTGTTGGCGACGATCACGATCGGCGTCGCGCCGTGTTGCATCGCGGTCGACATCTCGTTCAGCGTCATCTGGAAGCAGCCGTCGCCGGCCATGCAGACCACCGTCCGGCCAGGATGCGCGACCGACGCCGCGACCGAGGCCGGGAAGCCATAGCCCATCGAACCGGAGGTCGGCGCCAGCTGCGTACCATGCCCCTTCCACGCGAAGTAGCGATGCAGCCACGCAGCGTAGTTGCCCGCGCCATTCGTGACGATCGCGTCTTCGGGCAGATTGTCCGACAACCAGCGAACCACCTGCTCGAGCTTCACATCACCCGGCGTTTCCTTCGGCGTCGCCCAGGCCTCGTACTCGGCCCGGCACTCCGCGACGAGTTCCGGCCAGCCCCGGACGACGGATTGCGAGGCCAGCGCGGCGACGACATCCGGGACGTGGCCGATCAGCGCGACATCGGGGCCGTAGACCAATCCGACGTCGTTGGGATCCGGCGTGACCTGCAGGATGGTGCGACCCGGATCGGCAGGGTCGACCGTCTCGTAGCCCTTCGTCTCGATATCCCCGAACTTCGCGCCGAGCAGCAGGAGGCAATCTGCCTCCGAAATCCGTTTCGCGAGCTTTGGGGACACGCCGACGTTCAGATCGCCGACGTAGTTCGGATGACGGTTGTCGATGTAATCCTGCCGGCGGAAGTCGACGGCGACCGGCAGCCCTTGCGCTTCGGCGAAACGGGCGAGGTCCGTGGCGGCCTGTGCCGACCATTGCGAGCCGCCTGCAACGACCATCGGCCGCTCTGCCTTGCCCAGAGCCTCCATGATCTTCGCGATGCCCCCGGGATCCGGGGCGACGCGGCTGTCCACGACACCGGTGAAGTCGGCGACCTCGACGCGCGCCGACAGCATGTCCTCGGGCAACGCGAGAACGACCGGTCCGGGCCGCCCGGCCATCGCAACACGGAACGCGCGCGCGATGTATTCGGGGAGGCGTTCTGTCTGGTCCACCTCTGCCACCCACTTCGCCAGCGGACCGAACATCGCGCGGTAATCGACTTCCTGGAAGGCGCCGCGGTCCCGGTGCGCCCGCGCGATCTGGCCGACGAACATCACCATCGGCGTGCCGTCCTGCCGGGCAACGTGGATTCCGGAAGAGGCGTTGGTCGCCCCCGGCCCCCGCGTGACGAAGCAGACTCCGGGCCGGCCAGTCAGCTTGGCCGTCGCCTCTGCCATCATCGCGGCGCCGCCTTCGTGACGGCAGACGATGTTGGCGATGCCGCTGTCGTGAAGCCCGTCGAGCGCGGCAAGGAAGCTCTCGCCGGGAACGGAGAACACCCGCTCGACACCGAGTTTGACGAGTTGATCCGCGAGTATCCGTCCGCCGTGGCGCATCATGCTGGGTCCCTGTCCGTTTCGGCGAAGGTGAGGGGGAGGCGGAGGAGTTGCAAGCGGGAGAGGCGGCGGCACGGGATCGGACAGCAATGAAGGCGAATTGCCGACATTCAGCTAAGGGGCCTCAACGCTTTCGTAACCTTCCCGCCATTATCAAATTTTCGGCGAAAATTTGGGGTCTGGGCGCAGCGACGAATTCCGGAAGCCCGAACGGGTCGACAGTTTGCTGGGTCAGTGAAAAGCGGCGACTGCGACACGAAGTGCAGTTTAGGGCCGCTCCGCCCCCTGAACCCGGAACCCCTCCGGTATCCCCTCGTCACGCCCTTCAAGCACGAGGTCGGCCATTACTTCGCCGACCAGCGGGGCCACGCCGAAGCCGATCTTGAACCCGCCGTTGGCGACAAACACACCCTCTCGCAGCGGATGGCGACCCAGCACGGGCGCCCGGCTTCGCGACCGGGGCCGCATCCCGGACCAGCGCTCGATCACTGCCGCACCGGACAGGGCCGGAACAAGCTCGCGCGCCCGCTCCAGAAGCGCGTCTAGCGCCGCATCGACCTCCAGCGACTCCACGTCCCGCTCGGTCGTGGACCCGACACCCAGCGTGCCGTCGGCATGGGGGATCAGGTGCAACCCGTCGACGAAAAGCTGCGGCAGAACGTGCGCATCTAAGTCCAGCAGCGCAGCCTGCCCCTTCACGCCGACGCCCTCGGTGCGTCCCGTCTCTTGCCCCAACGCCTGCAAACCGCGCCAGCCGGTCGCCTCGACGACGGGACCGGTCCGTTCTCCATCCGGCAGGACTTCACCGCCAAGCGCACGCACGGCACCGGCGAGCGCCCGCGTCGCCTGCCGCGGGTGAATGCGGGCCGACAGCGTGTCGTGCACGAACAATCCCGTCGGGCTGACGAGGTCCCAGCCGCAGGCATCACCGCGAACTTCCCACAGCGCCCGCCCCTGCCAGAGCTCCTCCGCTCCGGACGCGCGGTCGCGGGCGATCGCCGCCGCGCGGTCGTCGGCGAGGGGCTGGATCCGGCCAGACCGGGCATAGCCGGGGTCGACGCCGGACCGCTCGGCGACGCCAGCCCAGAAATCTTCGCCCATCAGCAGGCTTTCCAGCTGAAAGGCCTTCTTCGGGTTCCAGTTCTCCGGCACGTGCGGCGCCAGCGCGCCCACCACACCCCCCGACGCGCCGGAGGCCACGCCGGCGGGATCGATCACGCGCACACGCGCCCCGCGCAAGGCGCAGGCGTAGGCCACTGACAGGCCGAACACCCCTGCGCCGAGCACCGTCAGATCCGGCGTTGCCATTCCCGGGCCTCCGCTTCATGGTCCGGCCGTGTTCCTAGAAGAGATCCCCCACATGGGCCAGAGCGCGGAGATCGCGTGGCGGGATGGCACGCCGATTGCCACCCGGTTCGACGACCCCTATTTCTCGCTGGCCGACGGCGCGGCCGAGACGCGGCACGTCTTCCTCGACGGCAACGACCTGCCCGCCCGCTTCGCACCCGGCTTCCGTGTGGCGGAGCTCGGCTTCGGGACGGGTCTGAACCTGCTGCTCTGCTGGGAAGCGTGGCGCGCGGCGGGGATCGACGGACCGATCACCTTCACAACGTTCGAAGCGTTCCCGATGGCGCTTCCCGACATGGCGCGCGCGCTCGAGGCGGTCGGCGCGCCAGAGGATCTCGCCATCGAGCTGCTGAACGGGCTGAGCGAGGGGCGTCATGACTTCGGCGACCTCCGGCTCGAGCTGATCGAGGGCGATGCCCGCGAGACCCTTCCCGCGTGGGACGGCACGGCGGATGCGTGGTTTCTCGACGGCTTCTCCCCCGCCAAGAACCCCGAGCTGTGGCAGGACGCGCTGCTTACAGAAGTCGCGGCGCACACGGCACCCGGCGGCACGGCGGCGAGCTACACCGCCGCCGGTCACGTCCGCCGCGCGCTCGACGCCGCGGGGTTCGAGGTGGTGCGCGCGCCGGGCTACGGTCGCAAGTGGCACATGACGCGGGCACGGTTGAGATGACCAACAACCCGCGCCTCGGCATCATGCTGATGATCGCGACGACCTTCGTCTTCGCGCTTCAGGACGGGCTCTCCCAGCACCTCGGCTCGCGCTACAACGTGCTGATGGTGGTGATGATCCGCTACTGGTTCTTCGCCGCCTTCGTCATTGCCATCGCCCGCCGTCAGTCGGGCTCGATCCGCAACGCGGCGCGGACCTCGCAGCCGGTCGTGCAGATCGCCCGCGGCCTGCTGCTGTCGTTCGAGATCTGCGTGATGGTCGCCGGCTTCGTCCTCCTTGGCCTGATCGAGAGCCACGCCGTCTTCGCCTGCTACCCGCTGATCATCGCGGCGCTGTCGGGCCCGATCCTCGGCGAGTCCGTCGGCTGGCGTCGGTGGGCGGCAATCGGCGTCGGCTTCGTCGGCGTCATGATCATTCTCCAGCCGGGCTTCGGCGTGTTCTCCCCCGCCGCGCTCGTTCCTTTCGCGGCTGCAGTGATGTTCGCGCTCTACGGATTGCTGACGCGCTACGTCGCGCGCAAGGACAGCTCCGCGACCAGCTTCTTCTACACCGGCACGGCGGGCGCGGTGTCGATGACCGCGATCGGTCTCTGGTTCTGGGAGCCGATGATCCCGACGGACTGGATCTTCATGGGACTGCTTTGCGTCTCGGGCGCCTTCGGGCACTACCTGCTGATCCGCACCTACGAGGTGGCGGAGGCAAGCGCCGTCCAGCCCTTCGCCTACCTCCAGCTCGTCTTCGCCTCCACCCTCGGCTTCGTGGTGTTCGGCGAGACGCTTCGCCTGAACGTCGCGATCGGCGCCGCCATCGTCGTCGGCGCCGGAGTTTTTACGCTGCTGCGCGAGAGGATGGCGGCCCGCCGCCGGGCCTGAAGTTCTATTGTGACCCTGCCGTCGAGGGGCGGCTCACCGGGCTGACGGTGCGCGGCCCTTCCGGCTCCGACGGGCCGCTCACGCCGCCCCGCATGACCCGCACTTCGCGCTCGGGGCGCTCTTCCGGGCGGATCGAGGCTTCGGGTGCGAATTCGCTCACACCCGACAGCGCCACCTCGGAGGAGCCGATGGCCGCGGTCGAGACCGACACTTCGTTCTCCAATGATCCGTCGGGCCGGGCGACCGGGCGGATCACCGGCTTGCCCCCCTGCAGGAGCGACAGGAAGTCGAGCTCCCCGACCTCACCGGAAATCCGCGCGCGGTAGACCGGCATCGATTCCGTCACTCGCATCACGTAGTTCCGCGTCTCCCGGAAGGGGATCATCTCGATCCAGTCGATCACGTCCACCTCGCCGAGCCGCGGATCGCCGCGCTCGCTCATCCAGTTGAACGGACGCCCCGGACCGGCGTTGTAGCCGGCAGCGATCATCACGGGCGAGTTGCCGAACTCCTCGGTGAGGTAGGCGAGGTAGGCCGATCCGAGCCGCGCGTTGTAGGCCCAGTCCCGTGTCAGGCGCGCGCGCTCGTAGGGCTCGTCGATCCAGCCGGAGACCTGCTGCGCCGTGGTCGGCATCAGCTGCATCAGGCCGAGCGCCCCAACCGAGCTGCCCGCATCAATGCGGAACTCGCTCTCCGTCCGGGCGATCGAATGAGCGAGCGCAGCGCTCACCGGAAGGTCGAGGTCGGCCATGTCATGCACCGGAAAGTAGATCGACGGGATCACGATCTGGCGCTCCGCCGCCGACTTGCCGAGCAGTACCTCGAAATAATCCTCGTCTTCCTGATCCAGCAACACGCCGAGCGCGCCGAGCTCTTCGCGCTCCAGCGTGCGGCCCATCTCGGCGAAGAACAGCACGGCAAGACCACGCTCCCCGCCCTTCAGCAGGGTAAGTCCCGCCATCACGAGGTCATTGTCGTCCAGGCCGAGCTCGCGCCAGTCGGCGAACTCTTCCGTACCGGCGAGCTCGGGGTCGAGGCTCATTCCCGCCTTCTCGGCGGCGAGCAGCCCGTAAAAGCTTGTCTGGTGCTTGCCACCTTCGGAATAGGCCGCCTGCGCCGCGGCTTCGTCACCGAGCGCCTCCTGCGCGCGACCGATCCAGTACCAGGCGCGGCCCTGGCTGATCGGGGTGTAGACGCCCTCCTCCAGCCGCTCGAAGTGGCGCAACGCGACCTCGGGCTGATCCAGCAGCCGCAGCGCGATGAAGCCCGCCAGCCATTCCAGATCGGAGAACTCGGTCCCCTCCTCGAGAAAGTGGTTCGCCGCGAGATCGTAAGCCCGCTCGGGGTTGCCGTCGCGCATCTCCCAGCGGGCCAACACACGGCGCCATCCCGACCAGCGGAACGGCTCGCCGAGGCTCTCGGCGCTCGTCGACCGCGCGGCCAGCAACTCGGAAGCATCGGTGCGCCGGCCCCTGTCGGCCAGCCAGTTGTACCGGTCGTAGGCCAGTCCCGGCGAGTCGGCGAGCGACGCCGGCACCGCTTCGAACAGCTCCGTCGCGTTCGAGGTGTTGCGGATCAGCGCGATCCGCGCTTCGGCGAGCGCCTTCTGGTCGTCGTCGAGCAGCGGGATCACTTCCTGCGCATCGGAGATTCGCCACCGCCAGAGCAGCATGTCGACCCGCTCCGCATGATGACCGGCGATCAGGTCGCCGAACGACCCGCGCATCGCCAGCATGCCGGCATCGTCGAAGACCATCGTCTCCCACGACTCGACGACCAGCGCGTCGGCCTCGTCCTGCCGTCCGGCCTCGGCCAGCGCATGCGCCTTGGCGACCACGCCGTCTCCGGTCTGGACCTCGCGCCCCTCGAAGAACGCGAGCACGTCGTCCGGGGCGAGATCGGCAGGCAGGATACGCTCGGCATTGGCCTGGATCGCGTCGGTGCCCGGCCAGTGCTCGCGCCGGTCGAGAAAGGCCAGATACTCGGTCCAGGTGCCGTCGCCGTCCCTCAGACGCATCCATTCGACAAGGTCTGCCCCCGTCTCGCCACCCGGCGTGGCGAGCTCCTCCGCCGTCATCCAGTCCTCGCGGTCGGCGGCCGCGAAGGCCGCGTTCAAATCCGCCACGCCATCCTGCGCATCAGCGCCGACGGGCAGAAACAGCAATGAAACAAGGGCCAGGCGGCGCATCGTGGGGGTCAGGTGGTTGGGCATGTGGCGCACCCTATTGATGCAATGATTCCGTGCAACTCACAAACTTGGCAAAGTCGGTAAACGAGACTAGGGTCCGCGCGATTTTGCCGGGCCACGAGGCGCGGCGCGCACTGCAGGAGCGTCACCATGTTCAAAGGGTCCATTCCCGCCCTTGTCACCCCATTCGCGGACGGTGAAGTGGACTTCGACGCGCTGAAGAAACTCGTCGACTGGCACATCGACCAGGGCTCGCACGGGATCGTCCCCGTCGGCACCACCGGGGAAAGCCCGACGCTGACCCACAAGGAGCACGACGCCGTCGTCGCCACCGTGATCGAGCAGGTCGCCGGCCGGATCCCGGTCATCGCCGGGGCCGGGTCGAACAACACCGCCGAGACGGTGCGCCTCGTCAATGCCGCCCGCACCGCCGGCGCGGATGCCGCGCTCGTTGTCACGCCCTACTACAACAAGCCGACCCAGCGCGGCCTGATCGCCCATTACTCCGAAGCCGCCGACTGCGGCCTGCCGATCATCATCTACAACATTCCCGGCAGGTCGGTGATCGACATGACCCCGGTGACGATGGGCGAACTCGCCCGGCACGAGCATATCATCGGGGTGAAGGACGCCACCGGCGACCTGTCCCGCGTGCCGAAACAGCGGATCACCTGCGGCAATGACTTCGTCCAGCTCTCGGGCGAGGACGCGACCGCGCTCGGCTTCAATGCCCACGGTGGTGTCGGCTGCATATCGGTAACCGCCAACGTCGCGCCGCGCCTCTGCGCGGAGATGCAGGACGCCACGCTCGCCGGCGACTATGCCCGCGCGCTGGAGATCACGGACCGGCTGATGCCGCTCCACATCGCGATCTTCATGGAGCCCGGCGTCGCAGGTGCGAAATATGCGATGTCGCTGCTCGGCCTCTGCCGGGACGAGGTCCGCTCGCCGCTCACCACCCCGGAAGAGGGCACGCGCATCGCAATCAAGGACGCGATGATCCACGCCGGCCTGATGAACTGATCTCGGGGACAGCGCACCGCCGCTCCCCGTCATCTGGCCACAAATACCTCCCCGGGGGTGAACTGGCCGCAGGCCAGGAGGGGGCGGGACGCCCCCTTTCGGCCCGTGTCTGCAGGACCGGCGCTCAGTCCCAGTGCGCCCGGTCCACCGCGCCGCCCCAGTCGGCCACCAGCGTGCGATACTGCTCGAGCCGCGACAAGTGCGAGGGCACGACCTTGTCCAGCAAGAAGATCCGCTCCGGCGGCACCAGCGCCCAGGCCGTGCCCTCGTCACCGAACAGGATGTCCCGCTCCGCGCCCTCCGGCATCGCCGCGACGTAGAACCAGACCATCGCATCCGCGATGTGCGTGGCCACCCGGCAGACCCGCCACAGAACCTCCGCCCGGTCGAGGTCGAGCCCGACCTCTTCCTCCGCTTCCCGAGCCAGCGTCTGCCAGGGGGTCTCACCCGGCTCGCGCCCGCCGCCCGGCAAGTCCCAGTGCGCCGGAAAGGGAATGTCCGCCCGGTCGTCGCGCAGCGTGATGAGCAGCCGGTCGCCGAAGAACAGCGCCACCTTGCAGCCGTGGAACGCCGCCTCGCTCAAGCCGGACGGCCCCGCATGTCCGGTGCCCCGCCGCGGTGGAAGGCGACGTAGCCGTCTTCGATCTCGGCGATGTGCGGTTTGGCGAGCGCGTGCAGCTCCGGCAGCTTGTGGAACGGCACCGTCGGCCAGGAATGGTGCTCCGCATGGAACGGCATGTTCCAGGCCAGCCACCGCACGGCCCGGTTGGTGAGCGTCGTGCGCGAGTTCTCCAGCATGTTCGCCACGAAGGCGCAGCGACCGTGTTCCGCCATGAGGTAGAGCCGCAACACCGGCTGCCCGAGGATCGCCGGGATCACCCAGACCCACAGAAGGAGCGTCGACCCCGCCGCCGCGCTGATCACCGCCAGCAGCGCGTAGAGGGCCAGCATCCACCGCGCCTCCCGCGCCACATCATCGCGCCGGCCGGCTGGCACCCAGCTGTCGTCGCACCGGCCGCGCGCATTCCTGACCAGCGTGCGGGCCTCGCCGATCCAGACCGGTATGCCTGACAGGTGGCGCAGGTACTCACCCCAGGTTTCGGGCTTGGGCGAGGCGAGCTCGGGATCCTTGCCGGGGATCTGCGTGAACTTGTGATGGGCGAGGTGGAAGTAGCGGAACCACACCGGCCCGAGCAGCAGCAGCACGCCGCATACCCGCCCGACCCAGATGTTCAACCACTCCGACCGGAACGGCGTGCGATGCACCGTCTCGTGCAGCAGCGTGAAGTTGAAGACCAGCAGGACGCCCTGCACCGGCAGCAAGAGCCACCAGCCCGGCACTCCGGCGGCGATCAGCACGCCAAGAGCGACGATCGCGGCCCAGTGCCCGGCGAGATGAAACAAGCCCGCCCGGTCCGAAGTCTCGGTCAACGCGCCCCGTACCTCGGGCGACAGCGATGCGACGAAGGTCCTGTGATCCATGACAACTCCCTTGCCTCGCCACCCTACCGCGCCCCGTCGCCAGCCGCGAGTAGGGTGCGCGCTCGATGCGCACCCTACACAAAATCCTGAACGCCATCTCCGCCCACGTCGGCACACTCCCCAAGGCCCGGGCGAGGTGCTATATCCCGGCCATGCCCGCCCTGTGCCGAGACTGCCTGACCACCTTCCCGGACGGCGCCCGTTGCCCGTCCTGCCGGTCGCCGCGCACGCTCTCGCATCCCGAGCTCGAGACACTCTCCATCGCGCACATGGATTGCGACGCCTTCTTCGCCTCGGTCGAGAAGCGCGACAATCCCGAGCTCGAGGGCAAGCCCGTCATCATCGGCGGCGGCCGGCGCGGCGTGGTCTCCACCGCATGCTACGTTGCCCGCATCCGGGGCGTCCGCTCCGCGATGCCGATGTTCCAGGCGCTGAAGCTCTGCCCCGACGCCATCGTCGTGCGCCCGAGGTTCGAAGCCTACGTCGAGGCGTCGCGCGCGATCCGCGAGATGATGGACGAGCTCACACCGACCGTCGAACCGCTCTCGCTGGACGAGGCCTTCATGGACCTCACCGGCACCGCGCGCCTGCACGGCCGCCCCCCGGCGGTGATGCTGGCGCGGTTGGTGAAGCGGATGAAGGACGAGCTCGGACTCACCGGCTCCATCGGGCTGTCGCACAACAAGTTCCTCGCAAAGGTCGCCTCCGACCTCGACAAGCCGCGCGGCTTCTCCATCATCGGCAAGGCAGAGACGGTGGAGTTCCTGCGCCCCAGGCCGGTGCGGCTGATCTGGGGCATCGGCCCCGCCGCGCAGGACAGCCTGGAGGCCGCCGGCATCCGCACCTTCAACGACCTGCACCGATGGGACCGCGACGCGCTGCACCAGCGCTTTGGCGGCATGGGCGACCGGCTCTGGCATCTCGCGCGGGGCGAGGATCACCGCCGTATCTCCGCCCACACGCCGGTCAAGGGAATCAGCAACGAGACGACGTTTCACGAGGACACCGCCGACGCCGAGATCCTCGACGGCCACATCTGGCGCATGGCCGAGAAGGTCAGCTCCCGCGCCAAGGCGAAGGAAACGGCGGGCCGCATTGTCACGCTGAAGCTGAAGCGCGCGAACCACAAGCTGCTGACCCGACGCACCTCGCTGTCGCAACCGACGCAGCTCGCCGACACGATCTACCGGAACGCGCGGCACCTGTTCGATCAGCTCGGCGACGCGGGACCCTATCGCCTGCTCGGCGTCGGCCTGTCAGAGCTTACCTCCGCCGACCGCGCCGATCTCGAAGGTGATCTGCTCGACCCCGACGCGGGCCGTCGCGCGGCGACCGAACGGGCGGCGGACGCGATCCGGCAACGCTTCGGCAAGGACGCGATCCTGAAGGGCCGCGCCCTGCGCTGATCCCGCGCAAGCCGCACGCGGGGCATGTCTTTCCCGCTTCACAGAAACCTGCCATAGAGCGCCCAGCCGGCCCGACCGGCCGACAGACCCGCAACGACAGGGGCCGTGCCGGACGGGACGGAACAGACATGACCGGTATCCACGCCAGCCGACCGCCGAGGGGAGACCGCGCCTACGTCACTCTCGTGACCAGCGACGATTACGCGACCGGGGCCAACGCCCTTATCCGCTCCCTGAACCAGACCGGCACCGAGGCCGACATCGCCGTGCTCCACACAGGCGGCGTCAGCAGCGGCCGTCTGGAGGAGCTGGAACGCCTCGGCGTCCGGCTTTGCGGAGTCGACCTCCTGCCGACCAGCGCCGCCTTCAACAACGCCCACGCCCGCGAGGTGCTGCACCGCGTCGCGCCGTTCGACAAGGGCGACAAGCCGCCGCTTCACACGCCGCTCGACAATTTCACGAAGCTCCGGCTCTGGCAGCTCGACTATGCGCGCTGCACCTTCATCGACGCCGACGCGCTGGCGATGCAGAACTGCGACCGGCTGTTCGAATACCCGGAATTCTGCGCCGCGCCGAACGTCTACGAATCCGAGGCCGATTTTCACCGGATGAACTCCGGCGTTTTCACCGCGCGGCCGTCGCAGGCGACCTTCGACCACATGTTCGAGACGCTCGACGTGCCGGACGCCTTCTGGCGGCGCACAGACCAGACGTTCCTGCAGACCTACTTTACCGACTGGCATGGCCTGCCGCACCATTACAATGTGCTGCAGTACGTGTGGTTCAACCTGCCGAAACTCTGGAACTGGAAGTCGATGCACATCCTGCATTTCCAATACGAAAAGCCCTGGCAGACGCCGCACGGCAAGGCGGACCAGCTGCGCCCGCTGATCGACCTCTGGACCACGATCGCCGAGGGTGGCCCCCTGCCCGACCTCGCCAAGATGCCGAACCCGGAATGAAGATCGCGCTCACCGGCGCGACTGGCCTCGTCGGGCGCTTCATCCTGAACGAGGCGCTGGCCGCCGGTGACGATGTCCTCGCGCTTGGCCGCACTGCGCCGGGGGACGCGTCCAGCTTCAGGGACTGGAGCCTCGACGGCCCGGCCCCCGACCTCTGCGGCATCGACGTGCTGATCCACGCTGCGCTGCTCCATAAGCCCGGTCGCTATCGCGGCGGGGAGGGCGACGATCCCGACGGCTTTCGCCGCGCCAATGTCGACGGCACCGCCCGACTGTTCGAGGCGGCCGCCCGCGCCGGTGTCACCCGCATCCTGTTCCTGTCGAGTCGCGCCGTCTACGGCCCCAAGCCCCCCGGCGCCCCGCTGTCCGAGGACACGGCCTGCCGGCCGGATACGCTTTACGGCCAGGTGAAGCTGGAGGGAGAGCGCTTGCTGGCCGAGAGCGGCGTGCCCGGCACAAGCCTCCGCGCGACAGGCGTCTATGGCGCAGGATGGGCCAACAAGTGGCGCGAGCTGTTCGAAGCCTTCGCGCGGGGCGATCAGACCGCCCCCCGAGTCGGCAGCGAAGTCCACGGCAAGGACCTCGCCCACGCCATTCGCCTGCTGCTCGACACCCCACCCGCCGAAGCTCCGCCGATCTGCAATGTCTCCGACGTCCTGCTCGACCGGCAGGACCTGCTGGCGGACTGGGCCGGGGTGACCGGCCAGTCCGGCCGGCTTCCGGAGCGCGCGGATGCGTCCGCCTTCAACGAGATGACGACTGATCCGCTCACGGCGCTCGGATGGAGGCCCGGCGGACGCGACCGGCTGCGCGACACTCTGCGCGAGATCGCAAGCGAAGACACCTGACCGGCCCGGTCCCCGCCGAAGTCACACCGTTACCGAAAGTCCCGGATTACTCCGCCGCGACCGGCAGGTCGCGGGCACGCCCGAAGTCCGCGATCGTTTCGACCACGAGGTCGAGCGCATGGCGCACGGCTTCGAAATCGGCGGTCGGCTCGATCTTCGCCTCGTCCATGTAGAGCGAGCGGTCGATCTCCACCTGCACCGCGTGCTGCCGCCGCGAGGGGCGCCCGTAATGCTGGGTGATGTAGGCACCGGCGAAGGGCATGTTGCGGGCCACCCGGAATCCGGCGTTGGTGAAGGCCGCTGCGACACGCTCGACCACCGCCGTGCTGGCGGAGGCGCCGAACCGGTCGCCGATCACCACGTCCGGTCGCGGAGAGCCCGCTGGCCCGACATGCTCCAGCGCCTCGTGCGGCATGGAGTGGCAGTCGATCAGGATCGCTTCGCCGAAGGCTGCATGGCTCTGCTCCAGCATAGCCTGCAGCGCGCCGTGGTACGGCGTCCAGTATTCGGCGAGCCGGCGATGCGCCTCGCTGATCGGGATCTTGCCGCGATAGATCGCCCGCCCATTGGCCACCACGCGCGGGATCACGCCGAGCCCGCTCGCCGTGCGCGGATTGTGCGAGGCACGGCGCACCCCGTCGATCAGCGCAGGATCAAGCTCTTCCGCCGCACGGTTAAGATCGACGAAGGCGCGCGGCGCACCGGCCACCAGAAGCGGCGCACCGTGGCGCGGCGCACAATCGAACAGCCGATCAACGAACGCGTCCTCGGACGAGCGGACCTGATCCTGGTCGAGAATCGTCGACGCGAGGAACGACGCAGGGTAATCGCGGCCGCTGTGCGGCGACGCGAATGACACCGATGTCGTACGAACATCCGGGCTGAAAAGCTGGTATGGAGCCTGCGACATCGATGATCCTCTTGGGCCGAATAATAGACTGGAATAGTTGTCCTCCAAAAGCCCTTGATCTTGCCGTCGACTCCTTTTAGAGACCGCTCACCCGACGCGGTTCGCCGCGTCTTCCTTTTTTCTAGGGGTGCGGAAACGGTCGGGTACGGGCGATTAGCTCAGCGGTAGAGCACTTCGTTGACATCGAAGGGGTCACTGGTTCGATCCCAGTATCGCCCACCATGAATTCACCGCGCCAACACCGATGGCGCAGAACTGAAACCCCAGGCGCATCGCCGCGCCGCGACTGACGAGGGAACGCCATGAAGGTTCGTAACTCTCTCCGTTCGCTCAAGCAGCGTCACCGCGATTGCCGCGTCGTGCGCCGCAAGGGCCGGGTCTATGTGATCAACAAGACCCAACGGAAGTTCAAAGCCCGCCAGGGCTGATCGATTCCATCGGATCGACCGATACGAAGCCGCCCCTCCGGGCGGCTTCTTTCGTTTCAGGGGTCAGGTTTTCCCGCCCTCGTTTCCTGTGCGCCTGCTGCAGCATTCGCTAGCCAACCGGGCCGGTTTGAAACTACGCTCCCTCCACGTAAGAACGATTCATAACCTAAGGGGGGGTCTCATTTCATGACGCTCATTTCTCGTTCCATTCTTGGCTCTGTGGCGGCCTGCGCGTTCGCGCTCCCGGCAGCGGCGCAGGACTATTGCGGCGGACAGGTTGCCTCGGGCGCCTGGATCGGCGGCAACGAAGCCAATTCCGACATCACCTCTGCCGACGATTACCGCGAACAGCTCGCCCTCGTGCTGCTCGGTAATGCGCACGTGTCCCTCTTCAGCCTGTCCGCCCCGACCGATGTCCGGATCGAGGCGCAGGGCCGTGGCACCGGTGACCCGGTGATCGAACTGCTCGATGGGTCCGGCGCCGTGGTCGGCTCCGACGACGACAGCGGCGGCGGCACCTCGTCGATGGCGATGCTCAGCCTGCAGCCGGGCCAGTACTGCATGCGCACCACGAGCTACGACAGTGCGCCCCTGACGGCGACCGTCCGCATCGGCCGCTCCGATCAGGAAGCGCTGACCGAGGGCGGCATGAACGCCGGGGTCGACACGACCGACACCACGGACACGACCGAACCGACGGACAACACCGACACCACGATGGACCCGCCGCCGCTCGATACAGCGATGACGGACACCGACGCCTGTGGCGGCGCGATGATGCTCGGCTCCGGCCCGGTCGACGCGATGCTGGACGCGGGCGTCAGCGCCACCAACTCGATCAACAGCGTGCCGACCTACGCGTTCGAGCTCAGCTCGTCCGCCAGCCTGACCCTCACGGCCGAGAACGAGGATGCCGACCCGGTCCTTACCCTCACCTCCGAAGCGGGTGAGTATCTGGCCGAGAACGACGATTACGATGGCCTCAACAGCCGCATCGACATGACGACGCCGCTTCAGGCGGGGACCTACTGCCTCCAGCTCGAAGCCCTGTCGGACGGGGACCTGCCCGTGACCGTCGCGCTCACCGGCTACGATCCGGCCGCTGCGGCGATGGCGCTCTACGATCAGGGTGAAGTCGCGCCGCCGCTCGACGGCAGCTACCCGATCACCGAGCTCGGCGCGCTTGCCGGCCGCACGGTGACCGATGCGCAGATGTCCGGCGACACGGCGAACTGGTACTCGCTGGAAGTCACCCAGACCGGCCTCCTGCTGATCGAGGCGATCGCCGTCAGCAACGGCGACCCGGTGATCCGTCTGTTCGACGATGTCGGCCGCGAGATCGGCTACAACGACGACTACGGCCAGGGCCTCGACAGCCAGATCGCCGCGCGGGTCTTCCCCGGCACCTACCTGCTGGCGCTGACCGACATCTCCGACAGCAGCCCGCGCCTGCGGCTGGTGATGGAACGCTACGTCCCGGCCCAGTAAGCCGACAGCAACGCAAGAACGACTGCCGGTTCCTTGGGGCCGGCAGTTGTCGTTTCAGCCCTCGTTGATCGTGTATTCCTCGCGGATCGCGTTCCGGATCTGTTGCAGCCGGTGACAGACGAAGCCGATCACCCAGAAACCGAACGCCGTCGCGATCAGTGCCACGCCCGGCCCGTAACTGTAGAGCTGGCTCAGCAACGCGCCGGTCGCCGTGATGTCCTCCGCCGCGCCGGCCTCCCCCGCCCCCGCAAGCCAGAGCAGGTAGCCGCCCCCGGCAGCGGACAGGATCGCGAACAGGTAGGACAGCAGGGAAATGACGGGCATGAGGGCTCCAGCAACCGGATCATCAAGACAGAACAGGGAAACGGGGCCTGTTTCCCTGTTCCGATCATAGCCACGATCCGGCCCGCGCCGATAGCCGCCTCAGCGACCGATCGGTTGAACCTCCGGCATCTTCGGATTGCGGAAACCCATCGCGGCCCAGGCGCTCAGCAGCCGCCACATGAAGCCCGCGCTCTGCCGCTTCGCGTTCGGGATGTCGTCGGGCAGCACCGATGCGTCCGGCAGGTCCGACACCATCGTGCGAAGCTCCGGCGCGGGCCGCGCCTCCTCGGGCCAGAGCGCCGAGTAGACGCTCATCCAATGGCCGGCCGCGAATTCGAGGAACAGCGGTGTGCCGCAGCAGCCGGCAACCACCCGGCGGGTCTTCGCATCGGGCGACAGCCGATGCTCTCGCATGCGCTCCTGCCCCGCAACAAAGCTGATCCGGTCCTTTCGGACCAGCACGTAGGAGGTCGCGCCGTAGCGGTCGAGCATCTCCGGCGCACCATGGTTCGCAGTCAGCTCCTCCGCCGACCTGCGGCACGAGGTGCAGCAGCAGTCGGCAGCCAGAATGGGCGGGCCGCTCACCTCGAGCCGGACAGTGCCGCAGTTGCAGGACAGGCTGGTCATCGCGGGGTCTCCTCCCTCTGGGGCATATCGAAGATCAGTCGGAAATATCTCTCGAGATGGTCGAGCGACTCCCGTGCGAGCGCCGGGTCGTTCGCCGCCTTGGTCAGGACGAACGCCCCCTGGATCACGCATTGCGTGTGCCGCGCGAGGCTCGCCGCCGAAAGGTCCCCGGCACCCCGCGCCGCCAGGGCCGCGCCGAAGTCGGCCTCCAGCGTTGCCGCATGGCCGAAGATGCTCGCCCCACAAGCGTCGCGGATGTCCGGGGACATGGCATGCACTTCCTGCGCCATGGTGCCGACGAGGCAGGTGAACCCCTCGATCGGGCCTTCGATGAGCGACCGTCGAAACGCGACATAGGCCAGCACCCGCTCCGCCGGATCGTCCGGCGTGTGGTAGGGCGCGGCCTCGAAGAACTGGCTAGTCGTCTCCGCCCAGAAGTCCGCCGCAGCGACACCCAGCGCTTCCTTGCTGTCGAAATGGTGGAAGAAGGAGCCCTTGGTGACCTCCGCCTCGCGGCAGATGTCGTCGACCGTGGTGGCGCAATAGCCTTTGCGCCGGATCACGTCCCGCGCCGCTTCCAGCAGGCGGGTCCGTGCGGCGCCGCGTTCGGGCGATCTGAGCGTCTTGCGTGGCATGACACGTACATACCAGTCGGTCGGTATCACGCAAGCACCGCGAGACGGCGGGCGGCGCGATGGCGTAGCCGATCGTCGCCGGTCAGCCGATGAGCCGGGACGCCGCCCGCGCCAGCACCCGCAATCCCGCCGCAAGGTCGGCCTCGTCGGTATCCTCGGCATAATCGTGGCTGATGCCGCCGATCGACGGCACGAACAGCATCGCAACGGGCAAGTGCTTCGCGACGTTCGTCGAATCGTGCAGCGCGCCCGACGGGATCACCCGCCAATCACCGGGCACGACCTCTTCTGCCGCGCCCTCCAGCGCATCGCGCAGACCCCGGTCCATGTCGACCGGATCAAGCCCCAACATCGGCCCGAATTCGAACGACAAACCGCGCGCGGTGGCGACCTCTTCCACCGTGGTCCGGATGATCTGCTCCATCTCCGCCAGCCGTGCTGTTTCGCTGTCGCGCCACTGGATCGAGACGGTCGCCTTGCCCGGCACGATCGACGCGGCGTTCGGGTGCAGCGTCACGCGCCCGACCGTCCAGACCGTCTGCGCCGTGACCACGCCATCGAACCGCTCGACCAGCTTGGCATTGATCTCCGCCAGTCCCTGGAACGCATCCCGGCGCAACCGCATCGGCGTGGTGCCCGCATGGTTCTGCTGCCCGGCGAGCGATACCCGCATGTCCCGGATTCCGACGATATGGCTGACGACGGCGACCGTACCGCCCTCGGTGTCGAGCACCGGTCCCTGCTCGATGTGCATCTCCAGGAACCCGGTGAATTGGTCCGGCGACAGGAAGTCCCCGGCAAGGTGCGCCATCCGGGCCCGCGAGTCGGCCAGCGTCTCGCCATTGCCGTCGGTCAGCTTGTCCGCCTCCTCCAGCGACAGGTGGCCCGCCCAGACCGAGCTGCCCGTGGTCACGCCGAACATCCCCTCCTCGTCCTGGAAGGACACGCAGGACAGGTTGGTGATCCCCGCCTCCCGTGCGGCGCGGACGACCTCCAGCCCGGCGATGACGCCCAGCGCCCCGTCGAGCCACCCGCCCTCCGGCTGGCTGTCGGAATGCGACCCGAGCAGCAGCCCCGGCCCGTCGCCGAGCCCGAACAGGTTGCCCATCGGGTCGAAGTGCGGCGTCAGCCCCGCCTCGCGCATCCGCCCGGCCAGCCACTCGCGCGCCTCGATGTCGGGACGGCCGTAGGCGGGCCGCGACACGCCTTTCAGCACGCCAGCGGTCCCGAAGGTCCTAAGATGGCGAAGATCGGCGAGGAAACGGTCGACGTCGGGTTCGATCATGTCAGGGCACCTCCGGCCCCCTGACTATCAGCCGCGCCCCTGTGAACAAAGCCTCACGGCCGTCTTGCCCCTAGTGCGCCCGGCGCCTGCACAAAAAAAGAAGGCGAGGGCCATAAGCCCCCGCCTTCGATCCCGGGAATGCAAATATCGGGATCAGTCGAACGAGTAGACCAGCGACACACCGTAGGTGTTATCGGTGTCTTCCAGACCCGGCAGCGGGTCGGAGTGGTACTCGGTCTGAAGGCTCGTACGCAGCGCCAGCGTGTTCGTCATCGCGACGTTGAGGCCGAGGTCGTTGTAGACGACCGTGTCGGACTCGGAAGTGATGACGTCCGTGTCGTTCGTGATGGCGACGACGTCGGAGATCTGGTTCATGTAGTTCGACGAAACGGAGAAGGCCGCTTCTTCGAAGTCCGTGCTGGCAACGTCCGAAAGTTCGGCGAAGCGGTAGCCGGGACCGGCAGCGACGGACCACTGGGTCGTGGCCGTGTCGATCACGCGGTAGCCCGCACCGAAGCCGGCGAACGTGTCGGTCTCGAAGCTGGAGAACTCGTCGATCGAGCCCTGAAGCTTGGCGTAGCCGTAGAAGCGCGGCGAGAAGTCACGCGTGTACTCGAGATCGTACAGCAGGCTCTCTTCGGTCCGCGTGCCTTCGGATTCACCGTAGCTGTAGGACAGCTGCGTCTCGAAGCCGTTCGTGCCGTCGTAGAAGCCGTAGTTGGCGCCGATGCCGATGTCGGTCTTGTCGGTGTTGCCGTTCGAGGTGGCAGCGCGCAGCGACATGGAGCCGGTGAAGCCGAGCGGACGGCCTTCGTTGCCGAACGGCTCGACGTCCCGCTCGAAGTCGTCTTCGATCTGCTCGTTCAGCGCTTCGTTACGGTCTTCGACGGCGTTCGCGCCGGTGAAAACAGTGTCTTGGGCCATCGCACCGCCCGCGACAATCGCGAGAGCGGAGGCGGACAGCACGATGTTGGTCATCTTCCGCATCTTTGTATCCTTTTTCGTTCCTTGGCGGTGCAGTGCCGCCGGACTGACGAAATAGGAACATGCGGCGGAATAAGCAGTTCCTGCGGGCGCTGCAGTTGCACTACGGGGGTGCAGCAATGACACACCGCAGCACCAGAACCCCTTTTTTACAGGGCTTTGAGGCTGAAAAACGTTTCCATCACGCAACCTCTTGTCTTTGTGATGGAACCGGACGCTGCGTCAACTGCAACGCTACTCGGCCGCGACGCTGTTTCCGACCGCTTCGACCTTCACGGCAGAGAACTTGAACTCGGGAATCTTGCCATACGGGTCGATCGCGGGGTTCGTCAGCAGGTTTGCCGCTGCTTCGACATAGGCGAACGGCAGGAACACCATGTCAGGCGACACAGCCCGATCTTCCCGCGCCATGATCTCGATCGAACCGCGCCGCGTGCTCAGACGCACCATGTCCCCCGGCGCAACGCCCAGCTTGCGCAGGGTCGACGGGTGCAGGGAACAGTTCGCTTCAGGCTCCACTGCGTCCAGCACACGGGATCGCCGGGTCATCGACCCGGTGTGCCAATGCTCCAGCTGCCGCCCCGTTGTAAGCACCATCGGATACTCGGTGTCCGGGACTTCGTCCGGTGGAATGACACTGGCCGGCGTGAACTTCGCCCGTCCGCCCTCGCGCGGGAAGCCATCGCCGAAAACGATCGGCTGTCCGGGATCGTCCGGCGACAGCGACGGGTAGGTGACCGCCCCACGCTCCAGCCGGTCCCAGGTGATATTGTCGAGCGAGCGCATCCCGCGCGCCATCTCCTCGTAGATTTCGGACGGGTGTCCGTAGTCCCACGGCAGTCCGATACGCTTCGCGAGATCGACTGTGATCCGCCAGTCCTCACGGGCTTCGCCGGGCGGCGCGACGGCGGGCCGACCCATCTGGACCTGCCGGTTGGTGTTGGTGACGGTCCCAGTCTTCTCGGCGAAGGCCGAGGCGGGCAGGATCACGTCGGCATAGTTCGCCGTCTCGGTCAGGAAGATGTCCTGCACGATGAGGTGGTCGAGCTTCGCGAGCGCGTCGCGCGCATGGTCGACATCCGGGTCCGACATCGCCGGGTTCTCGCCGAGGACATACATCCCCGCGATCTGCCCGTCGTGCACGGCATCCATGATCTCGGTGACCGTCAGCCCCTTCTCGGCGGAGAAGTCGCCCGAGTGCCAGATCTCCGAGAAGGCGGAGCGGACGCCGTCGTCCGTCACCGACTGGTAGTCCGGCAGGAACATCGGGATCAGCCCGGCGTCAGACGCGCCCTGCACGTTGTTCTGCCCGCGCAGCGGGTGCAGACCCGTGCCCTCACGCCCGACATGCCCGCACATCAGCGCCAGCGAGATCAGGCAGCGCGAGTTGTCGGTGCCGTGGATGTGCTGGCTGATCCCCATGCCCCAGAAGATCATCCCCTTCTCCGCCCCGGCGAAGGTCCGGGCCACGTCGCGGATCGTATCCGCGTCGATCCCGGTCAGGCTCTCCATGTCCTCGGGGCGGAACCCGGCGAGGTGCGCCTTCTCCGCCTCCCAGTTCTCGGTGTAGCCGTCGATATATTGCTGATCGTAAAGCCCCTCTTCCGCGATCACGTGCATGATCGAGTTCAGCAGCGCCACGTCGGCCCCCGGCCGGAACTGCAGCATGTGCGACGAGAAGCGCCGCAGCCCGACGCCGCGCGGATCCATGACGATGAGCTTGCCGCCGCGCTTGGTGAACTGCTTGAAGTAGGTCGCCGCGACGGGATGGTTCTCCACCGGGTTGGCCCCGATGACGATGGCGACGTCCGCCTTCTCGATCTGGTTGAACGTCGCTGTCACGGCGGCGGAGCCGACATTCTCCATCAGCGCCGCGACCGAAGAGGCGTGGCAAAGCCGCGTGCAATGGTCGACGTTGTTGTGCCCGAAGCCCTGCCGGATCAGCTTCTGGAAGAGATAGGCCTCTTCATTCGTGCATTTGGCAGAGCCGAACCCGGCCACCGCCTTGCCGCCACGCTCCGCCTTCAGCGACGACAGCCCGGCAGCAGCGAACTCCAGCGCCTCGTCCCACGTCGCCTCGCGGAAGTGGGTCCAGGGGTTTGCCGGATCGACGTTCAGCCCCTTCGCGGGCGCATCCTCGCGCCGGATCATCGGCCGGGTCAGGCGGTGCGGGTGGTGGATGTAATCGAAGCCGAAGCGCCCCTTCACGCAGAGCCGCCCTTCGTTGGCGGGGCCGTCGATGCCGTCGACATAGACGATCCGGTCGTCCTTCACCTTCAGCGACACCTGGCAGCCGACGCCGCAGAACGGGCAGACGCTGTCGACCTCGCGATCATAGTCGGCGCTGTCACCGATCTGGCGCTCGTCCAGCACGCTCGACGGCATCAGTGCGCCGGTCGGACAGGCCTGCACGCACTCGCCGCAGGCCACGCAGGTCGATGCGCCCATCGGGTCGTCCATGTCGAACACCGGGAAGGCCTCGTGCCCCCGGCCCGCCATGCCGATCACGTCGTTGACCTGCACCTCGCGGCAGGCGCGGACGCAAAGCCCGCACTGGATGCAGGCATCGAGGTTCACACGCATCGCGACGTGGCTGTCGTCGAGAAGCGGCACGTGGTCGGCATCCATCGACGGGAAACGGCTCTGTTCCACGCCCTGCGCTTCGGCCATCTCCCACATGTGCGAGGACCGGTCGTGCGCCGCGTCCCGCTCTGGCTGGTCGGCCATCAGCAATTCCATCACCAGCTTGCGAGCCTGCACCTCACGCGGCTCTCCGGTGGTGACCTTCATGTCGGCGGACGGCTCGCGGATGCAGGACGCGACGAGGTTCCGTTCCCCGTCGATCGCGACCATGCAGGCGCGGCAGTTGCCGTCCGAGCGATAGCCCGGCGCATCCTTGTGGCAGAGGTGCGGAATGGTCGTGCCTTCCCGCTTCGCGACCTGCCAGATGGTCTCCCCCGGCGCGGCCTCGACCTCGCGGCCGTCGAGGGTGAATCGGATACTGTCGGTCATGGAATTTCCTCCGCTCGTCGGGACACTAGCGCGGTTGCGAGCCTCCGACAAAGCCCGCGCGCGACCGCCGCTCCCGCAAAAGCGTCCCCGGTTGCGGCGGGCGCGACGCCGCACTAAGCCGACCCCGACAGACAGGAGGTCGACATGGGCAGCATCATCCTCGTCCGGCACGGACAGGCCAATTCCTCCGCCACCGATGAAGCGGGGTACGACCGGCTCTCCGACCTGGGCCGCCAGCAGGCGATGTGGCTCGGCGAGTGGATGCGCGAGCAGGACATGACCTTCGACCGCGTCCTCAGCGGCACGCTCTTGCGCCACCGCGCCACGGCCGAGGCGATGGGCTTCCCCGACGCGGAGGCCGACGCCCGCCTGAACGAGATGGATTACCTGAACCTCAGCCGCGCGCTGCAGGAGACGCTCGGCGTGCCCGCACCCGGGCCTGACGAGTTCGCCGCCCACATCCCGCAGGTGCTCGAGGCGTGGAACGCGGCTGCCATCATGGGCAACGAGACCTTCGAGAGCTTCGAGGCCCGCGTCACCTCAGTCATCATGGAAGCGGCGGAGCCAGGCGTGAACGTCCTTTGCGTCACGTCCGGCGGCGTGATCGGCATGGCGATCCGCCACCTGCTCGGCCTCGACCTCGCCCGGACGGCGCAGATGTTGCTGCCGATCTGGAACAGCTCGATCCACCGGATGCATGTCCGCCCCGAGGCGACGATCCTGGCCGGCTTCAACGCGATCCCGCATCTCGAACGCGCCGATCGCGTCGACGCCCGCACCCATTACTGAGGTCCGCACATGACCCATATCTGGCTCCGGGCCGAGGCCCGCGCGACCGAACGCCGGACACCGCTCCTCCCCGACGGGGCGGCTCAGTTGATCCGCGACGGCGCGCGCATCACGGTCGAGCGCAGCACGACCCGCGTGATCTCCGATGCCGCCTATTCGGACGCGGGCTGCGATCTCGCGGATACCGGAAGCTGGCCAGACGCGCCGCGTGACGCCATCATCCTCGGCCTGAAGGAACTGCCCGACAGCGATGCACCCCTGACGCACCGCCACATCTTCTTTGCCCACGCCTACAAGGGTCAGCCGGGGGCGATTCCCGTGCTCACCCGCTTCGCGGACGGCGGCGGCACGCTTCTGGACCTCGAATATCTGGTCGATGGGACTGGCCGTCGCGTCGCGGCCTTCGGCTATTGGGCGGGGTATGTCGGGGCTGCGGTCAGCCTGCTGGTCTACGCAGCGCAGAAGCGCGGCACTTCACTCGACGCGCTCAACCCGTGGGCGGACTCCGCCACCATGCGCGAGGACGTCGCCGGGGCGCTCGGCAGCGACATGCCCGCCGCCCTCATCATCGGCGCGAAGGGCCGCGTCGGTATGGGCGCTGCGGACCTGTTCGGGGCCCTGAACATCAGCCCGACCCGCTGGGACATGGAAGAGACCCGCTCCGGCGGCCCCTTCCCCGAGGTCGCCCGTCACGAGATACTGGTGAACGCCGTGCTCGCAATGCCGGGCGTCCCGGTCTTCGCGGGGCCGGACATCCTCGCCACCGACCGCGCTCTGCGGGTGATCGGCGACGTCGCCTGCGACCCGGGCACACCCTACAACCCGATCCCGCTCTACGGTGACGTGACAAGCTGGGACGCCCCGGCGCTCCGCGTGCACGGGGAGCCGCCGCTCGACATCATGGCGATCGACAACCTGCCCTCGCTCCTGCCCCGCGAAGCGTCGGAGGAGTTCGCCACGGCCCTGCTGCCCCACCTCGCCGCGCTCGGCACGGACGATGGCGGGGTCTGGGCCCGCGCGGAAGAGACCTTCCGCGCACACCTGTCGGAAAACGGACTTACGACTTCCGGCTGAAGAGCGGGAAATAGAGCCAGTCGGGCAGAAGCTGGCCGAGGCGGATCGCCGTGCCGAAGGCGAACGGGAAGCTCTTCTTGAACTCGTCAGAGTTCATGTGCTCGAAATATTCCCGCGCTGCGTCGTCCGGCTCCATGAGTTGCGGCATCTTGAAATCGTTCTTGTCGGTGAGCCGGGTCTTCACGAAGCCCGGGTTGACGACCTGAACCTCGACGTTGCTGCCCTTGAGGTCGATATACATCCCCTCGGCCAGCGTCATGATGGCGGACTTCGACGATCCGTAGCCGATGCTGCCCGGCATCCCCCGGAACCCGGCGAGCGAGCCGGTCAGCACGATATGCCCCTTGTCCTTCGCGATCATGTCCGGAAGCACCGCACCCACCGTGCGGACCGCGCCGACGACGTTCGTCTCGATCATCTGGACGACCTTCTCGGTGTCCCATTCGGTCGCGCTCATCGGGTCGTAGGTCCCGGCAAGGTAGACGAGGCCGTCGATCTCGCCGACGTCGGCAGCGGCTTTCTTCACGCTTTCGGGGTCGTTCACGTCGATCGTGACGGCACGGGCGCGTCCAGGAAGCTCGGCGACGAGGGAGTCGAGCCGGTCCGAGCTGCGCGCCGAGACCACGAGCCCGCACCCGACGCGGCTCAGCGTCATTGCCAGTGCCCGGCCCAGTCCTTCACTCGCCCCGACGATCCAGTACGTCTTCCCCTGCCAATCTCTCACGTTCGACCTCCTTCAGATGCAGTCGGGAACCAATGTAGGGCGCCAGCCGCAGCTCTCTATTGCAAATTTCATTCATCCGCCGCGGTTACGCGTCGCAGCGGCCATCCATTTCAGAATGTCGCCCGTCAGTGTCGGTTCCATGACCGCCCCGGGTCCAGTCCGGATTTCCGCCAGCCGGCCTATCGGCTGACATCCTGTGCCGGGGGCTCGGGTCTTGGGCGGTAGGGCGCACGTTTCCACCACAGGCGAAGCGCCTGCCAGTGGATGAGCGCCAGCACCCGCCGCGATCCGAAGGGCCGGCGCAGGCAGGCGCCGAGAATGGTGCGGTTGGTCATCGGCACCCGCGCGCCGGTCAGCGTCGCCACGACTCCGCCGTCGCCGGTGCGGTAGTCGATCACGATGTCGATCTCGCCCGGATCGATCCGGAAGCGGAAGGTATATTCGCCTTCGACCGGCTGGAACGGAGAGACGTGGAAGATCTTGGTCGCCCGCACCCGGTCGGTCGGTCCGATGACGCCGCGGTCCTCGCGGTGGCAGAGGTAGGAATGGCGGTCGCCGAAGGTGTTCGTCACCTCCGCGATCACCGTGCGCAAAGCGCCCGCCTCGTCCCGGCAGAGCCAGAAGCTCACCGGGTTGAACAGGTGTCCGAGAACGCGCGGCTGCGCGAGAAGCTCGATCCTCACCGGCGCCTCGAGCCCGTGATCAGAGAGCGTGCGCCGCACCCATTCGGGCCCGGAGCCCTCGCCCGGCGGCCCGCCGAAGTCGCGGTCCCTCAGCGAAAACAGGTTGCGCCCATTGCGCGAGAACAGCGCCGGTGTGCGCAGCGGCTTCTCCGCATCGCAGAGCACGTAGTCGATCCCGTAGCGGAACGCATTGCGCGTCCCGCCTCTCCGGCCATGAAAGGTCGAACCACGGATATGATCGACGCGGGCGCTCACGTCACTCGGCAGCGACGCCAGCCACGGCGCGCTCATTGATCCGCTCGGCCACGTCGAGGCCGGAGGCGAGGCCGTCCTCGTGGAAGCCGTGGCCCATCCACGCGCCGCAATACCACGTGTGGTGGCAGCCGTTGGCGAGCCTCATCTGCGACTGCGCAGCGACGGCGGCATTGTCGAAGACCGGGTGGCGCAGCGTGACCTGGTCCCAGATCAGGCTCTCGTCGATCGGCCGGTTGGGGTTCAGCGTGACGAAGACGTTCTCGCCCTTCAGCCAGCGCTGAAGCGAGTTCATCCAGTAGGTCAACTCGATCCGGTCGGGACGGCGGTTTTCCTCTTCGGTGTAGACCCAGCTGGCCCAGGCGCGCTTGCGGCGGGGCATCAGGCTTTCGTCGCCGTGCAGGACGATGTCGTTGGGCTGGTAGCGCACGGCGCCGAGCGTGTGCTGCTCGAACGCCGTCGGGTCCTCGAGCATCGACAGGGAATCGTCGGAGTGGGTGGCGAAGACGACCTCGTCAAAGGCTTCCCACTCGCTGCCCTGCCCGCGCACCTCGACGCCGATCGGGTTGCGGCGGACCCCTGCGACCGGCGTGCCGGTCCGGATCTCGACGCCGCGATCCTCCAGCACCCGCGCGAGGCGCGAGACATATTGGGCCGATCCGCCCTCGACCGTGTACCAGTCGTGCTGGCCAGCGGATTGCAGCAGGTTATGGTTGTCGAAGAACTGGACCAACGTCCGCGCGGGAAAGGCGAGGATACCCTCCTTCTCCGTCGACCAGATCGCGCCCGAGATCGGCAGCAGGTAGCGGTCCCGGAACCAGTCGCCGAGCTCCAGCTTCTGCAACAGCCCCTCGATGGTCAGTCCCTCGTCCTGCGCGGCTTCCAGCGCCTCGCGGTTGAAGCGCAGCAGGTCGCGCAGCATCTTCAGATAACGCGGGCTGAACAGGTTCTTCGGCTGCGCGAAGAGCGAGCCGAGCCCGTCGAGCCCGAATTCGAATGCGCCCCGGTCGAAGCTCGCGCCGAAGCTCATGTTCGACAGCCGCACCGGCACGCCGATCTCGTCGAACAGCTTCGTGAGGTTGGGATAGTTCACGTAATTGAAAACGATGAAGCCGGTATCGACCAGCAGGTCGCCGCCCCGCCCCGCCGTGCGCGTCCGCGCATGCCCGCCGAGCCGGGGCTCCGCCTCGAACAGCACGACCCTGTGAGTCCCTGACAGGGCATAGGCCGCGCCGAGGCCGGAAATGCCGGCACCGATGACGGCAATGCTGCGAGGCGCGTTTGCGCCGGTTTCGAATGGCATGAGCAAGTTCCCGATGTTTGTCTGTAGTCTGTTACGCACCGGCGCGGCAGGCGGATTAATCGGGGGATGTCCCGACACGTGTCCCCTGCCCTGCGCCCGTCTGTTTCTGGGCAGTCGTCGGAGACACGGACTCCGCCGGCAAATAGTCTCAGAATTCGAGACCCTCGAAATTCGCACCCCGATGTGATCCGGTCAGGGGACGGGCGCGTAGACCTGTCATGTTGACCTCTGCCGTCGCCGGATCCAAACCTTGGGATGACCCCGCACGCGCCCTCCGCGGCGTGCGACTGATGCCTGTTGGCAAGGAGTATCCCGGCCACGTGACCGAGATCAAAGAGACCGACCTGCGCCAGTCCTGGGCGAAGGAAGTCGCCGCGATACGCGACCACCAGGATGAAACCGCCTTCACGGCGCTCTTCGCGCATTTCGCGCCGCGCGTGAAGGCCTACCTCGTCCGATCGGGCTCTGCGCCCGACATGGCGGAGGAAATCACGCAGGACGTCATGACCACGCTCTGGCGCAAGGCGGCCCAGTTCGATCCGACGAAGGCCAGCGTCAGCACATGGGTCTACACCATCGCCCGCAACCGTCGGATCGACACGATCCGCCGCCAGCGGCGCCCCGAACCCGAAGACCTCCCCTGGGGGCCCGAGAACGAACCGGACCAGGACGACGCGCTCGCACTTCAGCAGGACAGTGACCGGCTGGGCGACGCGATGCGGCAGCTTCCGGCGAAACAACGGGAGCTTGTCGAACGTGCATACTTCGGAGACCTGAGCCATTCCGAGATCGCGGCCGAGACCGGCCTCCCTCTCGGGACGATAAAATCCCGCATCCGCCTCGCGCTGGAGCGGCTGAGACACCAGATGAAATGACGATGTACGAGATTAACCATCATCTGACCGACGAGCTCCTTATGAGCTACTCTGCCGGCACGTTGCCGGAAGCGTTTTCCATCGCCGTGGCCGCGCACCTGTCGATGTGCGACGAATGCCGCGCGCAGGCGGCGACGTTTGACGCCATCGGCGGCGCGATCCTCGAAGAGGGCCGTGCCGAGATGTCCGCCGATGCGCTGGCGAAGGCGCTCGGCCGGATCCGGGGCAGCAAGCCCGAAGCGCGTCGCGCCCCGCCGGTCAAGTCCGACCTGCCCGCGCCGGTGCGCGACTACGTCGGCGGCGACCTCGCGTCGATCCGATGGAAGCCCGTGGGCGGCGGCGTGAAGCAGGCGCTGCTGCATGACGACGGAGTCGCGACCGCGCGCCTGCTGTGCATTCCCGGCGGCGCGTCGGTTCCGGATCACGGCCACGCCGGCACCGAGCTGACGCTCGTCCTGAAGGGCGCGTTCGCGGACGAGTATGACCGCTTCGGCCCCGGCGACATCGAAGTCGCGGACGAGGACGTGGATCACCAGCCCGTGGCCGAGCCCGGTGCCGACTGCATCTGCCTGGCCGCCACCGACGCGCGGCTCCGGTTCCACGGCTGGATTCCGCGCCTCGCCGGGCGGATCATGCGCATCTGATCCGGTTGCGTTCGTGTCCCACGGACGCGACAAGGGCGCCATGTCCGACCCCCTCGACCACTTCGAAAAAGGCGCCGATTGCATGCGCTGCGCGGCACTGTGCTGCGTGGCGCTTCATTTCGAGAAGTCCGCCGCCTTCGCCATCGACAAGCCGGCGGGTGTGCCCTGCCCGAACCTCGCCGACAACAACCTCTGCTCGATCCACGACAAGCTGATCCCGAGCGGCTTCCGGGGGTGTGTGCGCTACGACTGCGGCGGCGCCGGACAATACGTTGTCGAGAAGATGTTCGACGGACGGAGCTGGCAGGACGATCCGTCGCTGCTGATGCCGATGATGGAGGCCTTCGCCGACATCGTCCGCATCCATGAGCTCGCCGGGATGCTGCGCGAGGCCGAGAAACTCCCCCTGCCCCCGCGGGTGGAGGCGGAACGTCAGCGCCACGCCAAGGCGCTGCTTCCCGAGGGCGAAGTCTGGGAAAAGGAAGCCGCGTGGGAGTTCCTGTGGAGCCCCGAACACGGCGAGATCCGCGAATTCCTCCGCAGCCTAGCGCCTTACGCGGGCAGCCTGCGTCAGTAGGCCGGCGCCCACGCGATCGGCAGCTGCTGGCCGTGCCGCGTCATGAAGCCGTCCCCGCCCGGCGATAGGTAGAAGGTGCTGCCGTAGTAGGCCCCGCTGACATGGGTGAAATCGCGGCTTCTGCTGACCGTGCCGGCATGGCCATGAAGCGATCCGGCGCAGATCGCCGTCCCATTCCGGCAGGGCACCAGCTTGTAGGTCGTCGGATGGCGACGGTCCGGCGCGATGACGGAAATCGCCCCCTCCGCGAAGGGCATCCCCTGGTAGTTCTGTTCGACCGACGCACGGATGCTGTCGACCTCAAGCTCCTGCGGCTCGGCGCAGGCGGTCAGGCCGATGGCGGCGAGGGTGAGGAGGGCAATACGGTTCAACATGGCGTCTTTCCTATCCTTTCGGCGCGGCGATCGGCACCACGCGGGACTCTTCGCTGTCCGGAGCAAGCTCTTCGAAATCGAAATTGTCCAGTCGCCGGGCACGGCGTCCGGCCTTGTCGGCGCTGATCTTGATCTCTGACAGGTCCTTGGACGCCTGTCCGAAATGCCGGTCGAGGTTCTCGACCCGCGTGCCGAGCCGATCGACATCCTGAAACAGCAGGCCCAGTTCCTTGCGGATCGCACCGGCCTGCTCTTTCATCCGGGCGTCCTTCAGGATCGCGCGCATCGTGTTCAGCGTCGCCATGCAGGTGGTCGGCGAGACGATCCAGACCCGCTTCTCGAAACCCTCGCGCACGATCTCGGGGAAGTTCGCGTGGAGTTCGGCATAGACCGCCTCGGACGGCAGGAACATCAATGCGCCGTCCGCCGTCTCGCCCTCGATGATGTATTTCTCCGAGATCGCCTTGATGTGGCTGCGTACCGCCGTCTTCATCTGGCGCACGGCCTCTTTCAGTTCGTGCTCCGTCTCCGCCCGGCGGAGCGCCTCGTAGGCTTCCAGGGGGAACTTGCTGTCCACGACGATCGGCCCGGGAGGGTTCGGCAGGTGGATCAGGCAGTCCGCCCGCTTCCCGTTCGAGAGGGTCGCCTGCAGCTTGTAGCTGTCCGAAGGCAGCGCCTTGCCGACGATGTCGGTAAGCTGGATCTCCCCGAACGCGCCGCGGGTCTGCTTGTTGCTGAGGATGTCCTGCAACGACAGCACGTCGCCCGACAGCTTTGTGATGTTGGCCTGCGCCTTGTCGATCACCGCCAGCCGCTGTTGCAGCTCTCCCAGCGATTGCGCCGTGTTCCGCGACGTGGAACCGAGCGCCGTGTTCATCGCCTCGGTGACGTTGGCCAGCCGCTGCTCCATCAGTTGCAGTGTGCGGGCCTGTTGCTGTGCCTGCGCCTCGGAGACGGAGTTCAGGCCGCCAAACAGCTGGTGCTGCCCGTCCGACAACCCCTGCACCCGGTTGCTCATCGCGCCCATCTGCTGCGCGAGAGACTCCGCCACGATTGCCGAATGTCCGGCCCGCCGGACAGAGGTGATGAGCAGCGCGAACAGCAGGATCAGCAAAAGCGCCCCGCCGGCAAGGCCGAGGATCAGCGGATCGCTGAAGGCGTAGGTCTGGTCACCGATCTGGATCATGATCTTCCGAACAGCCGTTCGATATCGGACAGCTTGAGTTCCACGTAAGTCGGGCGCCCGTGGTTGCATTGCCCGGAATGGGGCGTCGCTTCCATCTCGCGCAGGAGGGCGTTCATCTCGTCGCCGCGCATCTGTCGCCCGGACCGGACGGAGCCGTGGCAGGCGACGCGGCTCAGGATCGCGTCGATCCGCGAGCGCAGCGCGGTGCTGTCGCCGAGGTCGGACAGCTCGTCGAGGATGTCGGTCACCAGTGCGACAGCGTCCACCTGTCCGAGAAGCGCCGGGGTTTCGCGCACCGCCACCGCGCCGCCACCGAACGCCTCGATCACGAGGCCGAGGCTGGCGAGGCCCTCCGCGTGGTCGAGCAGCAGCCGCGCCTCGGTGTCGGACAGCTCGACGATCTCGGGGATCAGCAGGGCCTGGCTGGCGACGCCGTTCTCGGACATCTGTCGCTTGAGCTTCTCGTAGACCAGTCGCTCATGGGCGGCGTGCTGGTCGACGATGACAATGCCCGTCTCGGTCTGGGCGATGACGTAGTTCTTGTGGACCTGTGCCCGCGCCGCGCCAAGCGGCAGCGCCTCCTGCGGGGTATCCTGCTCCGCCACCGGCTCGACCCGAGCGGAGGCAACCGGCATCTCCGCGAAGCCCGGAGTCGTCGTCACGGGCTGCGGCGGCGTCCAGGGCCGCGCAACGGGGCGGTCCATCTGGTAGACACGGGGCGCATCGTTCTCGACCACGGACGCCGCTTCGGGCCGGAACGCGCCGAGCGTCTCGCCCGCGACGGTCGAGGACGCCCGATGGCCCGCGTCGGCCAGCGCGTGCCGCAGGCCGGAGACTATGAGCCCCCGCACCGAGGCCGGATCGCGGAAGCGAACCTGGCTCTTGGCGGGATGGACGTTCACGTCCACGAGCTTCGGCTCGCAGTCGATGAACAGCACCGCCGCCGGGTGCCGGTCGCGGGACAGGAAATCCATATAGGCCGCGCGGAGCGCGCCGATCAGCAGCCTGTCCGTTACCGGACGGCCGTTCACGAAGAGGAACTGCTGCACCGCCGAGCCGCGCGAGTAGGTCGGCAAAGCCGCAAAGCCGGTCAGGTGGTGGCTCTCCCGCTCCGCGTCGAGCGGGATCGCGTTCTCTGCGAAGGCCCGGCCGAGCACCTGCGCGGTCCGGCCGTGGAGCGCGTCGAACAGGTCGCCGCTCTGCGCGTCGGCGCGGAACAGCTCGCGCGGCTGGTCGCCGGAGACATCGGTCAGCGTGAAGCCGATGAAGGGCTCCGCCAGCGCCTGCCGCTTCACGGTCTCGGCGATGGCCTGCGCCTCGGCCCGATCGCTGCGCAGAAACTTCAGGCGTGCGGGCGTGGCGTGGAACAGGTCGCGCAGCTCAACCCGCGTGCCGCGGGACAGGGCAGCGGGCTTCACCGGCTCCATCCGGCCGCCGTTGACCTCGATCACGGAGCCGACGTCGCCGGCGCGGCTGGTGATCGTCAGCCGACCGACCGCGCCGAGCGAGGGCAGCGCCTCGCCCCGGAAGCCGTAGGTGTGGATGTTCAGCAGGTCGCTGCCGTCGATCTTCGAGGTCGCGTGGCGGCAGAGCGCGAGTGGCAGATCTTCCGCCGTCATGCCGCAGCCGTCGTCGGACACCCGGATCAGCCGTTTGCCGCCGTCGGCATAGGCGATGTCGATCCGCGTCGCGCCGGCGTCGATGGCGTTCTCGACCAGCTCCTTGATCGCGGACGAGGGACGCTCGACCACCTCACCCGCCGCGATACGGTTGACCGCAGCTTCATCCAGCTGGCGGATGATTGGACGAGTTTCGCTTATCTTGGGGTCGAGCATGGCCATGCCACCAGAGATAGCATGGCCACGTCCGATTCTGCGAGCGGCTTATTGGGTCTGTTCGCCCTCGACCGTCGCGTCGTCCTCCAGCCCCTCGGGCTGGCCGACAACGACGAAGTGCAGCGCATCCGGGGTCAGAAGTTCGGAGGCCACGCGGTTGATGTCCTCGAGCGTGACGGCATTCATCCGGTCGTTACGGGTTTCGATATAGTCGATCGGCAGGTCGGTGAACTGCATGCCCACGAGGATGTCGGCGATGCGCCCGTTGCCGTCGAACCGCAGCGGGTAGGCGCCGGTGACGTAGGTCTTCGCGGTTTCCAGTTCTTCCTCCGTCACGCCCTCTTCGGCGAGCCGCGCCCATTCGGATTGCGCTACGTCAATCGCCTCGGCGACCTTGTCGTTGGCGGAATTGAAGTAGCCGAGGAACAGGTCCGCGTGGTCGTAATTCACGAGGAAGCTGGAGATCCCGTAGGTCAGCCCGCGCTTTTCGCGGACCTCTTCCATCAGGCGGCTCTGCCGGCCGGACCCGCCAAGGATTTCGTTCAGCAGGTAGGCGGCGAAATAGTCGGGGTCATCGCGCTCCATCCCCTGCTGGCCGAAATAGACAACGGATTGCGGCGATGGATAGTCGATCACCTCGATCCCCGGCTCGATGTCGGGATCCACGGCGGTGGGCATCTCGCCCCCCGTCTCGGGGAGGCCCTCGAACAGGTCGTCGAGCATCGGGCCGAGTTCTTCCGGCGTGATGTCCCCGACGACCCCGACGTAGATGCGGTCGCGGGCGAGAATGTCCGCGTGCGACTGGATCAGGTCATCGCGGGTCAGCGCCTGAACGCTTTCGGCGGTGCCGTTGTAGTCGGAGCCGTAGGGATGATCGCCGAAGGCATCCTCGTCGAAGCGGGTGGCGGCGATGTCGGTCGGATCGCGCTCGGACGAACGGATGTTGGCGAGCACCTGTTCACGCACCCGTTCGATCGCGCTTTCGTCGAAGCGGGGATCGGTGAGCGCGCCATTCAGCAGCTCCACCGCTTCGTCGCGGTTCTCAGTCAGGAACTTTGCCGAGACGCGCATCGCGTCGTCGAACGCGCCGAAGCTGAACTCGGCGGCGAGAGACTGGCGCGCGGTCTGGAACTCCTGCGCGTCCATGTCGCCGGAGCCTTCCTCGATCAGCGCAGTCATCAGGTTGGCCGCGCCGCGCTTGCCGGGTGCGTCGAGCGAGGCCCCGCCCCGGAACAGCACTTCGACCGCGACGAAGGGGATCTCATGGCTTTCGACCAGCCATGCCTCGATCCCTTCGGGCGAGGTGACCGACTGCACGTCGATCTGGGCGGAGGCCGAGCCGGCCCACAGGACGGCGACGGCGGCGAACAGATGGCGCATCATCATTGCTGGACTTCCTCTGCCTGCTCGGCCTCTTCGGCCTGTTCCATGGCGGCGGCGGTGGCCGCTCCGGCGGCGGTGCCCTCGGCCTCTTCCGGGTCGGGATCGCTGCCGTCGGTGATGTAGGCGGTGACGGAGCCCTCGGGCCGCAGCACTTCGCGCGCGGCGGCGAGGACGTCGTCCGCCGTCACCTCCTGCAGGATCTGCGGCCAGGCCTGCACGTCCTCGACGGTCAGGCTGGTAGTGAGCGCGCTGCCGTACATGTTGGCGAGCGACTGGACATTGTCGCGGCGGTAGATCTCCCCCGCCTTGAGCTGCGTGCGCAGACGCTCCATGTCGTCCTCGTCCGGGCCGGTCTCGAGGAACTCGGCGATCACCTCGTCGACGGCGGCTTCCCCCGCTTCCAGCGTGACGCCGGGCGAGGGCAGCAGCGAGACGGTGAAGGTCGTGTCGTCGAGCGACAGCGCGTCGTAGCCCGCGCCGGTGTAGACCGCGATCTGCTCATCGAACTGCAGCGCCTTGCCGAGCTCGGAAGTGAAGGGCGAACCGCCAAGAAGCTCGGCGAGGTAGACGAGCGCCGCCGCCGTCTCCTGATCGCCGGGGTCGCGTTCGGGGGCGAGGTAGCTGCGGACCATGTAGGGCTGCGAAACGCGCTCATCGTCGAAGTAGACCCGGCGCGGCGTGGTCTGCGGCGGTTCCTGGCTGCGAATGCGTTCGGGCAGCTCGGGTTCGCTCGGGATCGGGCCGTAATAGGTTTCGGCCAGTTCCAGCACGTTCTCGGGGTCGACGTCTCCGGCGACGATCAGGATCGCGTCGTTTGGCGAATAGTAGAGATCGTAGAAGGACAGCGCATCCTCGAGCGACAGCGTCTCCATCTCGTGACGCCAGCCGATGATCGGCACACCGTAGCGGTGGTTCAGGTATTGCGAGGCGCGGATCTGCTCGAACGCGAGCGCGCCGGGGTTGCTGTCGGTGCGCTGGTTGCGCTCCTCCAGAATGACCTCGCGCTCGGTCTCGATATCCTCCGGCGTGAGGCGGAGGTTGTTCATCCGGTCCGATTCCATCGACATCATCAGCTCGAGCCGGTCTGACGCGACCCGCTGGTAATAGGCCGTGGCATCGTAGTTGGTGAAGGCATTGTCTGAGCCGCCGTTGGCGGCGACGGTCGCCGACAGTTCGCCGGACTCGAGGTTGTCCGTCGCCTTGAACAGCAGGTGTTCGAGGAAGTGCGCGACACCGGACTGGCCGACGGGTTCGTCCGCGGAGCCGGCCTTGTACCAGACCATGTGATTGACGACCGGGGCGCGGTGATCCTCGATCACGACGACCTCCAGCCCGTTGTCGAGCGTGTAGGTCGTCACGTTGTCCGTCTGCGCGGCGGCCGGAAGCGGCAGCGACAGGAGCGGTAGGGCGAGCATCAGTCGGCGCATGGCTTATCCGTGGTTCGTGTCAGATGACGTGAAGCTACGCCTGTGCGCCGGGCGCGCAAGCCGGTCCACGGCGATGTGAGCGCGCGTCAGCGACCCGTCACCGGGCCTGCGGCGGCGCGGTCGGGGTCGGCACGCCGCTCTGACGGAAGCGCCCGAGTTCGGCGTAGGCGTCGAGGCTCTGACCGCTGTAGGCGCGGTAGTAGGGGTCGCCGCCGAACAGCCCGCTGGTGATGCCCGAACGCATCCGGCGGAAGCGCGCATCCTCGCTGGCGAGCGTGGTGCGGATCGACGGATCGACGCCGTTGCCCTGCGCCGCGGCGACGAGGGCCGCGTCGGACGACGGAACGCCGCCGGCATAAGCCGCCGCCGGGTTCCCGCCAAGCGCGACGATCCCCTCGGCAATCGGGTTACGGTCGGTGCGGTTCGTGCCGCCGGGCGTCGGTTGCGGCAGCACCGCGAGCGGCGGGATCTCGAGCGGGTTCGTCGGCAGGACCGAGAACTCGTCCGGGCCGCCGCCAGTTGACTCGAGGTCGTGCAGCGTCGGATCGCCGAGGCCGCAGCCGCCGAGCAGCGTGGTCACGCAGAGGATCGCGAAAGTGGCGCGCATGTGTCTCCAGACCGGTACTTCACCGTTGCGGTCGACGAATATCCGAAGCGACCGGGCAGGTCACGCGTTCTTTCTCCGCCGTTCCGCGGGCTTGTGGTCGCTCTTGCCCGTGAAGAAGGCGAGGCCGATCGCCCCGATGAAGATGGCGATGTCGGCGATGTTGAAGGCGTAGGGATTCTCGATCCCGCAGCAGGTCATGTTGATGAAATCCGCCACGGCGCTGTAGAGCACCCGGTCCACGACGTTGCCGATCGCGCCGCCGACCAGCAGCCCGGCGGAGAAGCGCGCCATCCGGCTGCCGCCGTCCCGATGGATCCACCAGAGCACGGCGAGCGAGATCACGATCGCCAGTCCGACCAGCACCCACCGCGCGTCGAAGCCGGAGAACAGGCCGAAGTTCACGCCCCGGTTCCACGCCATGCGGAAAGTCAGGAAGGGCGGCCAGATGTCGATCCTCATCTCGCTGACGAGATCCATCCAGTGGACGACGATGTATTTCGTCGCCTGGTCCACGATAAAGACCCAGAAGGCCGTCCAGTAAGTGAGTTTCATCATCTCGTCAGTTCAGTGCCGGAAGTGTCGCATGCCGGTCAGGACCATGGCCAGTCCCCGTTCGTCCGCCGCCGCGATGACCTCGTCGTCACGCATCGAGCCGCCCGGCTGGATGATCGCCGTCGCGCCCGCTTCGGCCGCGGTGATGAGGCCGTCCGCGAACGGGAAGAAGGCGTCCGACGCCACGACCGATCCCTGCGTGAGCGGCGCGGACAGGTCGAGCGCCTCGGCCATGTCCTCGCTCTTGCGGGCGGCGATCCGGGTGCTGTCGACACGGCTCATCTGGCCGGCGCCGACACCGACGGTCGCGCCGTCCTTCACGTAGACGATGGCGTTCGACTTCACGTGCTTGGCGACGGTCCATGCGAACAGCAGGTCTTTCATCTCCTGCTCGCTCGGGGCGCGCTTGGTCACGACCTTCAGATCACTCTCGGCGATATGGCCGTTGTCCTTGTCCTGGACGAGGAAGCCGCCCGACACCTGTTTCACGGCCAGCCCCGGCTCCGCCGCGTTTGCGAGGCCCGGCGCCAGCAGAAGGCGCAGGTTCTTCTTCTTGGCGAAGATGTCCTTCGCGTCCTGGTGGATCGACGGCGCGATGACGACCTCGGTGAAGATCTCGGTGATCGCCTCGGCGGTCTCGGCATCCAGCGGCCCGTTCAGCGCGATGATCCCGCCGAAGGCCGAGGTCCGGTCGCAGTCGAAGGCGCGGGAATAGGCCTCTTTCATCGTGGCGCCGGTGGCGACGCCGCAGGGGTTGGCGTGCTTCACGATCACGCAGGACGGGCCACGGTCGGCGAACTCGCTCACGAGCTCGAACGCGGCATCGGTGTCGTTGATGTTGTTGTAGGACAGCTCCTTGCCCTGCAACTGCGTGGCGGAGGCGATGCCGGCCCGGCCCGATCCGTCGCTGTAGAACGCCGCGGCCTGATGCGGGTTCTCGCCATAGCGCAGCGGCTGTGCCAGCGTGCCGGCGAAGGTGCGGCGGCGGGGCGTCGCCTCACCGATCGCGCTGGCCATCCAGGTCGACACGGCGGTGTCGTAGGCCGCGGTGCGCGCATAGGCCGTCAGCGCCATCTTCTGGCGGAAGGCGTAGGTCGTCTGGCCGTCGTTCGCCGACAACTCGTCCAGCAGGGCACCGTAATCCTCGGTATCGGTGATGACCGTCACGTGACCGTGGTTCTTGGACGCCGCCCGGATCATCGCCGGGCCGCCGATGTCGATATTCTCGATCGCGGTGTCGTAGTCGGCACCGCCGGCGACCGTCTCCTCGAACGGGTAGAGGTTCACGACCAGGAGGTCGATCGGCACGATCCCGTGCTCTTCCATCGCAGAGACGTGGCCCGAGTCGTCCCGCAGCGCCAGCAGGCCGCCGTGAACTTTGGGGTGCAGCGTCTTCACGCGACCGTCCATCATCTCGGGAAAGCCGGTGAGGTCGGAGACATCGCGCACCGACAGACCTTCGTCCCGCAGCAGCTTGGCGGAGCCGCCGGTCGACAGAAGCTCGACGCCGCGATCCGCGAGTGCGCGGGCAAGCTCGACGAGGCCGGTCTTGTCCGAGACGGACAGAAGGGCGCGGCTGAGGGGGGCGAGGTCGGTCATCTCAAGTTGTCTCCTGCTCATCGGAGCCCGCGAAAAAGTCGGTCTCGAACACGTCCCGGACGGCGTTCGGGGTGTCCTGTGCCTTGGCCAGCGACCAGCGGACGCGCGTCGCATAGGACATGGCGCGACCGGATAAAACCACCTGTCGCGTGGAACGAGGTCGCAGTCTGTTCTTTTCCAGATAGACCGACGGCTCGAGGCTGAGCGTCGCAACGTTGTCGTGCCGGAAGATCCAGATCTCCCCGGACTTGAGCGCAAGGCTCACCGCGCTGCCGCCGAGGTCGATCTCGGCGTCGACGTCGGGGTGCAGGTGGAAGCGGACCGAATAGGGCACGCCCTCCCCTCCCGTCGCGTCAACGGCGCGGTCGAAGCGGCGCTCGTCTCCGTCCGACAGGGTCGTCAGCAGATCCTGCCCGGCGATTCCCCGGCCGTTGTAGGCGAGGTCGATGATCCGCGCGTGGGTCAGGCCATGCGTCGCCTGATAGCCGTTGTGCGCCGCTTCGAGCCGGTTGCCGTCGGGAAGCTGCGAGAACTCGAACAGCACTTCGGAGGGCGTATCCTCCAGCAGTTCCTGTCGCAGACCGTTGAGCAGCGTCGGCATGCCGAGGCGCGAGGACGAGAAGCCGTCGATGCCGAGGGTCGAGTGACTTGGCGTGGCGCGGCCGGCCCGCCGCCACTCCGCCCCGAATTGCGCACCCGAGCCGCAATTGACGATCAGTTGCCGCCGGCCCGAGGTCAGCTCGAACGCCAGCGTGGACGCGTGCGCGTTGTAGGACGCCGGCCCCTTCGGCGGCGGCGCGGCGTCGAGCACGAGCGACGTGCGCCCTGCCGTCATCCGGGCATACCCCATGTGCAGCGCTTCGGGATCGGGTCGCGTGCGCACCCGCGACGCCGCGAGCGCCTGGTCGAGCCGGCCCTCGACCCCGCGTGCACCACCGTGAAATCGGGCGAGGCCGCCGTCGGCGTGGCGAAGTGCGCGCAGCGCGGGCGTCATGCGGGCGATGGCGGCGGTGATTTCGGTCGGGACCTCGCGGTCGGCGCTCTCCAGCGCCTCGACGGTCCAGTTGAGCAGCGTCAGCACCTCGACCGCCTCTTCCGGGTCGCGCGTGACGATGCCGCCGTCCGCCGCGATCCCTCGCTCGCAATCGCGGGCCAGCGCCATGACGGCGGGCTCGGCCAGCGACTGCTGCCCGTCGAGCGCCAGCCCGGCATAGATCGTGCCCGCCAGCGCCTCGAAGCGGGGCAGCCCGTCCCGCGCCGCCGGCCAGCGGCGGGCGAGGAAGCGCGCCTGCATCCCGAGGCTGCGGAAGAACAGGGCGGACTGGTCCTTGGACTTGCCGCGCAGAAGGAAAAGGGCGTGGTTGATCCAGCGGATCAGCCTGCGGCCCGCGATTTCGGGCGCCCAGCCCGGCCCGGAGCCGCTGCCGTAACGGTCGATCCAGTCCCAGACCCACCGGCCCGCGACCGCCCGTGCCTTGCCGTCGCCGACCGCGGCGAGGTCATCGAGCCAGCCGAAGCCATGCATCTCTTCCGCGAAAGCCGAGTCGGGCGGCTCGATCCGCCAGAGGTCCTCTCCGTTCAGCTCGATCAGTTGCCCGGCGAAGCGGATGTTGCCCGCGCAAAGCTGGCGGCCCTTGGCGTAATGTCCGATGGAGCGCGGTTCGGGCTGCGAGACGAACGCCGCGACCGCTCCACCGCGCGCGGCAAGACGCGCGTGGATCGCGTTCATCAATCGCGCCTGGCGCGCTTTCAACGTCCGGGTCCGGGCCAATGACTGCTGCCTCGTCGCGGGGAGGTTTCCCCCGTCGTTCTTGCCGGGGATGATAGCCGCCGCCACCCCTCAAGTCACCCCGGCTTTGTCAGGACCGCCGCGAAGAAGCCGTCCATGCCGCCGCGCTCGCTCCAGAAATCCGGGCGCAGACGCAGTCCGCCGCCGTCGGCGTGCCACTCCGCCTCGATCCAGCCGGCCTCCGGCAGGGGCGCGACCGCGAGGTCGGGATGCCGCTCGAGCGCCTCTTCGAGCTGCGCTTCGCCCTCGTCGGGCAACAATGAGCAGGTGCAGTAGAGCAGTCGCCCGCCGGGCTTCAGCAGGCCGATGGCATGGTCGATCAGGCGGGCCTGCAATTCGAAAAGCTGGAAGTACTCGCTGCCGTCCCGGGCGAAGGGCAGGTCCGGGTGCCGCCTGATCGTTCCGGTGGCAGAGCATGGCGCGTCCAGCACGATCGCGTCCCAGCCGTCCTCCTCGAAGGTCGTGGCGTCGGCGGCGACGATGTTCGCCGTCATGCGGCACCGGTCAAGGTTCTCGCGAACCCGTGCCAGACGGCTGTCCGACAGGTCGAGCGCGGTGACCTCCGCCCCGGCAGCGGCGAGTTGCAGCGTCTTGCCACCCGGCGCGGCGCAGAGGTCCAGGATACGCTCCCCCGGTTGCGGGTCGAGCAGCCTGACCGGCATCGCCGCCGCGGCGTCCTGCACCCACCAGTCGCCGTCGGCATAGCCGGGCAGAGCAGACACTTGTCCGTAGTCGGACAGCCGCACGCTTCCGGTCGGAAGCAGTTCACCGGACACCTGTTCGGCCAGCACCGCCGGGTCGCCCTTGGCGGTGAGGTCGAGCGGCGCCCCGGCGAAATGCGCATGTTCGATGCGCTGCACCGTCCGGTCGCCCCATGCGGCGGAAAGCGGACGGCGGAGCCACTTCGGCAGGTTCGGGACCGGCAGCTTGTCCCATTCCGCCGGCTCGATCTCGACCGCCTTGCGCAGCACGGCGTTCACCATGCCCCGGAAGGTCTTGAGCCGTGCGCTGTCTCCGACCAGCGACACGCAGGCGTTGACCACGCCATGTGCCGGCGCGCCACCTGCCGCCTCGACCACGCCGAGCCTGAGCGCGTTCATCACGATCTCGGGCGGCCGCTTGCGCAGGTGCGGCTTCAGGATCCGGTCGGCCCGACCGGACGCGCGGAGCGTCGCGACGGCAAGGCGCATCGCGCGGGCGCGATCTTCGGGGGCCAGCTTCTCGAGCGTGCCATCGAGTTCGGACAACAATCGCTTTTCGGACGTGACCCCGTTCAGCAGTTGCCATGCCGCACGGCGCGGCGCGAGGCCGTTGTCATCGGTTGGGCGGGCGTCGGTCTGTCGGGGTGAAGCCACGGGCGCCTCTCTTGCTGCGGATCGGACGGGACGTATATCAGGGGAGAACACCGGGCAAGGAGACGCCTGCCATGACCGACCAGAGACAAGACCTGCCGCCCGCCGCCATCCGCGCGCTGGAAGAGGCCGAGGCCCGCCGCAAGGCCGCCGAGGGCGATGCGCCGCTTCCGACCGAACTTGGCGGCCGTGACGGCCCGGAGCCGGTGCGCTACGGCGACTGGGAGAAAAAGGGCCTCGCCATCGATTTCTGAGGCGGGCCGCACGCCCGGCCGGATCAGCCGAGCATGAAGACCACCGGCGAGCCGCCGGAGTTCGGCGTCAGCCGTAGCCGCGTTCCGTCGAACTCCACGGACTGGCAGTTCGACGGCAGGTCGCTGTCGATCGTGAGGTCAAGGCACAGCGCGTTGCCGCGCCAATCCCATGAACCTTCAAGCTGCCGGCCCTGCGCCGAGCCACCCACGCCGCCACTCTGACCGATCCTGAGCGACAGGCCCAACATCGGGGCGACCATCGTCCGGCCGCCGACCGCGCCGACGAAATCGGCCCGGCTCGTTACGGGGCTGTACTCTGCGCTCGCCTCCGTCGGTTGCGAGACGGCCATGAGCAACATCAATGGGACGGCGGCGATAGGCCAAGCCATGGTTGGGACTCCGGTTCAACAGGAGTCAGAACGCTCTGACAGTGATTTAAGTTCAGCATCAACTTGTCGCGAAAACTGTCGCGTGGCGTCAGAGGCCGAGGACGTCGGCCATGCCGTATTGACCCGGCGCCTGGTCCTGCCCCCAGAGCGCCGCCCGCAGCGCGCCGAGTGCGAAGATGCGCCGGTCGGTCGCGACATGGCGCAGGATCACCCGCTCTCCCGGGCCGGCGAACAGCACGTCATGTTCGCCGACGATGTCGCCGCCGCGCACGGAGGAAAAGCCGATGGCCCCGTCCGGCCGCGCGCCGGTGTGCCCGTCCCGGCCCCGAACCGCCGCCTCGTCGAGCGTCACGCCGCGCCCGTCCGCTGCCGCCTGACCAAGCATCAGCGCCGTGCCCGACGGCGCGTCCACCTTGTGGCGGTGGTGCGCCTCGGTGATCTCGATGTCGAACTCCTCGCCCAGGGCGGCGGCGACTTTGCGCGCCAGGTTCACCAGCAGGTTCACGCCGAGAGACATGTTGCCGTCACGGATGACGACCGCGTGGCGGGCCGCGGCCTCGAGCTTCTTCAGGTCGTCATCCGCAAGGCCGGTGGTGCCGATCACGTGGACCGCGCGGGCCTGTGCAGCAAGCTCGGCGAACTCCACCGTCGCTTCGGGCGTGGTGAAGTCGATGACCGCCTGCGCCTTGGCGAAGACCTCCAGCGCGTCGGAGGTCGCGGTGACGCCAAGCGCGGCACCGCCCATTGCTTCACCGACGTCGCGGCCTTCCCAGTCGTGACCGGGCCGGACAAGCGCGCCGACCAGCCTGCAATCATCGGAGGCGGCGACCGTCTCCAGCAGCATCCGCCCCATGCGCCCGGAGGCGCCGGTGATCACGATTCCGGGTTTGTCGTCCATGACCGCTCCTTCTTTTGCTCGACTCTCCGACCGGCCGCGACGTCACTTCGCTTGGCAAGCCTGCCCACGGGGCTTACATCGCGGACATGGCGAAGAACAGATTCGAAGGCAGCGGACCCACTCAGCGACAGCTTCGGGTGGGCGAATTGATCCGGCGGACGATGTCCGACGTGCTCATGCGTGGCGACACGCACGACCCCGATCTGACGCGCATGTCGATCACCGTCGGCGAAGTTCAGGTCAGCCCCGACCTCAAGATCGCGACGGCCTATGTGCTGCCGCTCGGCGGCAACGACCGTGAAGCCGCGATCGAGGCGTTGAAGCGGAACAAGGGCGAGCTGCGCCGCCTGCTCGGCAAGGATACCAACCTGAAGTTCGTGCCCGACCTGCGCTTCCGCATCGACGAGACGTTCGATCGTATGGACGAGACGCGGCGCATGCTGAACGAGGATCACGTGCGTCAGGATCTCGACGAATGATCCGGCTTGCCGCCCTGCTCGTCCTGCTTGCCGGTCCCGCCGCGGCGGTGACCTGCAACGCGGTGGACTGGCGGAACACGCGATTCACCGTGTGCGAGGTGAACCCGGCGGAAGAACCGATCCGCCTGTTCCTCGACGACGAGAATGGCCGGCGGTTCGGCTCTTTCCGCGCGATCGAGAGCGAGCTGGGCGAGCTCAGCTTCGCGATGAACGCCGGAATGTATCACCAGGACCTGTCGCCCGTCGGCCTCTACGTCGAGAACGGCGAAGAGAAGATGCGCGTGATTCCGAACGCCGGCCCCGGCAACTTCGGGATGCTGCCGAACGGCGTCTTCTGCGTCCGCGACGGCAGTGCTGTGGTGGTCGAAACCCTGCGTTTCGAGCGTGAGGGGGGCGACTGCACCTTCGCGACCCAGTCCGGGCCGATGCTGGTGATCGACGGGGAGCTGCACCCGCGCTTCCTGCCGAATTCCAACAGCCGCCACATCCGAAACGGTGTCGGCACCAGCGCCGACGGCCAGCGGGTCGTCTTCGTGATCTCCGAAGAGGTCGTGAACTTCCACGATTTCGCGACTTTCTTCCGTGACGGGCTCGGCGTGCCGAACGCGCTCTACTTCGACGGCAAGGTCAGCCGTCTGCACGCGCCCGAAATCGGGCGGTCGGACGCCGGCTTTGCGATGGGTCCGATCGTCGGCGTTCTTGACGGAGCCGGGTCCGGCGGCTAACTCCGCGCCTTCTTCAGGACGCGGAGGTTTCATGGCACGGCGGCGCAAGGGGCGCGACATTTCCGGCTGGCTCGTGGTGGACAAACCCGCGGGTCCCACTTCGACTCATGTCGTCAACATCGTCCGGCGCGCGTTCGACGCGAAGAAGGCCGGCCACGCGGGCACCCTCGATCCCGAGGCGACGGGCGTTCTTGCCGTCGCGCTGGGCGAGGCGACCAAGACCGTGCCCTACGTCACCGACGCGATGAAGGCCTACAGCTTCACCGTCACGTTCGGCACGGAGACCAACACTGACGACGCCGAGGGCGAAGTGGTGAAAACCTCCGACAGCCGCCCGACGGACGACGAGATCAAGGACGCGCTGTCCGGATTCGTCGGCGACATTATGCAGGTGCCGCCCGCCTTCTCCGCCGTGAAGATCGACGGGGAGCGTGCCTACAAGCGCGCCCGCGACGGCGAGGAGGTCGAGCTCGCCGCCCGCCCGCTCTGGGTCGAGGAACTGCTGCTGACCGACCGCCCCTCCCCCGACAGCGCCGTGCTGGAGATGACCTGCGGCAAGGGCGGCTATGTCCGCGCCATCGCGCGCGATCTCGGCCGGGTGCTCGGCTGTCTGGGCCACGTGAAGGAGCTGCGCCGCGTCTGGTCCGGCCCGTTCGACGTGGTGGAGGACGGCGTGTCGCTCGACGAAGTCCGGCGCCTCGCCGGGGATCCCGCGCTCGACGAGCTGCTGCTGCCGCTCGAGGTCGGCCTCGCCGACCTGCCCGAGGTGCGTTGCCTCGCCGAGAGCGTCGGCCGCCTGAAGAACGGCAACCCCGCCGCCTGTATCGCCGGAGACGTCGAATACGGCGACGAGGTCTGGGCCAGCTTCGAGGGCAAGCCCATCGCCGTCGGCCGCTGGAAAGGCGGCGAACTGCATCCCTCGCGCGTGTTCGTGAGCTGAGGTCAGCCCTTCACCGCACCGGCGGTGAGGGCCTGCGTCAGCAAACGTTGGAGCGCGAGGAAAACTACGATCGCGGGCACAAGCGCGATCAGGCAGGCGGCGGCGAGGAGTTGAGTCGTGGACGCACTGGTTGAGCCGGCGAAGCGGTAGATCGCGACCGAGATCGGCCATTTCTGGTCCGCCGTCAGCAGCACGAACGGTACGAGGAACTGGCCCCAGTTCATCACCACGTTCAGGACGAAGGCCGCCGCCATCGACGGCGCGGCAAGCGGTAGGGTGATGAGGGCCATGACTTCCAGCCGCGAATTGCCGTCGAGGCGGGCGGCCTCTTCCAGTTCCACTGGGATCCGCTCGAACGCGGCGCGCAGGAGCCAGACTGTCAGCGGGATACCGATCGCGGCATAGACGGCGATGACCGCGGTGTGGCTTTCCAACAGGCCGAGCCGGTCGAGGTAGCGGTAGAGCGGGATCAGGATGATGAGCGGCGACACCATCTGCACCGCGAGAATCGCCCATAGCAGCGCCCCCTGTCCCTTGAAGCGCAGCCGCGCGAACGCCCAAGCGGCCGGCGCGGCGGTGAGGGTCGCAAGCGCTGCACCCGCGACGGAGAGCTTCACGCCGTTCCAGAGATACGTCGCAAAGGCGCCGTCGGACAGGATCTGCGCGAAGTTCGCGAGGGTCGGCTCGTCGGGAATGAACGCCGCCGACCCGCGGTAGACTTCTGCCGGGGTGCGAAGCGACAACGAGACAAGCCACGCGAACGGGCCGAGGAAGAACAGCGCCACCAACAGCAACGCGACGTAGGTGAGGATGTCTCCCGCCCGTCGCATCAGCGGCGCTCCCTCAGGATCAACGCGTAGAGGAACGCGGCAAGCAGGCTCAGCGCCATCAGGAGCAGCGCGAGGCCCGCTCCACGGGCGAGGTCGTAGCCCCGAAACACGGTGTTGTAGGTATAAAGCGCGAGGACTTCAGTGGCCTGTGCGGGACCGCCGCCGGTCAACGCGAGGATCGAATCGAACGTATTCAGGGTCTGGATCGTCACCAGGACCGAAGCGGCCAGCATCGCGCCCCTCAGTTGCGGAAGCGTCACCAGAAGGAATCGGTCCAGCGGCGTCGCGCCATCGACCTTGGCAGCTTCCTGCAGCGCCGGGTCGAGCCCCTTGAGCGCGGCGTAGTAGAGGATCATCGAGAAGGCCGTCCCTTGCCAGATGTTGGCGATGACCGCCGAAACCATCGCCAGCGTCGGATCGGACAACCACGGCAGGGGACCGATGCCGAGCGGCGCGATGATCGAATTGAGGCCGCCGAACGGAGCCTCGGAGAAAACGATCTGCCAGATCAGGCCGTTGGCGATACCAGGCACGACCCACGCCGCGAGCACCAATGCCCGAAGCGCCGACATGCCCGGGAGCTTCCGCTGATCGCCGCGATGAACAAGCAGAGCGATGGCAAGCCCTGCCGCCTGGAGAAGCACAACACTGGCACCGGTGAAGATCAGGGTCGCCCGAAGGATGCCCGGCAGGGCCGGATCACCGAGCGCACTGGTGATGGAACGAGTGGTATATTCCGTGGCCCCGCGCAGCAGCGTCGCATCGGTAAACGCCAGCCGCAGCGCGTCGAGCAGCGGCCAAAGGTAGATCGCCCCCAGGAACAGGAGGGCCGGGGCCAGCCAGCCCCAGGGGCGACCTTCGCGGATCACAGACGCTCGTACGCGGCCAGCGCCGCTTCCTGCGCCGTATCGGTGGCCGCTTCCGGGTCGCCGCCCGTCAGCACGTCACCGATCGCAATCTGGATCTGGTTGGCGATCTCGGGATACACCGCTACGCCCGGCCGCGGCCGGCCGTTCTCGAGGAACTCGGAATAGGCGAGGTTCGTCGGCGTGGAGAAGATCTCCGCCTCCTCGTAGTAGGCCGTCGCCGTCGGCAGCAGGCCCTGAACGACGTTGCCCGGACCGGCATAGAGCTTGGCGATCGCGGCGCAGAGCTCGACCTTCTCGGGATCATCGCTCATCGCACCGATGGTCCAGCCGCCGGCACCGGCCGCGCGCTGGTCTGCCGTCGGGCCCGGAAGCTCGGAGACTTCCCACGCCTCGAAGTCCTCCTCGGCGAGGGTCGCGCGGAGCTGCTCATATTGCCAGGAACCACCCACGAACATCGCGGTGCTGCCCGCCGCAGCCGCAGCGAGGAAGTCGTCGTAGTTCGTGACGGAGGCCACGCGCGAGGGGCTGGCGCCGCTCTCGACGAGGTCGGCGTAATAGGTGAGCGCCTCGACGAACGCCTCGCGGTTCTCGCCCTCGCCGAAGACCGGACGGCCATCCTCGTCCACGAGGTTACCACCGGCGGCCCAGAAGTTGCCGAGCCAGTCGAGCGCGGTCCCTTCCCACCGACCGCCGGAGAACAGCAGCCCTTCATAACCGGCGTCCGCGCTGGCCTGCCCGGCGGCCATCGCCTCGTCCCACGTCTGGGGCGCTTCGGGCACCACGCGGGTGTCGCGGTACATCACGCGCAGGTCGGTGAACCACCAGTAGGCGAGCAGGTTGCCCTCGTCGTCGGTCACGCCCTCACGCACGAAGGGGAAGAGGTCGGCGATGTCCTCTTCGCTGAAGTAGTCGTTCATGGGCGACAGCACGCCGGCGGCCTTGTAGGCGCCGAGCGAGGAGCTGTCGATCATCGCGCAGTCGGGACCACGCCCGCTGCGGGCCTGTTCCAGCATCCGGGCCTGTTCCTGCCCGATGTCGTTGGTCTGCAGCTGCGTGTCGATGCGCCAGTCGGGGAAGTCCTCGAGCATCTCGATGAAGAGGTCACCGAACGTCGCGCTCATCTCGGGGTCCTGCGCGTAGAGGTCGAACGCCGTCAGCCGGAACGTCATGGCGTTCGGCGCATCCGCCGGTCCGACGCGGTTGCGGGTGACGAGGTCGTCCTGCGCCATGGCCGGCACGGCGATGGCGCTGCAGAGCGCGGCAAGTCTGAAGGTCGTCTTGGCAGTCATGGGAAGTCTCCAGTCTGGGAGGGCTGATGCTCGGGAGGGGACGACAGAGACCTGCCGGACCCGGGGGCGAAAATGTGGGCGCGACCGAGATCGGGAGTGACCTCGATCCGGTCGCCGGTGCGGGGCGCTCGGCCTGGCGCGATTCGTGAGGCGGCGCGCGTTCCATCGGGAAGGACGACATGGATGAGGGTCTCGACACCAAGCGCCTCGACCACTTCTACCTGTGCCGACACGGAAGGGCCGAGCCGGATGTCCTCGGGTCTGAGGCCAAGGTCGATGGTCTGTGCCGCCAATCCCGCGAAGTCCGCCCGCCGGTCCTCCGGTACGTCGAGGTCGGCCCCGAACGCCGAGACTGTTGCACCATCGCGGGAGACCCGTGCCGGCACCACGGCCATAGACGGCGCGCCGAGAAATTCGGCGACGAAGCGCGTGGCGGGACGGTTGTAGACCTCCATCGGGGTTCCGGCCTGCTCGATCCGGCCATCGCGCATGACGACGACACGGTCGGCCATCGTCATCGCTTCTACCTGGTCGTGCGTGACGTAGATGCAGGTCGTGCTGACCACGCGAGCCAGCCGCTTGATCTCCGTCCGCATCTGCGTGCGCAGGCGGGCGTCGAGATTGGAGAGCGGTTCGTCGAACAGGAAAAGGGCAGGATCGCGGACGATCGCCCGACCCATCGCCACCCTCTGGCGCTGACCGCCCGACAGGGCTGCGGGCTTTCGCGACAGCAGATCGCCCAGTTCCAGCAGGTCCGCCACCTCGGCAACGCGCGCCGCGCGCTCGGATTTGGAGAGGCCCCGCTTGCGGAGGCCGAAGCCGAGATTCCGCGCCACGCTCATGTGCGGGTAGAGCGCGTAGGATTGGAAGACCATCGCGACATCCCGCGCGCCCGGCTCGAGGCCCTGGACCGGCCGCCCGTCGACGAGAATTTCACCGGCGTCCGGTTGCTCGAGACCGGCGACGAGTCGCAGCGTTGTGGACTTGCCGCAACCCGATGGGCCGACGAGCACGACGAACTCGCCATCCTCGATTGCGAGGTCGATGCCATCTACCGCGGCGCGGCTCTCGTCGAACCGCCGGGTGAGACCTTTCAGCTCGAGCCGAGCCATCAGTAATTCTCTGCGAGCTGGGTGTCGTCGCAGCCGAGCGAGGACATGCAGGACGACAGGATCCCGCGCAGGTCGGTCATGGGGCGTTCGGCGAGCTCCGGGTCGGGCAACAAGCCAGGTGTCCACGCGCCGGGCAGCATTTCCAGCAGGTCCGGATCGCGGGAGATGACATGGACAGGCACAGCCGCCCCTGCTTCCTCACCCGCGATGAGCGGGGCGGGCTGGTGATCGCCGAGTACGACAACGAGCGAATCGTCTGCACTCCGCTCGACCCACTGGCCGATGATCTCCAGCGAATAGTCGAGCGTCTTGCCGTAGGCCACGCGCACGTCGTCGTAGTCATCCCAGACCTCTGCGGGGGTCCCTCCTTCGCGATGGCTGCCGTCGTAGATGCTGCCGTCGCCGATGTCCTCCCACGGCAGGATGTCGGGCAACGGCGTCCACGGCGCATGGGAGGTGATGAGCGCCGCCTCGACCATCACCGGCCCGTCCATTTCGGAGACCAGATCGGTGGTCCGGGACAGGGTGTACTGGTCAGGCATCGTCACCCACTCGAACGGCAAGCCCCGGTACTCCATACGCTCCTTGTCGCGAAGGTCGTCGTAGCCGTACCAGCGCGCCTCGGGCCAATCGCGGGAGATCGCGGGCATGACCGCCAGCGTCTGCCAGCCCGCCGCCCGGAATTGCCGGTTGAGGGAGGTGCGTTGCGACCCGATGAGTGCGTCGTAGCGGCGCTGGCTGCTGACCCAGAGGCCGGACAGGGCAGTCGCATGTGCCAGCCAGCTTTGCCCGCCCTGCGTCGGCGACGTCAGCCACGCCGACCGCATCGAGAAGCCTGCGTCGCCGAGGCGGCTCTCCACAGCGGTCAGACGTTCCAGCGCATCGTCGCGGTACAGGTCCTCCTGAAGCCAGCTCTGGCCATAGCTCTCGACAAACAAAAGATAGACGTCCCTGCCCTCCAGCGCCGCGAAATCGGGGGCTTCCGCCGTCTCGCGCCGCCCCAGATCGCGGACGAACTCCGACTCTTCGCGCAGTGAGCGGGCGAATCTCTCGGCACGCTGAGGCACTTCAGGTAACAAAGTGAAGCCGCCGACCGGCACCAGCAGGCCGAGACCAAGGAACACGCCGGCAGCCATGGCCGATCGCCGTCCCGAGTGGCGGGAGAGCGACGCCAGGGCCCGGTAGCAAGCCCAGCCAATCAGGATGATAGCGACGACAACCGCGAGTACGACGACGAAAGTCGTCACTGTTCCGAACGTGCCGGTCGCCAGTTCCCATGCCGGACGGATCACGTAAAGGTCGAGAACAGGATCGAACGGTCGGCGGAAGGCCAGCCGCATGCCCAGGTCTGCTGCCTGGAGCATGGCAAGCCACACAGCGACCACCGCGATCACCGCCGCTACGACCCGTCCGATGGACACTGGCGCCAGCGCCAGTATCAAGGCGACCAGCGGCACCTCGAGTGGTAACTGAAGCAGATGCTCCGCCCCGGCGGGGCGCGCCGGCACCAGCGCCAGCGCCCAGAGGAGCAGCAAACCCAAGAGGCCCGGCCAAGGCCCGGGAAGGAACCTGAGCGATGTCATCGGGCCGCCAAGTCCTGCGCATGATCCGCACGCTGCTTCCCGTGGCCGCGCTCGCCCTCGTGATCGCGGTCGTCGATTTCGAGGACACTCTGCAGCAGTTGCGCGACGCGCGAGGCCTGCCGCTGATCGGGGCACTGGTCCTGTCTCAAGTCGTGATCGTAGCTTCCGCGCTGCGATGGCACGTGACGGTCACCGCGCTCGGCCAGACCCTGCCCGTGCGCCGCGCGATCGGGGAATACTACGTGTCGAGCTTGCTCAACATCATCCTGCCGGGTGGCGTCGGCGGTGATGCGGCAAGGGTCTTCCGCGTCCGGGAGGCGACCACGACCGCGCCGGTACTGCGCGGCGTGATGATCGAGCGATTGTCCGGGCAGGTCGCACTCGCCTTCGTGCTCTTGGCCGGACTGATCGTCGGCGCGACTCCCGGCGGCACGGATCAACTCGCTGCGGCCTTCATCGTCGGTCTGCTCATGATCGTCCTCGTGCTCTGGGCTGGCGGGACCCTGCCCGGCCGCGCGGGACGGGCGCTGGGCGGGCTGTCCTCCGATCTCCGCCGGTTGGCGGGTCGCCGGGCGAGCCTCTTCGCGCTGCTCTTGCTGAACATCGCCGTGATCTCTGGTTTGATCGGCTGCTTCTGGCTGTGCGCGATCGCGGTCGGCACGCCAGTCCGCTTCACGACCGCACTCGTGCTTTTTCCGATCTGCCTTGCTGCGATGCTGGTTCCCGTCGGCATCGGCGGCCTCGGCCTGCGCGAAGGTGCCGCCGCAGCGCTCTGGCCGATAGCTGGATTCGCGGCGGAAGCTGGCGTGGCGGCATCGCTGCTCTTTGCCGTCGTGAACCTCGCCGGCGCCTTGCCGGGTCTTTACGTCTTGATGCGACCTCATTCTGCCTCCGACCGGCGGGAGGCGAGATAGACGATGTCGCGCAGGAAGGATCCAACGACAGCTGCGAGAATACCACAAGTCAGCAGCACGCCCTGATCCCTCAGGACAGGCAGTGCGAGAAGCACGACCGGCAATGCCATCTGCAGCACGCAGATCGCCTTGCGCACGAGGCTCGGCCGCAACGGACGATCGAGCCATGGGGCGAACGGCTTCGCCATCGAAAACAGGTAATGCGGCAGGACCAGGGCCAAGATCGCCAGCGGCGCTGCACCCGCCTGCCAGGCCGCGAACGACAGGACCAGTGTGAGACCGGCATCGACCTCCATGTCGAACCGCGCACCGTAGCGGGATGCCAGACCTGTGCGCCGTGCAATAAACCCGTCCACGCCGTCGAGCGAAATGATGGCGAGCCCCGCCGCCGCGACTGCCTGCGGCGCTTCGTCGGGCAACCGGTCGAACGCAATGGATACGGCCCCCAGAAGGAGGGTTCCAGCCGCCCGGGCGGCCGTCGTGACGTTGGCCGCGCCGAACCGGGCGTAGGGATGATACTCGGAAAGCCCGACAATCGCCAAAGCGCCGATCGCAAGCCAAAGTATGGCCAGAAGGCCCGTGAACACGATGCCGAGACCCGGCAGCAGGACCGCAACAAGGACCATCGGCACGAGAAGGCCGAGCCACGCCCCGATGGCACCCGACACGGCTGCGCCCTGCAGGGCGACAACCTCGTCGCCTTTCCGGCGATGGGTGTCCATTGGCGTCATCGTATTGTCATCCTCATGAAACTTGCGAGGTGTATCATGCGGTCTCGCTGGCAAGGTTTGGCGAGTTAAAAAGCTCTTATCGACGCGGCATCGCGAACGTGGCGTCGGTGATGCGGTCACGTCCGGCATGGTTAACCTACGGTCGGAGGGGGCTGGTTGGATCACACTTCGACGGCATTTCGCGATGTCGTTCCGCCCGGAGTCCACTTTCACACGCCCCTGCCCCGCGCTACACGCGGCCGCATGATCGAGCGCAGTTTCCAGAAGGGCGATGCCGCCTCCGTCGCCGTCTATTCGGATTGCGAGACCTACCGTTACCTGTTGACGCGGACGTGGGATCCGTCGGGGGCGCGGGCGTTGTTCGTGATGCTCAATCCCTCCACCGCGACCGAAGTGCAGAACGATCCGACGGTCGAGCGCTGCGAGCGCCGGGCGCGGACGCTCGGGTTCGGGGCGTTCAGGGTGACCAACATCTTCGCCTTTCGCGCAACCGATCCGAAGGTGATGCGGGCCGCCGGCGATCCGGTTGGCCCCGGCAACGACGACGCGATCCGTGAAAGCGCGCTGGCATGGATCCGCGAAGGCGGCGACCGGGTGGTCTGCGCCTGGGGCACGCACGGGGCGCATCTCGATCGCGGGCCGACGGTCGAGCGGCTGCTGCGCGACACCGGGCGGGAGCTGACGCACCTCGGCCTCAGCAAGGCGGGGCACCCGAAACATCCGCTCTATATCGGCTACGGCGTCCAGCCCGAGCCGTGGCTGGCCGATTAACCATTTGGTAAGAATTGCCGGCCGGAAGACGTGCGCCCGTGATATGTCGAGAGCCTCGTTTCACCGGGGACTTTGGACATGCTGGGATTGCTCGGCCTGCTCGGCATTGCTTTGCTGGGCGGCAGCTTCGTATCGCTCGACACCGAAGAGGCGGAGGACCTCCTGCCGGAAGAAGATCGGGAGGACGATCCCGTGCGGACGGTCCGCATCTGGGAGGTTCCCGGTGCCGACGGCAGCGTTGCGACACGGATCGCCGGGACAGACGGGGCTGACAAGATCGACGGCACCGATGGAATCGACACGATCTTCACCCGCAGCGGCGACGACGAGGTCGATGGGGGCGCGGGCGACGACTACATTCACGGCGAGGACGGCAACGACATCCTCAGGGGCAGCGCCGGCGACGACGAGCTGCACGGCGGTCGCCACGATGACGCGATCGACGGGGCGGAGGGCGACGACAGCCTGTTCGGTCACGTCGGGGACGACCGTCTCGATGGCGGCGGGGGCGACGACCGGCTGACCGGGGGTGGCGGCAACGACCTCCTGTTCGGCGGCGATGGCGCGGATTCGCTGCTCGGTGGGGAAGGCGACGACAGTCTCCACGGCGGGCCGGGCGAGGATGTGATGCACGCCGGGGCCGGCGACGATCGGCTCGACGGACACGGAGACCGGGCGCGGGACTACCTGAACGGGGGAGACGGGGCGGACCTGATCCGAGCAGGCAGCGGCGACATCGCGTCCGGCGGGACCGGGGCGGATGTCTTCGCCCTCGATGCCGGAGGCTTCGCCGCGGAAGTGATGGACTTCGACCCCGAGGAGGACCGGCTCGAGATCCTCTACGACGGCGAGACGCCGCCAGAGGTCACGACCGAAGCCGACGACGATGGCCTGTCAGTCTATGCCGACGACAGCTTCATCGTCCGGTTGCACGGGGTGGAGACGCTCGAACCGCACAGCATCACGCTCCTGAAGGGCTGAGCGGCAATTTTTCCTTCCCTTCACGGCAATCCTGTCTTATGCGGCGGGCTCTCGCGGATGAGCCGCGGGAACCTCCACGGGCCTTGCTGGACGACATCCCGGCCTGCGCCATGACACTCAACAGACAGGAGACCCCGATGTCGATTACGCCTGACGAGAAGACGAAGCTCATCAAGGAATACGGCACCAAGGACGGTGACACCGGTTCCCCCGAGGTCCAGATCGCGATCATGACGTCGCGCATCGCCACCCTCACCGAGCACTTCAAGACGCACAAGAAGGACAACCACGGCCGTCGCGGCCTGCTGAAGATGGTTGCCCACCGCCGGAAGCTGCTCGACTACCTCCGTGCGAACGACGAGGACCGTTACAAGGACCTCATCAAGCGCCTCGGTATCCGCCGCTAAGGTGAACGCGCCGGGTCTTGCCTCCAATGGCCGGGCCCGGTCCCAGGCCGCCCTGGTCCTGCTCTGCGGACTCGGGCTGGTCTGGCTTTACTTCGCGCTGATCCGCGCGACCGGGGGCCACTTTGTCTATGCCCTCGACGATCCCTACATTCACCTCGCACTGGCCGAGAACCTGTTGCAGGGACATTACGGGATCAATTCGGGCGAAGTCGCCTCTCCCTCCTCTTCCATCCTCTATCCAATCCTGCTCGCCGGCACGCTCGCGCTCGGCCTCGGAGAGTACGGGCCGCTGGTTCTGAACATCGTCGCCTCGCTCGGCGTGGCGTGGTTGCTGGGCGGCGTGCTTCACGACCTGCTCGAGGGGCGGATCGGTATCGTGCTCGTCTCGGGGTTGATGCTGCTGCTCGTCGTGAACGGCTTCGGCCTTGCCTACACGGGGATGGAGCATACGCTCCACGTGCTGGCCAGCCTGCTGATCGTGACCGGGCTTGCCCGCGTCGCAATTGAGGACGTGGCGGACTGGACGCTGATCGCCGCCATCGTCGCCGCGCCGCTGTTGCGGTTCGAGGGGCTGGCGCTGGCGGGTACGGCAATCGTCACGCTCTGGGTCACCGGTCACCGCAAGGCGGCGCTGATCCCGGCGGCGCTGCTGGTGATCTGTTTCGGGCTGTTCGTCACGACGATGCTGCGGCTCGGGCTGCCGGTCCTGCCCTCCTCCGTCATGGTGAAGAGCGCGGCCTCCGCCGCCGTCGCCTCAGAAGGCGGGAACTTCGTGCAGGCGATCGCCGCCAACATCCGTCAGTCGGCGATCCGTCCGCAGGCGCTCGGCCTCGGACTCGGCATCGCATTGCTGCTGTTCGCCTCCTCGCGCGGGCGGGCGGAGCAGATCGTCGCCATGCCCGTCGCCATCGCCGCGCTGGCGCACATGATCGTCGGCGATTTCGGATGGTTCTCACGCTACGAGGTCTACATCGTGGCCGCCGTCACCATAGCACTGCTGATCGTGTGGCGTGGCCCCTTCCGGGCCCTCAGCGGACAGGTCAAGGTACTGGCCCTGATCTGCGCGCTCTATTTCACCGGCGCGCCCTACCTCGACACGACGCTGCGCACGCCGGCCGCGGCGATGAACGTCGAGGTGCAGCAATACCAGCTCCACCGCTTCGTGACCGAGTTCTACCCCGGACCCGTCGCCGTAAACGACCTCGGCTGGACGAGTTGGGACAACGATGACTACGTGCTCGACCTATGGGGGCTCGGTTCGGAGGAGGCCCGCAAGCTCGCCGCTTCCGGTCAGCGCACGCCGGAGGGGATGGCCGACCTCGTTGCCGGCAGCGGCGCGACCTACGCGATGATCTATGAGGAATGGTTCCCCGGCCAGATCCCGGCGGAATGGTGCCGCATCGCGCAGCTCACCACGCCAAGGGAGACCGCAGCCTCCGGCACGGTCGAATTCTTCCTGATCGAGCCCGAGAGCGAGGAGGCGCTTCGCGACGCCCTTGCCCGGTTTGCCGAGGCTCAGCCGCCGGTGAACTCGGTCGAGACCTTCGCCTGCGGAACCTGACCGAACGGCATCGACGTTGCCCGGGTATCGCTCCACCGGAGGCCTGCATGACCCGTCTTATCATCGCCCTGTTCCTTGTCCTCTGCCCTCTCACCGCCATCGCCCAGACGCCCGAGGACCAGTGGCAAGCCCGTGCCACGGTCGAAGATTACTTCGCCGCCATTAACCGGGGGTCGTATGCTGCCGCCTACGATTTCTGGGAGGACGGCGGCGCGGCCAGCGGTCAGACGCTGGATCAGTTCGAAGCCGGATATGCCGATACCGCCGAGGTCAGGGTCTTCACTGCGCCGGGAACGTTGGAGGGCGCGGCGGGGTCGATCTACGCGACCGTGCCCCTTCGGATCGAGGCGGAGCTCAATGACGGGACCCGGCAGCGGTTCGGCGGTGATATCGTGCTGCGCCGCTCGAACGTCGAGGGCAGCGAAAGCGGCGGCATCTGGAAGCTCCATTCGGCGGAAATCGCCAGCCTCGGCCAGCCCGGGAAGCGGTGAAATGCTCACCTGTGGCACTCGCGCATAGCGGGTTCCCAATCGCCCCTTTTTCCTATAAGGGCAGCGCATCTGAGACGTGACGCCCGGACCCCGGCGCATGGAATGATGAAGGGGTCGGCGGCAATGGGGCCGCCATTGTGACAGGAGGACACGGGATCCGCCCGTGGGAGCCTCCAGACAGGATACGCTGAATGTTCAACGAAACGAAGAAATCCATCCAGTGGGGCGAAGAAACGCTGACACTGGAAACGGGCAAGGTTGCCCGTCAGGCCGACGGCACCGTCATCGCCACTCTGGGCGAAACCTCGGTCATGGCGAACGTTACTTTCGCCAAGCAACAGAAAGAGGGGCAGGACTTCTTCCCCCTTACTGTCCACTACCAGGAAAAATACTACGCCGCGGGCAAGGTGCCCGGCGGCTTCTTCAAGCGTGAGGCCCGGCCGACCGAGAAGGAAACGCTGACCGCCCGCCTGATCGACCGTCCGATCCGCCCGCTGTTCGTCCCCGGCTTCAAGAACGAAGTCCTCGTGATGTGCACCGTGCTGAGCCACGACCTCGTCAACGATCCCGACATCGTCGCCATGATCGCCGCCTCCGCGGCCCTGACGATCTCCGGCGCGCCCTTCATGGGTCCGATCGCCGGCGCGCGCGTCGGCTTCGAGGACGGTGAATACGTGCTGAACCCGACCGTCGACGACATGCAGGGGCTGCGCAACAACCCCGACCAGCGTCTCGACCTCGTCGTCGCCGGCACCAAGGACGCCGTGATGATGGTGGAGTCGGAAGCTTACGAGCTGACCGAAGCCGAGATGCTCGGCGCCGTGAACTTCGCTCACGAGCAGATCCAGCCGGTTCTCGATTGCATCATATCGCTGGCCGAGGATTGCGCGAAAGAGCCCTTCGACTTCACGCCTCCGGATTACTCGGCGCTCTACGATGCCGTGAAAGCCGCCGGTGAAGAGAAGATGCGCGCCGCATACGCGATCACCGACAAGCAGGAACGCGTGAACGCGGTCTCCACCGTCAAGCAGGAGATCATCGCGGGTCTTTCGGAAGAGCAGCAGGCCGATCCGAACCTCGGCTCCGCCCTGAAGAAGCTGGAATCCGGCGTGCTTCGCGGTGACGTCGTCAAGAACGGCCGCCGTATCGACGGCCGCGCGCTCGACGAAGTCCGCCCGATCGTGGCCGAAACGCAGATATTGCCCCGGACGCACGGCTCCGCGCTGTTCACCCGTGGTGAAACGCAGGCGCTGGTCGTGACCACGCTCGGCACCGGCGACGATGAGCAGATCATCGACGCGCTGCACGGCAACTTCCGCAGCAACTTCCTGCTGCACTACAACTTCCCGCCCTACTCGGTCGGTGAAGTGGGCCGTGTCGGCTCCCCCGGTCGTCGTGAAATCGGCCACGGCAAGCTCGCATGGCGCGCGCTTCAGGCCGTCCTGCCGGCCGCGACCGACTTCCCCTACACCATCCGCCTCGTCTCCGAGATCACCGAGTCCAACGGCTCGTCCTCGATGGCGTCGGTCTGCGGTGGTTCGCTGTCCATGATGGACGCCGGCGTTCCGCTGAAGTCCCCGGTCGCCGGCGTGGCCATGGGCCTCGTGCTGGAAGAAGATGGCTCCTACGGTATCCTCACCGACATTCTCGGTGACGAGGATCACCTCGGCGACATGGACTTCAAGGTCGCGGGCACCGAGAACGGCATCACCTCGCTCCAGATGGACATCAAGGTCGCCGGCATCACGCCCGAGATCATGGAAAAGGCCCTCGCCCAGGCGAAGGAGGGCCGGATGCACATCCTCGGCGAGATGTCGAAAGCCATCTCCACCGCGGGTGAATTCTCCGTCCACGCGCCGCGCATCGAGACGATGAACATCCCGACCGACAAGATCCGTGAAGTGATCGGCTCGGGCGGCAAGGTCATCCGCGAGATCGTGGAAGTGTCCGGTGCCAAGGTCGACGTGAACGACGACGGTGTCATCAAGATCGCCTCGCCGAACGGCGAAGCCATCAAGAAGGCCTACGACATGATCTATTCGATCGTGGCGGAGCCGGAAGAAGGCGGCGTCTACAAGGGCAAGGTCGTGAAGATCGTCGATTTCGGCGCCTTCGTGAACTTCTTCGGCAAGCGCGACGGCCTCGTCCACGTCTCCCAGATCGAGAACAAGCGTCTGAACCACCCCTCCGACGCCCTGAAAGAGGGCCAGGAAGTGTGGGTCAAGCTGCTCGGCTTCGATGATCGCGGCAAGGTTCGCCTGTCGATGAAGATCGTCGACCAGGAGACCGGCGAAGAGATCAAGAAGGAAGAGGCGGCCGAATAAGGCTCCCCCATTCCCGAGACTGAAGGCCCCGGTGGAGACACCGGGGCTTTTTTCTTGTCCCGGTCCGAGCCTGGGTCCCGGCCCGCCAAGACGTGACCGTTACGACAGATCGGTAACACGCCCGTGGCTGTCGGAAAGCAACAGACCGCGAAACAATCGCCTGACCGGAAGTGATTCTCTTGGACCCGCTGCGGCAGCGGCATAGATTCGCTGATGTTCCCGCTGCTCGGGACACCGCCTGAAATCCAGATCCATTGACGAGACCCGCTGCCCCATGCTGACCCGTCGTTCTTTTATCGCCACTGCCCTCGCCTCGGGCGCCGCCGTTCCGCTGGGCACTGTTGCCCAAGCTCAGGACTATGTCGTCCCCGAAGTCGTCATGCCGCGGATGTACCGCCTGGCCGATCCGCTTCCTCCGGGCGAAATCCACGTCTTCCCGAATGATTTCGGCCTCTACTGGAGCCTGCCGCGCGGCGATGGCACCGTGATCCGCTACGCCGTCGGTATCGGCCGCGAAGGTCTTTACGAGAATGGCGAATTCTACATCGGCGCCAAGAAGGAGTGGCCGTCCTGGACACCCACGCCCGAGATGATCGAGCGCGATCCCGGCAGCTACGCCCAATACGAAGACGGCATGCCCGGTGGTCCGAACAACCCGCTCGGCGCGCGCGCGCTCTACCTGTTCCAGCCGGGCCGGGGCGACACCTACCTGCGCATCCACGGCACCCCGGCGCCGCGGACGATCGGGGCCCGCGTGTCCAACGGCTGCGTGCGGCTGATCAACAGCCACATCATGCATCTCTACGACCAGGTGCCGCAGGGAACCCGCGTCGTTCTCCTATAGTTGACTGGCGGAATCCCGCGTTTAACGGCATTATCATTCGATAGTCGAAGGAGACACTCATGCTGACTCGCCGTCATTTCATGACGTCAGCCGCCGCGTCCGTATTGGCGGCACCCGCTATTGCGAACACCGGTTTCGTGATTCCCGCCGATATGCGTCGGGAAGAAGTGGAGCTGAACACCGATCTTACCCCCGGTGACATCCACTTCTACAAGGAGAGCCATAACCTCTACTTCATCCTGCCGGGTCGGCGCGCGATGGCCTACAAGATCGGCGTCGGTGAGCTCGGCATGCAGTGGAGCGGTGCGACCACCATCGGTCGCAAGGCCGAATGGCCCACGTGGACCCCGACCTCCAGCATGGTCTCGCGCGATCCCGAGAAATACAGCCAGTACGCTGGCGGTGTGCCGGGTGGCCCGGACAACCCGCTCGGCGCGCGCGCCCTGTACCTGTACCGGGACGGCGCCGATACGCTTTACCGTATCCACGGCACGCCGCAGCCCTGGACTGTCGGCCTGTCCTCGTCGAACGGCTGCATCCGGATGTACAACGAGGACGTTATCGACCTCTACGAACGGGTTCAGATCGGCGCGACCGTCACCGCGCACTGATCCACTCCAAACCTTAAGAAAAAGGCCCGATCTTCGCGATCGGGCCTTTTTCTTTGGGCCGCGGTCCTCAGCGCCGGAGTGTTGACTGAATGGTGTGGGAACGCCCGGATCCCGCTCAGGTGACAGACAAGCGGGCAGCGTCGCAAACGGTCAAGGCAGCGGCGTCGGGCCAAAGTAGAAGGGCGCCCCGGTAAGGAGGCGCCCCTGATCTCGTTTTCTATCCGAAGGCTACCCGGCCAGGTCACCGCACGGCGACTGGTCCGGTCCCGCTCGGTCAACCCGCCGACTTACGCTGGCAGCTTGGCCTTCCGCAGGTAGGGAAGAACGGTGTCGATCGAGCCGTATTTCGCGATGGCGTCGTCGTCGGAAACGGCGACCGGGACGATGACGTCCTGACCCGGGGCCCAGTTGGCCGGCGTGGCGACGCCCTCTTTGGTGCTCGTCTGAAGCGCATCGAGCGCGCGCAGAACCTCGGCGAAGTTCCGGCCCACCGTCATCGGGTAGGTCATGGACAGCTTCAGCTTCTTGTCCGGCCCGATGATGAAGACGGACCGCACGGTCGCGCTGTCGGCCGGCGTTCGACCGTCAGGCAGGTAGGCCTCGGCCGGGAGCATGTCGAACGCCTTCGACACTTCGAGACCGTCATCGGCGATGATCGGGAAACCGGCGGGCCGCCCTGCGACGACTTCGATGTCGCCCTTCCATTTCTTGTGGTCCTCGACGCCGTCCACGGACACGCCGATCACCTTGGTGCCACGGGCTTCCCACTCATCGGAGAGCTGCGCCACGGCACCGAATTCGGTCGTGCAGACCGGCGTGAAGTCTTTCGGGTGCGAGAAGAGGACCGCCCAGCTGTCGCCGATCCACTCATGCAGCGAGAATTCGCCCTGATCGGTGGTGACCGTGAGGTCGGGAATGGTGTCGTTGATACGCAAGCTCATTGGAACTCTCCTTGTCGCCTGTCTCACTTACTCCGGCAGATAGGTCCGCCCCGCCGGAATTTCGAGCCTTGCATGACGGGCTTGAAGAGAAGGCACAAGCCGCCGCGGGCAGAAATGCACAGAACCGGTTCGGAAACTCGCCTTTTGTGCGGACGAGGGGCGGATATGTTGTCAGACGAACGTTGGACCGGAAAGGACCCTCGACATGCTGAGACAGATCAACGGACTCCACCACGTCACCTCGATCTCGAGTTCCGCCGTGGAAAACAACGCCTTCTTCACCGACCTGCTCGGCCTGCGTCGCGTGAAGAAGACGGTCAATTTCGACGCCCCCGATGTCTATCACCTCTACTACGGTGACGGCGTCGGCTCCCCCGGCACGGTGATGACCTATTTCCCCTTCCCGAACGCCGGGCGCGGCAAGCACGGTACGGGCGAAGTCGGCCTGACCCGGTTCGCGATCCCGACCGGCAGCGCCGCGAACTGGACCGATCGGCTCGGTACGTTCGGGGTGGAAGCGCTGGAGCAGGTGACAACCTTCGGCGCGACCGAGTTGCGCTTTCATGGCCCCGACGGCGATGAACTGGCGCTTGTCGAGGTCGACGACGACCGCACACCGTGGACGAAGGTCCTGCCCGACGACATGGCGATCCGCGGATTCCACTCCGTGTCGCTGCGCCTCGCCGACACGGGCCCAACGGCGGAGTTGCTCCGCTTCATGGGATACGAGGCATCAGAGACCGAAGGCGACGTGACCCGCTTCGTTCGCCCGGACGGCAACGCAGCGAACGTCGTCGACCTGGAGGCCGCACCGGGCGCTCCGCAAGCGCGACAAGGCGCGGGGTCGGTGCACCACATCGCCTTCTCCGTCGACAACCGGGCGCGTCAGCTTGAAGTGCGCGAAGCGCTGGCCGATGCCGGCTTCCAGGTGACTCCGGTGATCGACCGCGACTACTTCAAGGCGATCTACTTCCGCACCCCCGGCGGCGTACTGTTCGAAGTGGCGACCAACGATCCGGGCTTCGACCGGGACGAGGATCGCGATCACCTTGGCGAAGGCCTCAAACTGCCGAGCCAGCACGAGCACCTGCGCAGCGAGCTGGTCAAACACCTCGAGCCGATCGACGGATGACCTACGTCACAGCCAGAACGGAGGGCGCGCCCGGCGCGCCCCTCCTCCTCACCTTCCATGGCACGGGCGGGACAGAGGCGCAGTTCCATGACTTCGCCTCAGCCGCCGTGCCGGGTGCGCATGTGTCCTCCCCTCGCGGCGACGTCTCGGAGGGCGGCGCGCTCCGGTATTTCCGGCGCACCGGCGAGGGGGTCTATGACATGGCCGACCTAGCCGCGCGGACCAAGGCGATGGCGGAGTTCATCGAAGGCGAAATCGCCCGGACCGGCGCGACCCACGTCATCGGCATGGGCTACTCCAACGGTGCGAACATCCTCGCCTCCGTGTCCTTCGCCCGGCCCGAGCTGGTGCACCGGCTGATCCTGCTGCACCCGCTGATCCCCTTCACGCCTGATGACGCGCCCGCGCTCGCGGGCCGCGATGTGCTCATCACGGCAGGCAAGCGGGACCCGATCTGCCCGCCGGACCTGACGTCGCGCCTTGCGGACTGGTACCGGTCGCAGGGGGCCGACGTTCAGCTGCATTGGCACGAGGGCGGCCACGAGATTCGGCCCGATGAAGGCACTGCCGTCGAAGAGGCGCTCAGAAGGGCGCCTTCGCCCTGATCCGGATGCCGCGCCCGCCGTCGGGATGGCGCAGCTGCAGCTCCTCGGCGTGCAGCATCATGCGCTCGTACCGACCGGCGGTCTCGGCGGCATAGAGCGGGTCGCCCACGATCGGGTGCCCGAGCGACAGCATATGTACGCGCAGCTGGTGCGAGCGGCCGGTCTTCGGCATCAGGCGCACCCGCGTCTCCGCCTCGGACTGCTTCAGAACGCGCCATCCGGTCTGCGCCGCACGGCCGTTTTCGTGATCGACCATCTGCCGGGGGCGGTTCGGCCAGTCGACGCCAATCGGCAGATCCACCGTCCCGGTCTTTTCCTCGAGCCGCCCGTGCAGCCGCGCGACGTAGGTCTTCTTCGCCTGACGCTTCTCGAACTGGAGCCCAAGGTGGCGCTGCGCATGGGGCGAGAGCGCGAAGACCATCACGCCGGACGTATCCCTGTCGAGCCGATGCACCAGCAGCGCCGTCGGAAAGGCCGCTTGGATACGGCTCATCAGGCAGTCAGCCAGGTGCTCTCCCTTGCCGGGAACGGACAGAAGGCCGGCGGGCTTGTCGACGAAGAGCAGCTCGTGATCCTCGTGCAGCACCGAAAGCGGCACGTCGGGCGGGCGGTAGACGTCGTCCATCACAGGCGGCCGAACGTCGCCTTCAGGATCGCGGTCAGCCCGTCCGCATCGCGTTGATCGAAGGCACCGGGCCGGTCGCTGTCGATGTCGAGAACGCCAAGCAGCTCGCCCGCGCCATTCCATACCGGCAGCACGATCTCCGACCGGGTGGAGGAGGAGCAGGCGATGTGACCGGGGAAGGACTCGACATCGTCGACCAGCTGAACCTCGCCGGTGCGGGCTGCGGCGCCGCAGACGCCACGCTCGAACGGGATGACGAGGCAGCCGTGCCCGCCCTGGTAGGGACCGATCTTCAGCAGGCCGGGCGAAGTGACGCGATAGAACCCCGTCCAGTCGAAGCGCGAGTCGGCGTGATGCAGTTCACACGCCACGGTCGCCATCAGCGCGACCACGTCATCCTCGCCCTCCGTGAGCGAAGCGATCACGGGAGAGATCCGGTCGTAGTCGATCCGGTCGATTGTTGCCATTTCGGACATGGTTGTTTCCCTCGTGCCTCACGAACGCCCCAAAGGCTCCTAACCCGAGCCCGAATGGAACGACATACATTGTCTTGTAGCTGCATATAGCTTCCCTCGGCGCCGCGTGTAACAGCCCCCACCCAGTACGCGGCGTCGAGGTCTACCTCCCCCCGATTGCAAACCTCCCGCGCATCCGTAGTGTCCGTCCGGCAATACAGGAGGAGACCCCATGCGCGATCTGCAATTGCCCGGCCGCTCGCCCGTTTTCGCGATGAACGGAATGTGCGCCACCTCGCATCCGCTGGCTGCGAAAGTGGCGGTGCAGATGCTCGAGGCGGGCGGCAATGCCGTCGACGCCGCGATCGCCGGGGCCGCACTTCTCGAGATCTGCGAACCGATGATGACGGGAATCGGCGGCGACTGCTTCGCGCTGATCGCACCGCCCGAAGGCGACGTCATTGCGGTCAACGGATCGGGCCGCGCGCCCGCCGGCCTGTCGGCCGAGGCGCTGCGCGGCGAGGGGCTGTCCTCCATTCCCGCGAACCATGCCGTTGCAGTGACGATCCCCGGCGCCATCGACGCCTTCTGCCGCATGGCGAAGGAGTGGGGCACCCGAAGCATCGCCGACCTCTTCGCACCCGCGATCCATTACGCAGAAGCCGGCGTCCCTGTCTCGCAGCGCACCGGCGCCGACTGGGCGCAGGTATCCGACCTCGGCAACAAGGCGCGGGACATCTTCCTGAAGGACGGCGCGGCCTATCGCATCGGCGAGGTCTTCCGCCGCCCCGGTATCGCCGAAGTCATGCGCCGTGTCGCGCTCGACGGGCGGGAGGCCTTTTACGAGGGCGAGATCGCCGAGGACATGGTTGCCACGCTCCGCGCCATGGGCGGCATCCACACGATGGAGGATTTCGCCGCGACCGCCTGCGACATCGGCACGCCGGTCTCCACCCATTACTCCGGTCACGACGTGCTGGAGCATCGGCCGAACGGTCAGGGCGCGACGGCGCTCCTGCTGCTCAACATCCTGTCCCACTTCGACATCGGCGATCTCGACCCCTACGGCGTCGAGCGTGCGCATATCGAAGCAGAGGCGACGAAGCTCGCCTACGACGCCCGCAACCGGTTCGTCGCCGATCCCGACCACATGGCGCGGCTCGAGCACATGATCGCGCCCGAGACGGCAGAAAAGCTCGCCGGCCTGATCCGCAAGGACCGCGCCCTGCCCATCGATCTGCCGGGGGCCGAGAATGCGCACAAGGACACGGTCTACATCACCGTCGTCGACCGCAACCGGATGAAGGTGTCGCTGATCTACTCGATCTTCCACAGCTTCGGGTCGGGCATCGCGTCGGACAAGTTCGGCATCCTGTTCCAGAACCGGGGCTGCGGCTTCACGCTGGAGGAGGGCCACGCCAATGAGGCGGGCCCCGGCAAGCGACCGATGCATACGATCATTCCAGGGATGCTGGCGTCGGGCGGCAAGGTCGTGATGCCCTTCGGCGTGATGGGCGGCCAATACCAGGCAAACGGTCATGCCCGGCTGCTGACCAACATGCTGGACTTCGGAATGGACCCGCAGGAGGCCATCGACGGCCCCCGCTCCTTCCCCGAAGCTGGCGGCGCGCTGACGGTCGAGCGCGGCTATGCCGACGACGTGAGGCAGGGTCTCGCCGACCTTGGGCACGAGGTGCGGTTCCCCGATACGCCGATCGGCGGCGCGCAGGCGATTCGCGTGAATGCGGAAAACGTGCTCGAAGCGGGTAGCGATCCGCGCAAGGACGGCTGCGCGCTCGGCTACTGACGGGTCAGTTGAGCTGGACGTGAAGCGGGTATTGCCCGTCTTCGAACGGCCCGAAGATTTCCTCGATCTCGGGGTGGTCGACGGGGCGGCCGGAATAGTCTGCGATCAGATTCTGCTCTGACACATAAGCCACGTAGTAGCTCTGATCGTTCTCGGCGAGCAGGTGGTAGAAGGGCTGATCCTTCGCGGGACGGCTGTCCTCGGGGATCGACTCGTACCATTCCTCGGTGTTGTTGAACATCGCATCGACATCGAACACCACGCCGCGGAACGGGTGTTTGCGGTGCCGCACGACCTGTCCAAGGTGATACTTGGCGCGTGTCTTCAGCATGGTCATAGTTCGCCCCTTTTCGAATGCGTAACCGTCCCCGGCCCAAGGAGTCCACAGCCGGGAGGGCGATTCGAGGGAAACAGATTGTCGAAAACCAGCGATAATCAGGTGTATGCCGGTCAAAGATGCACAGCTCGGGCGTTCCCTCGGCGCACTTTTTGAGGTAAGCTGAGGTTAATAACAAAGAACATAGCGAGAGGCAGATGAGCAGACTCATTCTCGCACTGGTGATTCTCGTCGCGCTAGGCAGCTGCGGCGGGCGTAATGCCAGTCAACCGAGCAACCTCGAGAACGCGTGCGCGATTCTCGCGGAGAGACCACATTATTCCCGCGCTTTCCGCGCGGCCGAACGCGAGTGGGGCGTCAAGCCGCACGTGCTGATGGCCATGATCTATCAGGAAAGCAAATTCATCTCGAACAACCGTCCGCCGCACACCTATGCGCTCGGCGTGATTCCGATGGGCCGGCAAAGCTCGGCCTTCGGCTACAGCCAGGCGCTGGACGGCACGTGGGATGAATATGTCGAGGCGCTCGGGCGTCGCGGCGCGCGGCGGGACGACATCCGGGACGCCGTGGACTTCATGGGGTGGTACATGACCCTGAGCCGCGACAACCTCGGCATTCCGCTGGACGACGTGCGCAACCAGTACCTCGCCTACCACGAGGGCCGCACCGGCTATTCCCGGCAGAGCTACCTGCAGAAGAGCTGGCTGATGCGCGTCTCGGGCGAGATCTCGACCCGCGCGCAGCTCTACGAGGCGCAGCTGTCGACCTGCCCGCGCCGGCTCTGACCGCTCAGAGGGCCGAGGCTGCCGCTTCGATGGCGGCCTCGGTGATCGTGAGGTCGGACTCGGTCAGCGCAAGCGACGGGTAGAGTTTCGTCGGGGCTTTCAGGATGCCCTTGTCTCGCAGGACGCGATTGAACGCGCCCAGCTGGCCGAGGTCGTTGCGCTGCGTGTCGCGGTAGTTGCGGATCGGCCCTTCGGCGAACACCACGTCGAACAGCGTCGCGTCGCCGACGATACGGAAGTCGACTCCGGCCTCCGTCAGCGCCTTGTCGTGCGCCTCCATCAGCCGCTTGCCCGTCGCCTTGAGCTGGTCGTACTGGCCGGGACGGCGGAGCACCTCCATCGTCTTCAGCCCCGCAGCGGCGGCGATCGGGTTGCCAGACAGGGTACCGAGCTGCATTAGCCACTTGTCCGCACCGACCTTCGCCTTGTCGAAATGGGACATGATGTCGGCCCGCCCCACCGTTGCGGCGAGCGGAAAGCCACCGCCGATGATCTTGCCCAGGGTCGCGATGTCGGGCGTCACGCCCCACCGCTCCTGCGCGCCACCGTAGTCGAGCCGGAAACCGGTGACGATCTCATCGAAGATCAGCAGGATGCCATGCTTGTCGCAGAGGTCGCGCACGCCTTGCAGGAAGCCTGGCTCGGGCGGGACGACGCGCTGGAGCGGCTCCATGATGATGCCCGCTACCTCTGACCCATGCTCGTCGAGCAGAGAGGCGAGGTAGTCGAGGTCGTTGAACGGGGCGATCAGCATCTCGTCCGCGACCGACTGCGGGATGCCGGCGCTGTCGGGCACCGCCTGCGGAAAGTTCACCTGCCGGGCCGGCGACAGCGACATCTGCGCCTCCGCCGACATGCCGTGATAGCCTCCCTCGAACTTCACCATTTTGTCGCGCCCCATGAAGGCACGGGCCAGCCGGATCGCGTACATGTCCGCCTCGCCGCCGGTTGAGACGAAGCGCACCATCTCGGCGCAGGGGACCGCTCTCACGATCTCCTCCGCCAGCTCGATGCCGAGCGTGTTGTTGGTGAAGAAGGTCAGCCCCTGCGGGAGCTGCTGCAGCACGACGTCCATCACCTCGGGATGGCCATGGCCGAGCAGCATCGGCCCGGAGCCGATCAGGTAATCGACATATTCCTTGCCGTCCTGATCCCAGACCCGCGCACGGTCGCCACGCGCGATGATGATGTCGTTGGAGAAATTGCCGAACCCGCCACCCGGCAGCACCTCGGCGGCGCGGGCGAGCCAGTCGGCCTGGCTCTGGATGATGTTCATAGGGGCCTCCCGTCGGCAGTCCGGAAAAGACTGTCCGACGGGAGGGAGAGGGTCAATCGCCCGCGAAGCTCAGTTGCCGAAGTCGCGGATGGCCGACTGCATGTTGAAGTTGCTGTCGCTGATCTGCACCTGCTTGGCGAGGTCGCCCAGCACGACCGTCGTCGGCGTGCCCGTGTCATCAGTGATGATCCACTGACGCAGCTCGACGGGGTCGGAGGTGAATTTCAACTGAATGTTGCCGTACTCAGGGTGCGCCGGGTCCTGTGCGGTCACAGTCGTGGCCTGCCCGTCGTAGGTGTGGTTCGTCACCATGTTGGCGCGGCTGAAATCCACGTTCCGCTCGAGGATGATGTTCAGCGGCGTCTCGGACAGCGGGTAGCGCTCCGGGTTCTGGCTGGACTGGGGGTCGAAGATTGCGACGGAACCACCGGTGGCGAGCACCATGGACCGCTCGGGCGGGTTGTATTCGAACCGCACGCGACCGGGCCGCTTCATGAACATCGTCCCGGTGGAGATCGTCCCGTCGGCGTTGATCTGGGTGAATTCCCCCTGCGCGGTGCTGAACGAATTGAAGTACTGGCTGATCTGCGCAAGGCTCAGCTGCTGCTGCGCATGCCCGGCGCTGGAAAAGGCCGCGAGCATCAGCGGCACCATCAGCAGCAGGTAGCGAAAGGTCTTCATGGTTTAATCCTTGGTCATTTCGGATGTCTGGCATCCAGATAGGTCCGACTGTGCCGATTTTCCCGTGTTAAGCGATATCACGCCGCGTTCGAGGCAATCACGTCTGGCGGAACTTCCCCCCGCGTCGCCGCATTTGTCAGGTGACATGCCCGAACAGACGGGCGCTGAACCAAGCTGCAAGGGGAATACTACAATGCCCGAATCTTTCGTTTCCGGCCTGTCCACGCAGGCCCGCCACAAGGTCATAGAGCTCCTGAACGAAAACCTCGCCGACACGGTCGCGCTCACCCTCGCGGTGAAACAGGCGCACTGGACGGTGAAGGGACGCGGCTTCATCGGTTTCCACGAACTGCTCGACGAGGTCGCCGACCGGCTGCGCGAAGGCGCCGACCTGATGGCCGAGCGGATCACGATTCTCGGAGGCTACCCGCAAGGCACGGTCGAGGCCGCGGCCGAGAAGTCCCGGCTCGAGCCCTACCCCACCGACCTCGAACCGATCGAGAGCCACATTGAGGCGCTGAAGGAACGGTTCATGGCCGTGGGCGAAAAGCTCCGGAAGGCCATCGAGGCGAGCGAAGATGCCGGCGACGTCGACACCGGCGATCTCTTCACCGAGGTCAGCCGCCAGATCGACAAGGACGCCTGGTTCATCGGCGCCCACGCCGACGCCACCTGAGAGGTCATGACCAAGGCGGAACCTCACGAGGGTTCCGCCGTTTCTCCATCGTCAAGGATCTTGGCGGCACCCGGCATCATGCCGGCGCGGGTCAGTGCATCGAAGATCGCGACGGAGTCCTTCCGAGCAGTCCCTGAGAGGCACAGTGCAGACCCGTATCCATTCCGTCTCAACGGCGGTCCCCCCACACCTCATGCCGCAAGACGTGGTGGCAGACACTGCCCGCGACATCTTCGGCCAGACATTCCCCGAGTTCGACCGGCTGTCCCGCTCCTTCCGGACGTCAGGAGTCGAGACGCGCCATTCCGTGGCGCCGCTTCACTGGTTCCGCGAGCCCAGAAGCTGGAAAGAGCGGAACGCGCTGTATCTCGACGGCGCACGGGCTCTCTTTTTCGATGCGGCGGGCGCCGCGCTTGAGCGGGCGGGATGGCAGGCGGAGGAGGTCGACACGATCGTCACCGTTTCCTCGACCGGGATCGCAACACCGACGCTCGAGGCGCAGGTCGCCGGGCAGATGGGATTCCGCGATGACGTGATGCGCGTGCCGGTCTTCGGGCTTGGGTGCGCGGGCGGCGTTTCCGGCCTTTCGGTCGCGTCCGAACTCGCCACCGCCCGCCCCGGCTCCAAGGTTCTGCTGGTGGTTATCGAAGCCTGCACGGTTTCGTTCCGTCCCGACCGCATGGGCAAGGCCGATCTCATCGCCGCCATCCTGTTCGGCGACGGCGCGGCCGCGGCCTGCCTGTCGACCGATGCCGCCGCCACGGGCCCTGACATACGTGCCGGACGGCCCGTTCAGAAGACCTGGCCCGATACGCTCGACATCATGGGATGGGACGTCGACGACACGGGGCTCGGCGTGATCTTCCATCGCTCGATCCCGGACTTCGTGAACCGGGAGTTCGCGGCAGCCACCGATAATGCGCTGGCCGCCAACGAGCTCGACCGGTCCGAAATCGACCGCTTCATCTGCCATCCCGGCGGGGCCCGGGTGGTGGAGGCGATCGAAGCGGCGCTCGACATCGTGCCCGGCAGCCTTGCAGAGGAGCGCGACGTCCTGCGTCAGCACGGCAACATGTCGGCGCCGACGGTGCTCTTCGTGCTCGAGGCGGCGCTGGCCAACGGGCTCAGGGGGCAGACGCTGACCTGCGCCCTCGGCCCGGGGTTCACGGCCTCGTTCCTGCCGCTCTCGATCACGGACAAGGCGACGTCATGACGCTCGCAACCACACTCTTCCTGGGCTTTCTGCTCTTCCAGCGGCTCGGCGAACTCGTGCTCGCCCGGTCGAACACGCGACGCCTGTTGGCCGAGGGCGCGACAGAGATCGGGGCGGGGCATTACCCGTTGATCGTCGCGCTCCACGCCGCGTGGCTCGCCGCGATCGTTGTGACGGGGTGGGATGAAATCGTGCGCCCCGGCTGGCTCTTCATCTTCGCGCTGCTGCAGGTGCTGCGGATCTGGATCCTCGCCACGCTCGGCCGGCGCTGGACGACACGGATCATCCTCACCGACACGCCGCTTGTCACCTCGGGCCCGTTCCGCTGGCTGAAACACCCGAACTACACGCTGGTCGTCGCCGAGATCGCGGTCGCGCCGCTCGTCCTTGGCCTGACGTGGGTGGCTCTGATCTTCAGCCTGCTGAACGCGGCGATGCTGACTTTGCGCATCAGGGTGGAGGAAAAGGCACTCCGCCCGCGCCGGACCGACTGAAAAGGGCGGGATAGCCCCGCCCTCCCAACTGGATCAGACTTCGGGGACCAGCACTTCGCGCTTGCCGACGTGGTTTGCCGGGCTGACGACGCCCTGCTCTTCCATCTGCTCCACAAGGCGCGCGGCCTTGTTGTAGCCGATGGCAAGCTTGCGCTGGATGTAGGACGTGGAACACTTCCGGTCCTTCGCGACGATATGCACCGCCGTGTCGTAGAGCGCATCTTCCGTATCGGAGCCGCTCCCGCTGCCACCGAGGCCGAGCACGGCGTCGATGTCGCTCTCCTTGTCCTCATCGGGGCCTTCGACCACGCCGGACTTGTAGTCGGGCGGACCGAACTGCTTGAGGTGGGAGACGATCTCTTCGACTTCCTCGTCCGAGACGAACGGCCCGTGCACGCGGGTTATCTTCGCGCCGCCCGCCATGTAGAGCATGTCGCCCTGGCCGAGCAGCTGTTCCGCACCCTGCTCGCCGAGGATGGTGCGGCTGTCGACCTTCGAGGTCACCTGGAAGGAGATCCGGGTCGGGAAGTTCGCCTTGATCGTGCCGGTGATGACGTCGACCGACGGACGCTGCGTCGCCATGATGAGGTGGATACCCGACGCCCGCGCCATCTGCGCCAGGCGCTGGATGCAGGCCTCGATCTCCTTGCCGGCGACCATCATCAGGTCGGCCATCTCGTCGACGATGACGACGATGTAGGGCATCGCCTCGGGGGCGAATTCCTCGGTTTCGAACACCGGATCGCCGGTTTCGTCGTCAAAACCCGTCTGCACGGTGCGCGAGAACATCTCGCCCTTCGCCAGCGCGTCCTTCACGCGGCCGTTGTAACCCTCGATGTTGCGGACGCCCATCTTCGACATCTTGCGATAGCGGTCCTCCATCTCGCCCACGGTCCACTTCAGCGCGACGACGGCCTTCTTGGGGTCGGTCACGACAGGGGACAGCAGGTGCGGGATGCCGTCGTAGACGGAGAGTTCCAGCATCTTCGGGTCGATCATGATCAGCCGGCATTCTTCCGGCGTCAGCTTGTAGAGCAGCGACAGGATCATCGTGTTGATCGCTACGGACTTGCCCGAACCGGTCGTCCCCGCGATCAGCAGGTGGGGCATCTTGGCGAGGTTCGCGATGATCGGATCGCCGCCGATATCCTTGCCGAGCGCCAGCGGCAGGCGCTGGTTGCCGTCGCCGAAATCGCGGGAGGCCAGCATCTCGCGCAGGACCACCATCTCGCGGTTGTCGTTGGGCAGTTCGATCCCGATGACCGAGCGGCCCGGCACGGTCGAGACACGCGCGGACAGCGCCGACATCGACCGCGCGATGTCGTCGGCAAGCCCGATCACGCGGGAGGCCTTGAGGCCCGGCGCCGGCTCGAGTTCGTACATCGTGACGACGGGGCCGGGACGGACAGAGGTGATCTCGCCCTTCACGCCGTAATCGTCGAGCACGTTCTCCAGCATCCGCGCGTTCTCCTCCAGCGCCTCGTCGGCGAGGTGGTGGCGCGTGATGTTGTCGGGGCTCGTCAGAAGATTGAGCGGCGGTGACTCGTAGGCCTCCTGGCTCTCGTCGAAGCGAAGCCCGGGCTGCGCCTCGGCCATCGCCTGCCGGGACTTGCCGACTGTCTTGCGCGGCGTCTGCTGCACGCGGGCAGCGTCTTGCGTGGCGCGCGGCGGCTCGGGCTCCTGCGGCGCGGGCGGGGCGGGCGAGCGCGGCACATGCTGGGCTGCGAACTTCGGATGATCGAGCTTCGGCGGCGGACCGTCGACCAGCTCCGACTGCGGCATCATCATCGTCTCGGGATCGAAATCCTCGTCCTCGGGCGCGGTGCGCGGATCGATCGCCTGCGCCGCGACACGACTCATGATGTCGGATTGATCGTCGTCACCCGCCGGCGCAGCGGCGGCCGGCCGCACGCGGGAGGGCGCAACTCGGCCCGTGCCGGTCACGGGGGGCTCGACGCGTTCGACTTCGGGCGTTTCCTCGCGGGCCTTGTAGATCAGCGGTGCGGGTCCGCCACGCTGGCGCACGGCCGCTTCCACGCGAGACGACCCGGCCGTCAGCGGACCGCGCACGCGGGACTTGATGACGTCGCTGATGCGCGAGCGGATACGGTCGTCGCCGGCATCCTTGTCGTCCTCGACGAGCGTCATGTCCTCGTCGTTGTCGATCTCTTCCGCCTCGGGACGCTTGCGCAGACCCACACGGGACAGGAGGCCCTGGCGGCCCTCCATCCGGTCGCGCAGGACCTGACCGAAACCGCCGTTGTCCTCCGCCTCTTCGGGCGCGGGGGCGGTCTGCTGCTCCATCGAGGCACGCTTGGCGCGGACCACGGCGGCGACCCGGTCGGATCCCTGCAGCGACGGCTCGACCATCGGCTCCTCGACCTCGCGGGTCGCGCGGGCTTCGGCACGACGCGCCTGCATCGCTGCGGTGCCCGTCGCGGCGGCGCGGGCGCCCTGGCCAAGGCCACGCAGGATCATCGCGTAGGTCATCACGAGACCGACGGCCATGAAGCGCAGGCCGGATGTCACCTCGTCCCGGGTGAAGCCGAGGACGAACAGCCCGAGCATCAGCAGGAACAGCGCGAAGATGAAGGACATGATCTTGATCCCGATCGTCGCGCTCACGGGCACGATCGTCAGGGCAATGGACATCGCGGTGTCGCCGAAACTGCCGCCGAGGCCGGTGTTGTGGCTCCAGCCCGCGGGGAGCTCCAGCGAGGATGCGTAGATCGACACGAGCGCGACGGCGATCGGCGCATAGATCAGCCGTCCGATGGCCCTCTCCTGTCCCCGATGCAGCGTGAAGCGCAGGCCCCATGCGATCAGCAGCACGGCGATGCCGATCCCGCCCCAGCCGACGATCATGAACATCGGCGCGGCGATCGCGGCACCCGTCTGGCCCAGCCAGTTCTGCACCGGCGCATCGGTGGCGGAGAACCACGAGGGGTCGTCGGGCGTGTAGCTCCAGAGCAGCGCGAAGAAGGCGAGGCCCGCCAGCACGAGAACGATGCCGATCAGCTCCGCGCCGCGTTTTTCGAGCGCGGCCTGCATGTTGCTGTCCAGTAGCGGATCTCGCTGGCGGGTCTGATAGGCCATTCCTGCTCCCTTAATCGTACAGGCAGTTGCGGATCAATTCGAGCCCGCGCTGCGTCTCGTCCAACGGGGCCACCATGGCCACCCGGATGTATCCGGTGCCGGGGTTGCCCGTCCCGTCATCTCGCCCAAGATAGGCGCCGGGCAGCACACGCACGCCCGTTTCCTTCCACAACGTCAACGCGGCGGACTCCCCGTCCTCCACGGGCAGCCACTGGAAAAATCCGGCCTTCGCGGCATGATAGCGCCCAATGTCGGACAGAATTGCGTCAGACGCGTGGTATTTTTCTGCGTAAAGCCGCCGATTTTCAACGACATGGTCCTCATCGGACCAGGCGGCCTCGGCCACTCGCTGAAGCGGCAGCGGCAGCGGCGCCCCGGCGTAGTTGCGAAGCTGGCGAAGGCGGCGGATGCTCTCCGGCCCGCCCGCGGCGAAGCCCGAACGCAGGCCCGGCAGGTTCGACCGCTTCGACAGTGAATGGAACGCAACGACCCGTTCGGGGTCGGCTCCGATTGCCTGCGCGACGGCGAGAATGCCGGGCGGCGGCACGTCGCGGTAAATCTCAGAGTAGCACTCGTCGGCGAAGACCTTGAAGTCGTGCGCTTCGGCGAGGTTGAGCAGCCTGGTCCAGTAGGCCTCATCCGCAACGGCGCCCTGCGGGTTCGACGGCGAGCAGAGATAGAAGATCGCGGTCCGGTCCAGAAGCTCCGCCGGGATCGCGTCGAGGTCGGGCAGGAACCCGGTCTCTTCCCGCGCGGGCAGGTAGACCGGCTCGGCCCCGACCGACAGCGCGGCCACGGCGTAGACCTGGTAGAACGGGTTCGGCATCAGCACCACTGGGCGCGCGCCGTTCTTCGTCTCCGGGCACAGCGCCATCGCGGCATTGTAGAGCCCTTCGCGCGTGCCGTTCAGCACCGTCAGCCGATCCGGTGCAACATCGACGCCGTAACGCCGGCCAAGCCAGCCGGAAATCGCGTCGAGCAGCTCCGGCGTGCCTTCGTTCGGCGGATACTTGGCGAATTGCTCCACGGCACCCGCAAGCACCTCGGCGACGAAGCCGGGCATCGGGTGGCGCGGTTCGCCGATCGTCATCGCCAGCGGCTCGCCCCCCGGTTCATGGTGGTCGAGCAGGCTGCGGAGACGCGGGAACGCGTAAGGAGGAAGGTCCGAAAACCTCTCTGGAAACTGCATCACTGCCTCTGGATCGGGGTCGTTTGTCGCCCCGTTTGATCCGGAGACTAGACGGTCCGCGCCTGCCCTGTCCAGAATCCAGACGATATTTCGGCAGCTTGGCGGAGGGTCATGTGGCTTTTAGGCCAAGAGCGGCTCAATCGCCGCGCCAAGCCGCAGCAACCCCGCCTCTCCTCCCGGCGCCCCGCTCAGCATGAGGCCCGTGGACGGCGTGCCTGTCGGCACCGTGAGCGAGCTCAGCCCCATCAGGTTCGCCAGTCGCGTGTTGCGCAGAGTCTTGAGGTTCGTCACCCGGTAATACTCGTCGTCGGAGAGCAGACGTTCCACTTTCGGCGGCATCAGCGCGGCGGTCGGCGACAGAACGGCGTCGTAGCCCGCGACCCGCGCGGTGTAGTCGCCGCGCAGCGCCCGCAGCCGCCGCCAGTCCCGCAGGTAGTCCGACGCGGCGATGCCCTTGCCGGCGCTCACGCGGTCCCGGATCGCCGGGAACATCACCTCGCCGTTCGCCTCGACCAACTCGCTCCAGAAGGACCAGGCGTCGGCCGTGAACAGGCCGCCGGCCATGGCATAGGCCTCTTCCAGCGGACCCCACTCTCCCCGGTCGACGGTCGCACCCGCCGCTTCAAGCTTCGCGACGGCGTCGAAGAACGCCTCGCGCGGCGTGTCCTCGACATCCTCCATCAGCACGGTCTCGAGGATCAGGAACCGCCGCCCCGTCAACGTGGCACCGCCGAGGTCCACGGTCGGTCCACCCAGCGCGGCCAGCATCAGGGTCACATCCTCGACCGTCCGGCCGATCGGGCCGACCGTGTCGAAGGTTTCGCACAGCGGCACCGCGCCGACCGTCGACAACAGCCCGTGCGTGGTCTTCAATCCGACGAGGTCGTTCCACGCGGGCGGCACGCGCGCCGAGCCGCCGGTGTCCGACCCCACCGCCGCCGCGGCGAGTCCAAAGGCCACCGACGCCGCCGCACCGGAGGACGAGCCCCCGGGCACAGCGTCGGGGTCGTTGCGGTTGGGCGGAGTCGCCGTGATCGGGTTCAGGCCAAGTCCGGAAAAGGCGATCTCCGACAGGTGCGTCTTGCCGAGGCAGACCAGCCCCATCGCCGTCGCAGACTTCAGAACCGCCGCGTCCTGCGCCGGGACGCGGCCTTTCATCAGCGCCGTGCCTGCTTCTGTCTCCACGCCCGCCGTGTCGAACAGGTCCTTCCAGCTGACCGGCACCCCGTCCAGCGGCGATCGCCGCAGCCCTGCGGCCGCGCGCGCCGCGGCCGCCTCGGCCTCCGCGATGGCACGCTCCGCCGTGACACGGACATAGATGCGGTCGCGCAGCGGATGCGCGTCGATCGCCTCCAGATACATCCGGGTGAGGGCGACCGGATCAATCCGGCCCTCATCGATGCCTCGTCCGAGTTCGGCCGCCGAGGCCCAGAGCCAGTCTTCCATGTGCGCCCTCCTGACGCGGCGGACGGTAACGGCGTGACGCGGCATGGACAATCCCGCTTGCCGGACCATAGTCGAACCATGGACGAGACGTCGGATATCCTCATCGTCGGCGGCGGGCTCAACGGCCCCGCGCTGGCGCTCGCGCTCGCCGGGGCGGGCTTCACCGTGACCCTTGTGGACTCACAGACTGCCGAGGTGCACCGCGATCCCGATTTCGATGGCCGCTCCTACGCGCTGGCGCTCACCTCTCAGCGGCTGTTGCGCAGGATCGGCGTCTGGACGGCGCTCGCCGACGACAGCCAGCCGATGCTCGACATCAAGGTGACCGATGGGCGCGCGGGCGAAGGTCCCTCGCCCTTCTTCATCCATTTCGACCATGCCGAAATCGAGGAAGGCCCGATGGGCTACATGGTGGAGGACCGCCACCTCCGCCCGGCCCTGCTCGACGCGATCGCGGCGAACGATCACATCCGCCACGTCGGCGGCGTGACAGTCGTCAGCCAGGAGACCGGACCGGCCGGTGCCACCGTGACGCTGGCCGACGGCAAGGTGCTGAAGGCCCGGCTTCTTGTCGGGTGTGACGGGCGCAGCAGCGGAACCGCCAGACGCGCCGGCATCGGCCGCACCGGCTGGGGCTACGGACAGACCGCCGTCGTCTGCGCCGTCGCCCACGAGCAGCCGCACAACGGCGTCGCCCACCAGTTTTTCATGCCCACCGGCCCCCTCGCCATCCTGCCGCTGAAGGGCAACCGTTGTTCGATCGTCTGGTCGGAGAGCGAGGAGCGCGCGGCAGACCTGCTGGCGCTCGACGAGGCGGCATTCCTCGACGCGCTACGGCCAGCCTTCGGTTCGTTCCTCGGCGAGATCACCCTTGCCGGTGCCCGGTTCGGGTTCCCGCTCGGCCTGTCATTGGCGGACGATTTCATCGCCGATCGCGTCGCGCTCGTCGGAGACGCGGCGCACGGCCTGCATCCGATCGCCGGACAGGGCCTGAACGCCGGGCTGCGCGATGTGGCGGCGCTCGCCGACGTTCTGGGCGATGCGCGCTCACGGGGAGAGGACATCGGCACAGCGCCCGTCCTGCGCCGCTACAGGCAGTGGCGGCGGTTCGACACCGCGTCCCTCGCCATGGCGACCGACGGGTTCAACCGTCTGTTCTCGAACGACAATCCGCTTCTACGTGCGGCGCGGGACATCGGCATGGGCGCGGTGAACGCAGTTCCCGGCCTGCGCCGCGCCTTCATCCGCGAAGCAGCCGGCCTGAGCGGCGACCTGCCCTCGCTGATGCGTCCCTGATCAGTCGAGCTGCCGTGCCTCGTCGACCAGCATCACGGGAATCCCGCCCCGGATCGGATAGGCGAGGTGCGCCGCCTTGCTGACGAGTTCCTGCCGCTCGGGATCGTAGGTCAGCTGCCCCTGGGTCTGCGGACAGACCAGAGCCTCGAGCATGCGGCGGTCGAAGGCCGGTGCGGTGGTGTCGGTCATTGCAGTCTATCGTCTCCCGGTCCGCCATGCAGGGCGAATTCGATCAATGTTACCAGCGTTTCGCGCCGGGTGACCAGAGACGGCGCCTCGAGCAGCGCCTGCTTGTCCTCCGGCTCGAACGGGCAAAGCATGGAGAGCGAGTTGATGAGAAGCTCGTCCTCCGCATCCTTCAGCGAATCCCAGTCGGTCGACAGGCCCTGATCGGCGAAGTAGCGGCCGAGGTTCTTCAGGAAGCAATCCCGGTCGAAGTCGCCGTCCTTTTCCTGCGGCCCGAGGTCGCGGTCGAATCCGGTCCAGCTGACCTCGCAACGGCGGTAGGGCATGAAGCCCTCGATCTCCTGCCGGACGCGGTAGCGGCTGATGCCCGACAGGGTCACCATGTAGCGCCCGTCCTCCGTCTCGGAGAACGCGGTCAGGCGTCCGGCGCAGCCGATGGCGTGCAGCTTCTCACCCTGTCCGGAACTGTACGGCTGGATCATTCCGATCAGCCGTTCGGGCGTTTTCAGCACGTCGTCGAGCATCGCGAGATACCGCGGCTCGAAGATGTGCAGCGGCAGCCGGGCGCGTGGCAGAAGCAGCGCGCCCGGAAGCGGGAATATCGGAATGACTTCCGGTAGATCTGCGGCTTGGATCATACCCGGTCAGCTAGGACGGACGGGGCCTCAGGCAAATATAAGTGAGCTCAGTTTCCGCCGTCCGCTCAACACGATCGGGTCAGTCGGCTTGAGCGCGTCGAAGATGGTGAAGAGCTGCGTCTTGGCGGCTCCGTCGTTCCACTCGCGATCGCGGCGGAACAGTTCCAGAAGCTCATCTACGGCACCCTCGGAATCGCCGCTGGCCTGGAGCGCGGTGGCGAGGTCATAACGCGCCTGAAGATCGGCGGGATCGGCCTCCACCTTCGCGCGGAGATCGGCCACGGGGCCCGCGTTCTGCGCCTGCTTGGCCAGCTGAAGCGCCGCGTGGGCGGCTTCCATCTCCGGCGTGGCGGAGATCTCGGCCGGGGCGCCGTTCAGGATCGCCTCCGCCTGATCCACTTCCCCGAGCGCGAGGTAGGACCGCACCAGCCCGCTGTAGGCGGCCGCGTTCTGACCGTCTTCCTGCAGGATCGCCGCGAAGGTCTCCGCCGCATCGGACGCCGCGCCTTCGGCGAGCATCGCTTCGGCTGCCTCGATCGCCTCCTCGAGGCCGCCGGCCTCTTCGCCGGCACCCTCGGCGCCGCCGCTGGTCTTGATGAGGTTCGCGATGAACTGGTCGATCTGCGACGGCGGCAGCGCGCCCTGGAAGCCGTCGACCGGCTGGCCCTGCCAGAAGGCATAGACCGTCGGGATCGACTGGACCTGAAGCTGGCCGGAGATGCCCTGGTGCTTGTCGACGTCGATCTTGACGAGCTTCACCGCGCCGTTTGCCTTCGTCACCGCCGCCTCGAGCGCCGGGCCGAGCTGCTTGCAGGGACCGCACCAGGTCGCCCAGAAATCGACGATGACCGGGACCGTGCGGGACGCCTCGACGACGTCCTGCATGAAGGTCTGGTCGCTGCCGTCCTTGATGAGGTCCCCAGCGGGGGCCGCGTTCGTGTCGGTTGTGCCGAGTTCAATCATGTCGTTCATCCCGTCGATCCGGTTTCCCCGCCTATATGGGTGAGCGGTGCCGCGAGGAAAAGGGTGAATGCTTGCCACGCCGGCCCTGTCCCGCATAGCGTCGCGCGACGGAACGGGAGGACCACGCCATGCCGACTTTGCTCTGCTTCGGGGACAGCAACACATGGGGCGCGCCTGCCACCGGTGTCATCGGTGCGCCCGGTCTTGCGCGTCGGTTCGGCCCCGGCGTACGCTGGCCGTCGGTCTGTGCCCGGGCGCTCGGCGAGGGCTGGGAGCTGGTGGAAGAGGGCCTGCCCGGCCGCACCGCGCAGTTCGAGGACCCGGTGATGGGCGCCCACATGGACGGGCGGCCGGCGCTGCGAATGGCGCTCAACAGCCATGGGCCGCTGGACGTACTGGCGATCATGCTCGGGACGAACGATGCGAAGTGCCGCTTCGCGCCAACGCCGAAACGGATCACAGCCGGCATCGCCGGCTTGGTCGACGTGGCGCGGAGCCGGGATCAGCAGGATCGGCACGGCGGTTTCTCGATCCTTCTGATCTGTCCGCCGATCGTCGAGGAAGTCGGCCCCTTCGCTGCGGAATTCCACGGAGCGACAGAAGCGATGACCGGCCTCGCGGAAGAATATGCCGCGCTGGCACACGCCAACGGCTGCGGCTTCCTGGACGCCAACGACGTCATCAAGGTCAGCCCTTTAGACGGCATCCACTTCAACGAACCCGAGCACGACGCCCTGGGACAGGCCGTGGCGAAAGCGATTCTCGCCCTTTGACGCCCCCGATTTTTCGCCGAAAAATCGATATCGGAATTTCGTCCAAATTCCGTTAAGTCGCTTAAAGATCGAAAGTCGCGAAGACCGGCGCATGGTCGGACGGCTTTTCCCAGCCGCGCGCGCTCCGCAGGATGCGGCTCGAATGCGCCGCACCCGCGATATCGGGCGTTGCCCAGATATGGTCCAGCCGCCGCCCCTTGTCCGCGCTGTCCCAGTCGGGCGAGCGATAGGACCACCAGGAATAGAGCTGCCCCTCGGGGATGTCCGCGCGGGTCACGTCGACCCAACGCCCGGCATCCTGAGTCTCGCCCAGGTGCTCGACCTCGATCGGCGTGTGGCTCACCACTTTCAGCAGTTGCTTGTGGTTCCAGACGTCATCCTCGCGCGGGGCGATGTTCAGATCGCCGACGAGAATCGACGTCTCCGGCGCCTCGGCATGGAACGCGTCCCGCATCGCGGTCAGGTAGTCGAGCTTCTGGCCGAACTTCTCGTTCACCTCGCGGTCAGGTTTGTCGCCACCGGCGGGCACGTAGAAATTGTGAATCGTCACGCCGTTGTCGAGCTGGCCAGCGATGTGGCGTGCATGGCCGAGACTGGCATAGTCATAGGCCGCGACCTCACGGATCGGCAGCTTCGACAGGATCGCCACGCCGTTGTAGCTCTTCTGTCCCCGTCCGACCATGTAGCGATAGCCGAGCGCCGAGAACCCCTCGAGCGGGATCTTGTCGAGCGGCGACTTGCACTCCTGCAAACACAGCACGTCTGGCGCCTCGGTCTGGAGCAGGTGCAGCACGAGGTCCTCCCGCAGGCGGACCGAGTTGATGTTCCATGTGGCGAGGGTGAAGGTCATGTGCGGGCTCCCGGCTCAGGCGCGTCCCTGATGCCAACGGATCCTCCGGGGCTCAAGTCGAAGAAGCCGGTCAGCCGGTCGAGGCCGGCCCGCAGGACTTCCGGCGCGCAGGCGTAACCGAAGCGCAACGCCCCCTCCATCCCCATCACCGAGCCTGGCGTGACCATGACTCCGGTTTCGCGGATCATCCGTTCGGCCAGCGGGTAGGACGGCTCATCGCTGCGGTAGGAGATCAGCGCCGTCGTTCCCGCCGCCGGCCGCACCCAGTCGAGCGTCGGCTTGGAATCGACCCACTCCGCCAGCATTGCGAGGTTGCCGCGTGTGATCCGCCGGCTCCGCTCCAGGATAAGGTCCGACACCTCCAGCGCCATCGCGGCGAAGTAATCGTCGATCATCGACACGCTGATCGTGGAGTAGTCCCGGTGCAGCTCGACCTCGCGCAGCAGATCGGCGGGTCCCGCCACCCAGCCGAGCCGAAGCCCGGCGAGCGAAAACGCCTTCGACATGCCGCAGGTCGAGATACCCTTTTCGTAGAGGTCCGCGACCGAGGCCGACCTGCCGTCCCCATCCTGCGCCGTGCCGCGATAGACTTCGTCGGACAGGATCCACGCGCCCTCGGCCCGGGCGGTCGCGACGATCTCCTCCATCAGCGCCGGTGGGATCAACGCCCCGGTCGGGTTGTTGGGGTTGGTGAAGGCCAGCACCTTTGCGCCCGTCATCGCCGCCCGCAGTCGCTCCGGATCCGGCAGGTAGCCATCCTCCGCCCGCAGCGGCAGCTCGACCACCTCCGCCCCGATGGAGCGCGGGATCGAGGTATGCTGCTGGTAGGTCGGCGTCAGCGCGACCACCTTGTCGCCCGGCCCGACGAGCGCCTGATAGACCAGCATGTTCGCCCCGGCCGTGCCGTGCGTCACCATGATGGTCTCCGCCGATTGCCGGTCGTAAAGACCCGCGGCCAAGGTGCGCAGCCGCTCCGACCCGGTGATCGGCCCGTAGGTCAGGTGCATCGCGGCAAGCTCGGACGGCATCGCCTGCGTGCGGCCCGCCATCTGTAGCAGCTCTTCCAAGGTGAGCGAGTGAACACAGGTCTCCGCGAGGTTCAGCTCGCACCGCGTTTCCCACGCGTTCATCCACTGCTCTACGCCGAATGGTTCGATTTTCATGCGAGACCTGCCTTTACGTCATTCTCGGTAGTTTACAGCCCGCACAAGCGGCCCTTACCATCCGGATTGTTTCCAAGAGCCTTATTGATCGACGTCATATGCAACAAGATATCACCGCCCTCCGAGCCGCCCTCCTCATCACGAGCCTTTTCGCCGCGCCCGCCACCGCCCAGACCGAAGCGGAGCTCTCCTGCTATCGCCTAGCCGGGTCGGACATCGACGGCGGCCTGCCACCAGGCGTGCCCGGCGTGGCGTTCGAAAGCATCGGCGCCGACGCGAAGGCGGCCTGCGACGACGCGCTCGCCGAGGCGATCGCGACCGGCACCCTGTCACCGCGCGTCGCCTTCACCGCCGGTCGCGCCTTTGCCGCCAACGGCGACGCGGAGACGGCGCTGCAGCTCTACCGCATCCTCGAGGGCGAAGCGTTTCCGCTCACCCTCATGAACCTCGCCTATCATTACTCGGAAGGGTCCGGGGTCGAGACCGACATGTCGCGCGCCGCCGAATACATGAAGCGCGCGGCGGAGGGCGGTCTGCCCAGCGCATGGACCGCGCTGAAGGACTGGCTCGACACGGGCAGGCTCGACGATCCGGACGGCACGTTCGGCGCCGCGGTGCTGCGCGGTCTCGCGCCGCACGACGACGACATCCGCTTCGACCTCATCTCGGCGATCGAGTCCGGCACCATCGCTCCGGCCTCCGAGACCGAACTGGCCGACCTCCTGGCCGCCGCCTACGCCGCAGGCGATCCGATCGGCGGGCGCAATTACGTCTTCTGGCTGGAAGAGCGTGGCGAGACGGACGAGGCGCTGATCGCCGCCTACAACACCTACCTCTGGGCCGGGAACGCCGACCCGGCCCGGGACGCCGGCTGGCCCGGCCACGAACGGGAATCCGCGCTGCTGACGGTCCGCCTTGCCGATACCTACGGCGGTGATTCCCTGCCCGATGGCGAGGTCGAGCGGCTCCGCGCCGAATACGGCGACGTCTACCACTCGGTCGACACAACGGCGAACTGCACGACCGGCCCGATCGATGCGACCTACTTCGCGTGGGATCAGAACCGGCCGACCTCCTCCGTCGCCGATCAGGCCGAGTGGTACGCCGCACGCAATTGCCCGATGGAGCCGGAGCTTCTGGCCGAACTCGAAGGCCTGCACGACCGCGCGGAAGACCTCGACGTCAGCTTCTATGAAACCGTGGTCGCGTGGAGCAACGGCGACCCCCTGCCCGAGCCCGACTACGACGAAGCGGCGCTTCTCGAAGAGCGCACCTACGATCTGACGCCGCGCGGCACCGGCGCCTCCAGCGAAATCACGCTGCGGGTTACCTGCGACGGCGACGCCTTCTACCGCACGCTGCGGGCCTGGGAGGGGGAGAGCCTGTCCGGTCCGGTCAAGAGCTGGGGCGTCCTGCACGACCGGGTCCGGGAACTATTGCTCGACAACACCCCCTGTTACGACTCCGGCACCGGCAGTCTCTACTATCCCGACATGCTGCGCCTGCAGGAGATCGGGCTCGAGATCGGCGACCCCTACACCGCGCTCGAAATCCATGCGGCGATGGAGGGCAACTATACCTTCCGCACGGCGCCGGTCTTTCCTTACCTTGCCGAGTGCGAGGCCAGCCTCTCCGCGCAGCGCCCGACGGCGGCGGCGGATGTCTCACGCCAGGATGCCGCCCTTGCGGGGCTGACTCGGATGCGCGCGGGGCTCGCCACGACCTCCAGCATCTACCGGACGCTCGATTTCCCGGTGCGCGAGCGCCTCGCTGAATTCGGCCTCGCCGCGGCGCCGGTGCTCGCCCGTTGCGCCGAAGGCTCCGACCCGCTGACGGCGCTGTCGGGGGACTGGCCGTCGATCGCCAGCGGCTTCGCGACAGAAGTCGCCATCGCCGATGCCGCCGTCAATCGCACCGACCGCAGCGACCGGACCTTCGGCAACTGGCAGGTGGCCGACCTGGGCTGGGGCGCTTTCGCGTACACGCGCAGCCCCGACACCGCCTACACCTTCGGCTACCTCTGCGAAGTCTGGGGCGACGGCGACTCGACGGGGCGCGACAACGTCTTCTACTTCGACAGCCCCGTCGACCTCGACGACAGCTCGGTGAGCGTGGACTTCGGCAACGGGCGATCGGCGGTCATGGACGTCGACAGCCCGGAACCGCTCCTCCTCAGCCCCGCGATCGAGGCCGCCTACTTCTACCTCGAAAGCGAAACTGCGGTGGACGATGTGAAGCGCGCGCGCCAGCTGGTTGTGCGCAGCGCGGACCTTCCGGGCGGGCAGGTGATCCTGTCGGCCTCCGGCAGTCGGGCGGCCGTGGACTGGGCCGGCTCGCTCTGCAACGGGATCCGTGACCGCTACTGACCGGGTCGCCGGGCCAGCATCGGCAGGATAGGTCCCCAGGCCGTCTCCTGCGGCGGGCCGGAAGGCACGAAGCCCAGCTTGCGGCAGACCGCGATGGCGCGGGCGTTGTCGGGATGCGGGTCGGTCGCGACGACGGGCGCGCCATTCTCGAAGAGCGCCCGAATCCGCGCGCCGATGAAGGCAGTGCCGTGCCCGATACCGACCATCGCGGGATCACCGATGAACTGGTCGATCCCCCGCGATCCTTCCGGCAGGGCGGCGAAGTGGTGATCGTCCCAGCCGTGCACGCTGTAGTCTTGAATGAAGGCGAACGGACGGCCAGCGGTCGAGACGATCCATCGCGCGACCCGCGCGTCGGACAGCGCTTCCGGGCTGTAGGGCTCGAACGCGCCCCACCATTGCCGGACGTGCGCTGTCGACCGCCAAGCCGCAAGCAGCGGCAGGTCGTCCATCGTCACGGGTCTGAACTGATAGGACGCGGCCCCGGTCATGCCGTCACGCTAGCAGAACGCGTATTCGGGGGGGCTGAACTTATTAGCCCGGGCACGCGATGGCCCGGGCTTGTCCGACGTGTCGAACGGATGACTTCTCCCCGTCATCAGGGGCTTCGGCACAAGAACACGGGCCGACGGCTTCTGTTCCGGTGCGAATTCGATTTTCTGCCAAATGAGCGCGAAAAGTCCCGGGCAAGCCCCCGGAGAACGAGAAGGGGGCGGCCCCCAGGGACCGCCCCCTATATCTCCACGCCCTGGACGAAGGGCGCCTGCTGGAGATGACCGTCAGGCCACCAGCCGGTAGCCACCGCTTTCCGTCACGAGGAGCCGCGCATTCGATGGGTCGGGCTCGATCTTCTGGCGGAGGCGGTAAATGTGCGTCTCGAGAGTGTGCGTCGTCACACCGGCATTATAGCCCCAGACCTCGTGCAGCAACACGTCTCTGGGCACGACACCCTCCGTAGACCGATAAAGAAACTTCAGAATGTTCGTTTCTTTCTCGGTCAGCCGTATTTTCCGCTCTTCTTCGGTCAGCAGCATCTTCTGCGCCGGACGGAAACTGTAGGGGCCGAGTTGGAACACCGCGTCCTCGGACTGCTCGTGAGTCCGCAGCTGCGCGCGGATGCGGGCGAGCAGGACCGGGAACTTGAACGGCTTCGTCACGTAGTCGTTCGCCCCGGCGTCGAGGCCGAGGATCTGGTCGCTGTCCGTATCGTGGCCGGTCAGGATCAGGATCGGTGACTTCACCCCCTGCTTGCGCATCAGCTTGCAGAGCTCGCGCCCATCCGTGTCGGGCAGGCCGACATCGAGGATGACGAGGTCATGATGCTGTTCCTTGGCCTTCGTCATCGCGTCCGCGCCGTTCGCGGCTTCGAACACGTCGAAATCCTCTGTCATGACGAGCTGCTCGCTCAGCGCCTCGCGGAGATCGTCATCATCATCGACGAGGAGTATCTTCTTGAGTTGTCCCATCTGGGGCTGCCTCCTTATCACCTTGACGTGAAATGTGGTGCAGACACGACACGGACAAGATTTGTGGCGATGTTCTCACGCTGTCGTGTCGTGACAAAGGCTTATGTTTCAACTTCGCCCTCCGGGGCCGTGTTCTGAAACGATTGGCGAGGCAGACATGGGTTTTGCACCCGACATCACCGAGCGGCTCGCCCGCGCTCGCAGCGACCTCCGCATGGGCGTGCCCGTCGTGCTGACGTCCGAGACCGGCGGCGCGGTTGTGCTGTCGGCGGAAACGCTCGGTCCGGCCCGCCTCTCGGCGCTGCTTGCGCTTGGTCGGCCCGTGCTGGCGATCACCGGACGCCGGGCGGAGACGCTGAAAGCCCGCGCCTATGACGGCGACGTCGCGCGGGTCGTGATGCCCTCCGACGCCGATGTGGCCTGGGTCACCTCCATCGCCGACCCCGCCGACGACCTCACCGCGCCGATGAAAGGCCCGCTTCGCACCGATCGCGAGGGCAGCGCCGATCTCCACCGTGCCGCCATCGCGTTGATGAAGGCCTCCCGCCTTTTGCCTGCCGCGCTGGTCCTGCCCGTGCCCGACGCCGCCGCCTTCGCCTCTGCCGAAAACCTGACCATCGTGCCCGCCACCGACGTCGCGCCCGAGGGGCTCTCCCCGCTGGAGCGCATCGTCTCCGCCCGCGTGCCGCTGGAGCTGGCCGAGCACGCTCGCCTCCACATCTTCCGCCCGGACGACGGCGCGGAAGAGCATTACGCGATCGAAATCGGCGCCCCCGACCGCGACAAGCCGGTGCTGTGCCGCCTGCACTCCGCCTGTTTCACCGGCGACCTGCTCGGCTCGCTGAAATGCGACTGCGGCCCCCAACTGAAAGCCGCGCTGCGCCAGATGGGCGAGGCGGGCGAAGGCGTCCTGCTCTATCTCAACCAGGAAGGCCGGGGCATCGGCCTTGCCAACAAGATGCGGGCCTACTCCCTTCAGGATCAGGGGTTCGACACGGTCGAGGCGAACCACCGCCTCGGCTTCGAGGATGACGAGAGGGATTTCCGCCTCGGCGCGGCGCTGCTCGACCGGCTCGGCTTCTCCAAGGTCCGGCTGATGACCAACAATCCCGCCAAGATCGCCCGCCTCACCGGGTGCGGCGTGACCGTCACGGAGCGAGTGCCGCTTAGGGTGGGCGAGACCCGGTTCAATCACCACTACCTCGCCACAAAGGCAAAGAAGTCCGGACACCTTCTATAATCCCTGTCGGGTTCTTAGCTAAGGCAAAAGCCCGGAGGATCAGCGGATGCACTATTCCGTCCTAGACCTGTCGCCCGTGCCCGAGGGGCAGACGACCAGACAAGCCATCGCCAACACCGTCGACCTTGCGCAAAAGGCCGAGGGTTGGGGGTATCACCGCTACTGGATGGCGGAGCACCACAACATGCCCGGAATCGCCTCGGCGGCGACCTCCGTGCTGATCGGCCACGTCGCCGACGCGACCAAGACGATGCGCGTGGGCGCAGGCGGCATCATGCTCCCCAACCACGCGCCCCTCGCCGTGGCGGAGGCCTTCGGCACGCTCGCCACGATCCACGGCGACCGCATCGACCTCGGCCTCGGCCGCGCACCCGGTGGCGACATGGCCGTCGCCCGCGCCCTGCGTGCCACCCGCGAAGCTGCGGAGCGCTTCCCCGAGTCGGTGATCGAACTGCTCGGCTATCTCGGCCCGGAGCAGGCCGGCGCCCAGGTCGCCGCGCACCCCGGTCAGGGCACGGAGGTCCCCATCTGGATTCTCGGCTCGTCCCTGTTCGGCGCACAACTCGCCGCCCAGCTCGGCCTGCCATACGCGTTCGCATCGCATTTCGCGCCGGACGCGCTCGATGACGCCTCGACGATCTACCGGCGCTACTTCCAGCCGACGAAGCGCAATCCGAAGCCAAAATTCATGTTGGCGGTCAACGTCTTCGCTGCACCGACGGACGAAGAGGGCCGCTTCCTGCAAAGCACCATGAAACTTGCCTTCGCGCGGCTGCGCACCGGTCGCCCGGGCAAGCTGCCCGCGCCGGTCGAGGACCTCTCGACAGAGATTCCCGAGGCCGTGATGCCCGGCGTCGACCACGCGTTGCGCATCTCTGCCGTCGGTTCGCCGGACACCGTCCGACGGCAACTGGGTGAGCTGATCGACCGCTACGCGCCCGACGAGGTGATCCTCACCGGCCAGATCCACGACCACGCCGCGCGCCTCCGCAGCTTCGAGATTGCGGCGCAGGCGATGGCCGGCATCGGGTCGAGCGTCGCGGCGTGAGCCCCGAAGACCTTGTTCTGACCCCGACCGGCGTCCGTTTTCTGGGACGCCGGTTTCCTTGCGTGATCGGGCGCGGCGGCCTCACCGCCGACAAGCGCGAAGGTGACATGGCCACACCGCGTGGCACGTGGCACATCACGGACATGCTCTACCGGCCCGACCGCATCGCGGCGCCCGCCCCGTGGGCGCGTCCCATCCGGGTCGGCGACCTCTGGTCCGACGACGCGGGCGACGTTCATTACAATCAGCCCGTGCGTCGTCCTTATAAATTCTCCCACGAGGCGTTGCGCCGAGCCGATCCGCTCTACGACCTCGTGCTGGTCAGCGACTGGAACACCGACCCCGCCGCGCCGGGTCGGGGGTCGGCGATCTTCCTGCATCAATGGCGCCGCCCCGGATACCCGACGGCCGGCTGCATCGCCTTCGCCCGGCGGGACCTCCGGGTTATCGCCGAAGCAATTCGCCCCGGCACCCGGGTCCTCGTCCGCTAGCCGGCCTCGCCGTAGGGCCGCTCTCCGAAAATCGCCGATCCGACCCGGACATGGGTCGCGCCCTGCGCGATGGCGCGTTCGAAGTCACCGCTCATCCCCATCGACAGGCCGGTCAGCCCGTTGCGCGCCGCCAGCTTGGCGAGCAGCGCGAAATGCAGTGTCGGCTCCTCCTCGACCGGAGGGATGCACATCAATCCCGCGATCGGCAGGTCGAGCGACCGGCACTCCGCGACGAACGCGTCGACCTCCGCCGGAGTGACCCCGGCCTTCTGCGGCTCCTCCCCGGTATTCACCTGGATGAAGAGGTCCGGACACTGGCCCATCTCCTGCGCGAGACGCGCGATGGCGCGCGCCAGCTTTGGCCGGTCGAGCGAGTGGATCGCCTCGAACAACTCCATCGCCTGACGGGCCTTGTTGCTCTGCAGCGGCCCGAGAAGATGCACCTCGACACCATCGAACTGCTCCCGCCAGCCAGGCCACTTGCCGGCGGCCTCTTGCACCCGGTTCTCACCGAAAAGCCGGTGGCCGGCACCAAGGACCGAGACCACCCGTTCCGGCGGCTGAAGCTTGGAGACCGCGATCAGTTTCACCTCGTCCGGCGCTCGCCCGGAGCTATCCACCGCCGCCTTCACCCGACTCGTGATTTCATCGTACGCCATGAGCGGATCCCCCTTGTGACGCTTTTATTTCAAGGCTGTAGTCTGCCGTGAAGGCCACCGCCCCCATCCGGCCACGGCCCCGCCCCGACTGTGTGGCGCTCCTGCATCATTTCCATGGCGCTGTCCTTTTCGCCGGTCCATTGGACTTGAGTGTGCACGGGGTTCGGAGCAAAGACACTCCCAATGCTAGTGCAACTGGCATTCTCGGGAATGCAAACACGAGGGAATATCATGAAACGCATCCTCCTCGCTTCTTCCGCGCTCGTCGCCTTCGCCGGCGCCGCCGCGGCCGAAGTGACCTTCACGGGCTCGGCGACTCTTGGCTACAACGACACCGACGCAGTCCTTCCTGGTGACGATCCTTCGACCGCTCCCGCGATCGAAACCGGCTTCGACACCATCGACGACGACAACGTCGGCTACTACTGGGACGTGAACATCGGCGTCATGCTGTCGCAAGAGCTCGACAACGGCCTCACCGCCGCCGTTGAGTTCAACTTCGACGCTGTCGATGGCGATCTCGGTTCCGACCTTGAAGCCGCCGACTACGTCCTGTCGCTGACCTCCGAGTCCGGCGGCATGTACTTTGGCAAGACCGACTTCGCTGCCCAGACCTACTGGATGGGCGTTGGCGACATGGAATACGATGGGTTCTCGGAAGCTGACGGTGAAACCGTCCTGCGTTCCGAAGTCATCTTCGGCTCCGTGACGTTCGGCACCTCCTACATCATCAACGATGATGTGTCCGCCGACCTCAACTTCCGCGCCGACTCCGACGCCGATGGCGACTTCGGCAACGACGAAGACGCCTTCGCTCGTAACGGTGACGAAGTTGTTCAGCTCTCGCTGGGTGCGACTGCCGAATTCGGTCAGTTCAGCGTTGGCATGGCCTACCAGGAAGCAATCGACAACGGCAACCTGTCGACCCGTCTCCTGAACGAAGACACCAACGATGATGGTCTCATCAACGGTGCCGACTCCGAAGTCATCTACAACGACAACGGCGACATCTCCGCTGACGAGATCTTCGGTATCTACGGCATGACCTCCTTCGCCGGTGCTGACGTGTCCCTGGCCTTCGCCCAGAACAACACCGTCGATGAGAACTCGCTCGGCTTCGGCGTCAGCTACCCGATCGGTCCGGTCGTCGCAGGCTTCGCTTACGTCTCCAACTCCGACGTTGCGAACACCTACGAGCTGTCCGTTGGCTATTCCACCGATGTAGTAACGGCTGACTTCTCCTACTCCGACAACGAAGACGGAACCGATCAGGAATACTCCCTGGACGGCCGCTACAACGTTGGCTCCGGGCTGGCCATCCTGGCCGGTCTGCACGGTGGCGAAGACAACACCAACGAGCTGGACTACTACGTTGCCGGTGAATACGACCTCGGCGGCGGCGCGATGATCGTTGCTTCCTACGCGGAAGACGACGACTCTTCCGAAGAAGACGAAATTGGTAGCCCCGAGTTCCAGGAAGGCACCACTGTCGAGTTCACCTTCGAGTTCTGATCGAACCCGAAATCGAACCAAGGTCAGAGCGGTCCCCCGGGGCCGCTCTTTCCTTTTGTGGCAATGGAGTCCGCCCGACCGACACGCCGCCCTGCGGCACTTGTCCGGGCCGGGGTGCTCCGCTAGACATTCCGGCAGGAAACCGGAAGTGGGGGCCCACGTGCCGAACAAGACCAAGACGACCGTGCGCCTGACCCTGGCCGCCCTCGCGCTCTCGGCGCTGACCGCCTGCGGCGGCTCGCTCGGCTCGATCGGCTCCGGCCCGTTCGGATCGCTCGGAAGCGGCGCACGGACGCCGACCGCGGCCACCACCGCGCCTTCCCGCGTCCGCGGCGGAGAGACGGTCGCCGTGAACCGTTACCTCTGGAATGCCTCGCTCGACGTGTTGAGCTTCCTGCCGATCCAGACCATCGACCCGTTCACCGGCGTCATCGTCACCGGCTACGGCACCCCGCCCGGCGGCGGCACCGCCTACCGCGCGACGATCTACGTGTCCGACCCGGCGCTGGACGCACGCGCGCTGAACGTGGCCATCGCCACGCGCGGGGGGCCGGTCGCGGCCGAGACGCAGCGCGCCGTCGAGGACGCGATCCTCAGCCGCGCGCGCCAGCTCCGCATCGCGGACGGCAACCTCTAGAATCCCGGCCTCTCAGGGGCTAACAGGACGCCGGGCCATCGCGCCCGGCGTTGTCACATGAAGGACCCGAAGATGTCCCGCTACGAGCCCTCCCTGATCGAACCCAAATGGCAGGCCGCCTGGGAAGAGGCGGAGACGTTCCGCGCCACGCGCGAGGGCGACAAGCCGAAGTACTACGTGCTCGAGATGTTCCCCTACCCGTCGGGCCGCATCCACATCGGCCACGTGCGGAACTACACGATGGGCGACGTGATCGCGCGCTACAAGATGGCGACCGGCCACAACGTCCTGCACCCGATGGGCTTCGACGCCTTCGGGATGCCGGCCGAGAACGCCGCGATGGCCTCGAACGGGCATCCCAAGCAGTGGACCTACGACAACATCGACACGATGGTCGCCCAGATGAAGCCGCTCGGCTTCGGGATCGACTGGTCGCGCATGTTCGCCACCTGCGACCCGGAATACTACGGTCAGCAACAGGCGCTGTTCCTCGACTTCCTCGAGAAGGGCCTCGTCTACCGCAAGAACGCCGTGGTGAACTGGGACCCGGTCGACATGACCGTGCTGGCCAACGAACAGGTGATCGACGGCAAGGGCTGGCGCTCCGGTGCCGAGGTCGAGCGCCGTGAACTCACCCAGTGGTTCTTCCGGATCTCCGACATGGCCGGAGAGCTTCTGGACGCGATCGACGGGCTGGACGAATGGCCCGCCAAGGTGAAGCTGATGCAGCAGAACTGGATCGGCCGCTCGCGCGGGCTCCAGTTCGCTTTCTCCACCGTGGACGCGCCTGCCGGCTTCGACCGGATCGAGGTCTACACCACCCGCCCCGACACGCTGATGGGGGCGAGCTTCGTCGGCATTTCCCCCGATCACCCGCTGGCGCGGCACCTCGAGCGGCACTCGCCCGAGGTCGCGGCCTTCTGTGCCGAGGCCCGGCGCGGCGGCACGACGGAAGAGGCGCTCGAAAAGGCCGAGAAGCTCGGCTTCGACACTGGCCTGACCGTGCGCCACCCGTTCGACAACGACTGGGAACTGCCGGTCTACATCGCGAACTTCATCCTGATGGACTACGGCACCGGCGCGATCTTCGGCTGCCCGGCGCATGACCAGCGGGACCATGACTTTGCCACGAAGTACGGCCTGCCGATCATCCCCGTCTTCGCCCCCGAAGACGGCGAGCCGGTCGAGGGCGAAGCCTACGTGCCCGGCAAGTCCGACAAGGTCACCTACGTCCGGGGCTTCGCGGGCGAGGAGGTCCAGACCGGCGACGCCGCCGTCGAGGCCGCCGTCGACTATTGCGAAAGCCACGGCGTCGGTCAGGGCGTCACCAAGTTCCGCCTGCGCGACTGGGGCCTGTCCCGACAGCGCTACTGGGGCTGCCCGATCCCCGTCGTCCATTGCGAGACCTGCGGCGTGGTGCCCGAGAACAAGGAGAACCTGCCGGTCCGGCTGCCCGACGATGTCAGCTTCGACGTGCCCGGCAACCCGCTGGACCGCCATCCGACATGGCGCGACGTCCCCTGCCCGAAGTGCGGCGCCCCGGCACAGCGCGAGACGGATACGATGGACACCTTCGTCGACAGCTCGTGGTATTTCGCCCGCTTCACCGCGCCCCGCGCCTCGACGCCCACCGATCTTGACGACGCGGCCTACTGGATGAACGTCGACCAGTATATCGGCGGCATCGAGCACGCGATCCTGCACCTGCTCTACTCCCGCTTCTTCGCCCGCGCGATGATCGAAACCGGACACCTGCCCGAAACCGCGAAGGAGCCGTTCAACGCGCTCTTCACGCAAGGCATGGTGACCCACGCGATCTACCAGACGAAGCGCCCGCAGGACGGCCGCGCCATCTACCACTACCCCGAGGAAGTGGAGATGAAGGACGGCAAGGCAGTCCTCAAGGACAGCGGCATGGAGGTCGAGGTGATCCCCTCCGCCAAGATGTCGAAGTCGAAGAACAACGTCGTCGATCCGCAGGACATCGTCCGCAACTACGGCGCCGACACCGCCCGCTGGTTCGTGCTCTCCGACAGCCCGCCCGAGCGTGACGTCGAATGGACCGCCGCCGGCGCCGAAGCGGCGAGCAAGCACCTCGCCCGCGTCCACCGCATCGCCGCCGACATCGCGGCAATGGAGGACGGCACGACCGGCAAGGGCGACGAGGCGCTGCTGAAGGCGATGCACAAGTGCATCTTCGAAGTGACGCAGGGCGTCGAGAGCTTCGGCTTCAACGCCGCCATCGCGCGCCTCTACGGCTTCACCGCGGTGCTTCAGAAGTCCGAGGCCGGCAAGGCCGCGAAGGTCGAAGCCGCGCGCACGCTGGCCCAGCTCATGGCACCGATGACCCCCCACCTTGCGGAGGAAGTCTGGCACCTGCTCGGCGGCGAGGGCCTGCTGGCCGACGCCACCTGGCCCGTCGCCGACGAGTCCATGCTGGTCGAGGACAACGTGACCCTGCCGATCCAGGTGAACGGCAAGCGCCGCTCCGAGATCACGGTGCCCAAGGACATGGCCAAGGACGAAATCGAGAAGCTCGTGCTTCAGGACGAGAACGTCAAACGCGCACTCGATGGCGGTGCGCCGAAGAAGCTGATCGTCGTGCCGGGGCGGATCGTGAATGTGGTCGTCTGACCGCCTGACACGTCGGGGTGCCCTGCTGGGCGCCCTCGCCGGCCTCACGCTGGGGGCCTGTGGCTTCTCGCCCGTCTACGGCCCCGGCGGCTCTGCCGAGGCGCTGCGTGGTCGCGTGTCGGTCGAAGCTCCGGCGACGACCGAGGGCTTCATCCTGCGCCAGCGGCTGATCGAGCGTCTCGGCACCGCTGACGCGCAAGCCTACCACCTCTCCGTCGACCTGGAGATCGAGGACAGCGCCGTCTCTGTCACCGAGGAACAGGTCACGACGCGCAACAACCTGCCCGGCGCGGCCAGCTTCACGCTGATCGACGTGGCAACTGGTGCGCTCGTCCTGCAGGGCTCGGTCGACACCTTCACGAGCTACTCTACCACCACGACCGGTGCCTCGACGCTGGCGGCTGCGGAGAACGCGCGCGAGCGGCTCGCCGTGTCTCTCGCCGACCTGCTGGTCACCCGGCTCTTCGCGCTGGTGACGGACACGCCATGAAACTCTCCCCCCGTGACGCCTCGGCCTATTTCCGGTCCCCGGATCCGAAGCGTCCCGGGCTCCTGATCCACGGCGACGACGCCATGCGCGTCGCGGCCCGACGGCAGGAAGTTCTCTCCGCCCTGCTCGGCCCAAATGCCGAGGAGGAGATGCGCCTCACCCGACTGCCCGCCAACGAGCTGCGCAAGGACACCGCCGCACTGATCGACGCGGTGAAGGCGCAGGGCTTCTTTCCCGGTGCCCGCGCTGTCCATGTCGAGAGCGCGACGGACGGCCTCTCACAGGCGCTCTCCGCCGCTCTGGAGGACTGGCAGGAGGGCGACGCCCAGATCGTCGTCACCGCCGGCCTGCTGACCGCGCGCTCGTCGCTGAGGAAGCTGTTCGAGGGCCATCGCACGGCCTATGCCGCCGCGATCTACAACGATCCGCCCGGCCGGGACGAAGTCGAGCGGATGATCGCCGACGCCGGTCTGAAAGACGTGCCCCGCGACGCCACCGACGCCCTGCTCGCCCTTTCGCGCGACCTTCCACCCGGTGACTTCCGACAGACGGTCGAAAAGCTCGCCCTGTTCAAGGTGGGTGATTCCACGCCGGTCACCGCTGACGAAGTGGCGCTGATCGCGCCGCGCTCTTCCGAAGCGGCGCTCGATGACGCGCTCGAGATTGTGGCAAGCGGCCGCACGTCGGAGCTCGGCCCAGTGCTGCGCCGCCTCTACGCGCAGGGCGTGAACCCCGTGACGCTCTGCATCGGTGCCGTGCGCCACTTCCGCCAGCTCCACGCCGCGGCCTCCGACCCCGGCGGGGCGAGCGCTGGCGTGGCCAAGCTGCGCCCGCCCGTCTTCGGGCCGCGTCGGGACAAGCTGATGCGCCAGGCGCAGCACTGGGGGATGCACCGGCTCGAGACCGGACTGACCATCCTCACCGACACCGACCTGCAGCTCCGCTCCGCCTCCAGCGCGCCAGCGCACGCGGTGATGGAGCGCGCACTGATCCGCCTTGCGATGCTCGCCCGCCGCTGAGCGGCGCGTTCCCGATCTTTCAGATTGCCCTCGCGCCCCTCGGGGCGTCCACGCGCGCGGCTTCGCGCGTCTGGCTGTCCGGTCCGGGCAAGGCCGTTCAACCCAAAAGAAAAAGGCGGACCAGAGGCCCGCCTTTTCCCGAAATCATCAGAGATGATTAGTTGGTCGTGGTGACGACTTCATCATCATCATCATCGTCGTCCTCGTTCGCAGCGGCGATCGCAGCGATCAGGCCGAGCGGGATGAGGACAGCAGCAGCGCCGCCGCCGAGGGAGCCGAGCGAAGAGCCGGCGGGCTCGGGCGGAAGCGGAGCCGGGGGAACGACGACGATGCCGTCGTCATAGCCGCCTGCAAAGGCGGAACCGGACACGGCGATAAGGGCCGCAGCGATAAGCGTCGTGATGCGCATGTTTTCAAGTCTCCAGCAGCTAGTCTACTTTTTGACGGGGCGAGCGTCCGACACGCCCAGTCGGTTTTCTTCTCTCTTGGGTTTATTCTCCAGAACCATCGGAGCCACCGAGCCACTGGCTTACGGCGACGCCACCCATCGACCCGGAAGCGAGCGAACCCATCGCTGCAACCGGCGTGACCGATCCCTTTTGGAAACCGGCCGACACGTCGACACCATAGGCGGTCATGAAGGCCGCTGCGGTGAAGGTGGTGGGGCGCATATCAAATATACTCCAACAGGTGCGTGTCGTTTAGACCCAAAGCTTGTGTATCCATCGGGTTCCCGAAACTCAAGCTATATCCGCTACTTCCACTTAGAGGCGGTAGGTGTCAAGATAGCCCACAGGCGGTGAGATCAGCTGGCGCGACTTCCAAACAACACCTGAATTGTCGACCCAATAGGTGTTGGTGAAGGTGGCCCCTGCCGACTGGCAGCTTTCCTCATATTTTACAGTGGCATGAGCCACTTCAAATATCTCGATCGGCTCATTTCCGACGCGCGTGACGGTGCAGGAATAGTCCTGCCGAACGAGGTGATCGAGACCGTCAAGATATTCGTGGCTGCGGGTTACGGAGCCCCCACCCTGTCGTATTGCGGCAACGGTTCCGGATACGTTTGCAGCCATCAGATCAGGCCCGAGCCCACGGGTCGCGACAAGCAGGCCGTTCTCGTAGGTCACGGTGATGCCATCCGGGCTGAGCCAGGTCACTTCGCTCCCGTTGCGACCGACCTCCTGCACGTAGGCGTTGGCCTCGCGGCTGGGGATCGAGGCATAGAGCAACGTCTCCCCGGATGCGATCGCCTGTGCGGCTGCGTTCACCTGCGCCTGCTGCGCGACGGCGGCCTCCTCTGCCGAGGCCTCTTCGCCCCCGCGGTCAAGCAAGCTCGCCGACAGGGCGCTGAACACCTCGCCGCTGTCCTCGTATTTCGGCCCGCAGGCCGTAAGGGCGGTCGCCGCGACGAGGCCCGTCAGAAGTGCGGTTTTCATGCTCATCTCAGGAACCTCCCCCAGCTGTCCTCGATCTCGGGCAGGTGCGCATCGCGGACGCTCGGATAGAGACGCCCGTCCACGCTCAGCCGCGCCCCGCCGTCCCGCGTGAGCGAGCGCAGCTTGGTCGAATAGGCCTGTCGGGACGGCGTGCCGAGAATCCAGTCCGTCGGGATCGAGATCTCGACCCCCTTGTCGAACGAGCCTTCGCCGTAATCTTCGAAGCTGACGTCGGTTCGCGTCACGTAGGCGCCGACCGCCCAGCCGTTGTCGAACTCGCGGGTCACCGACATCGTCGCCCCCCAGTCGCCGGCAAGGTAGCGGCCGACGTCGAGCTGCCCGACATAGCCGAAGCCCGTGTCGTAATAGGCCGACGCGTGGCCGGTCAGGACTTCGTAATCCTGGAAGCCGAACCAGCCGTCGTAGTCACGCTTGGCGACGTAATTGATCTCCGCCCCCAGCGCGAGCGGGCTCGTCACCGGCTTCCACAGAAGCTCGGTCGAGATACCGCCGTACATCTTCTCGAAGTAGCCGAGGCTGACGCGGCTGTAGAGGTTCGGCCCCGGACGTCCGAAATGGGCGAGCGACAGGTCCGACAGGACCGGGCCGCCGTCCTCGCCATAGAGGCTGTTGTCGGTCCGCACGACGGGGATGTTGGTCGAAGTATCGCGCCGGTCCGGCTCCGCCTCGCCCGCGATCGGCTGCCGGATGGAGCCCGACAGCAGCAGGTTCGGCTGGATCAGGTAGTCCGCCGACAGCTGCGCCCCGACCTCGAGGTTCACGGGGTTGTCCGGGTCGAACAGCCGTTGTGCGAAGTAGGGGCCAAGACCCCACGAGAAACGCGGATCGCCGTTGTCGATGCGCACGATCCCCTCGTCCAGACCGTAGGCGTCGGAGAAGGTCGTCGAGGCGAGCAGCGCATCGCTGCCGCCGACCTCGTTCTCCTGCGCCTCCAGATCCGAACGGCGCACGGTCACCGACGAGGCCGGCACGCCGTCGCGCAGCGGCTCGAAGGTGAACAACTCGACCGACGGCGGCATCGCCTGCGACAGCAGCCGCGACATGCGGCCCATCACCTGTGCCTCGGTGCGGTAGCGGGTGTTCTCGTAGCGGATGCGGACCTGCCGGTCCGTGATTTCCAGCCCGCGGACCTTCACGCCCTCGGTGTCGAGCACCTGGACAAGGCCGGTCTGCAGCGCGGATTCGGGAATCTGGTTGCGGTCCCACGTCGTCGCGGCGCGCGTGTTCGCGGGCCGAACGGCGACCGGCACGGGGGCGAGGTCGCGGCCACCGTATGTCAGCCGGTCCTCAGGGTTCACCGTGAAGGTCGCGCCGATGCCGATCGTGTGGCCGTTCAGGTAGGCGACGTTGAATTCGTATTCCGGCTTCGGACGCCACGCGAGGCCGAGGTTCAGCGGCGAGTTGTGCTCGTAGCTGCCGCCATCGACTTCGAAGTCATAGCCGTCGGACGAATATTCGACGATCCCGGTCAGGGTATCGGTCACCCGGTACTCGACACCGCCGAACAGCGCCGCATCGCCCCGGAAGAACAGGCCGGACGACACGCGCCCACCTTCCTCGAAGAAATCCTCGTTCGACACCGGACGGTCCTCGAACCGCTCGTCGATCGCGGCGAGCGGGTTGTCGAACCCGTTGTTGCTGCCGAACCGGCCCCAGCCGATCCCGGCGGTGACCCGCAGCGCGGGTGTCACGTGCTTCGTCGCGGCGAGATATTCGCCCGAGTAGCGCCCCGTGCCGAGGAAATCCTGCAGGCCAAGCGTCAGCGCCGGGGCATAGGTGCCCTCTTCCAGCAGCAGGAACCGGATATCGAGGCTCCGGTCGAAGGTCGCATCGTTGTTCACGCCGCCGAACTGGTCGATCCGGGAATAGCGGAAGCTCGCGCCGACCCGCTCATGGAGTTGGAAGCTCGCCGTGAAGCGTTGCTGGTCGTCGAACCCGCTCGCGGTGATCGCCAGCTGTCCGTCGCGGTCCGCCATGCCCGATGGCATGTCGATCAGACCGGGCGTGCCGTAGAGTGTATATCCAGTGTCCCACATCGACTGGGCCGACGCGCCGGTTGCGGCGAACGCCATGCCGGCGAGAATGGTGGTCGTTCTCAAATTCATTCAGGTGCCCCCGCCTTCCAGGCATTGGCAGTGGTCATACTTCAATGCGCCGGGCGATTGAAGCGCAGCGTTCGCGCAGACTTGCCATTCCCTTCCATGTTGCGACGGAGACACCGGCGGCTTCAACCGGCGGTTAAGGGTTCGGCGGTAGTCCGTCCGTCATGATCATCTCGCACCGCCATCGTTTCATCTACTTTTCCAGTCCGATGACCGACTGTTTCGCGGTGGAACAACTGTTCCTGCCGTTCTGCGAGGTCGGAACGACGGACTATTTCAGCCGTGGCCCGGACTCTCCGTTCTACCGCTACATGCCCCCGGACGAAGCCGTCTGGCGGTTCGACGCGATGGGCCTCGATTTCTATAAGTATCACCGGATCACCTGCGTGCGCGATCCGTTCCCCCGTCTCGCGGCGCTGTTCGACCGGATCCATGCCGCGCGCCCTCTCACCGGTCTGCGCCGACACGACCGGGCGGAGCGGTTTCAACGCTGGCTCGCCACCACCCGCCCCGACGGCCCTGGCGCGGGCGGACGGCCGGATCAGCTGTGGCGGCGCTACGGCGCGTGGTCGGCTGAAAACTGGTGCGGCGGCAAGATCACCCATGTGATCCGCCGCGAACGGCTGGATACGGATCTGGCGGAAGTCTGCGCCGACATCGGCTTCGCCCCCGGCGGGGTCCCTGTCGTGCCGCCCGACGATCCCGACGACTGGCTCGGCCATTACGGCCCTGAAGCGATCGCGCATGTCCGGAGCCACTACGCGTGGGACCTCGACGTGCTCGGCTACGGGACGGCGGACTCCTGCGTTGCCTGACCCGCTCGCCAGTCCAGCGCGGCAAGTGCCGCGTGCCGACCGGTCGCGAAACAGGCGGTCAGCAGATAGCCCCCCGTCGGTGCCTCCCAGTCGAGCATCTCGCCCGCCGCGAACGTGCCGGGACGGTCCTTCAGCATGAGCCCTTCATCCAGCGCGGCAAACTTCAGCCCGCCCGCGGTGGAGATCGCCTCGTCCAGCGGTCTCAGCCCGGCGTGCCGGACCGGCAGCGCCTTCACCAGGGGGGCAAGGTCATCGGGCAGCGGACGACCGAACTCCTGCAACAGCGCCAGCCGCGCCGGATCGAGGGAAAGCGACTTGCGGAGGTGGTTCGACAGGCTCGCCTTGCCGCGCGACCGCGACAGCCGCGCACGCACCTCCGCCTCCGACAGGTCGGGGGCGAGGTCGATCGACAGCGGCGCTCCGCCCCGGACGGCCCGGCTGACGGCGTAGATGCCGCCACCCTCCAGCCCACGCGCCGAGATGACGAATTCGCCACGGCTGCGCTCGCCCCCGGCCAGAAGGGCACAGCCCTTCACCGGGTCGCCGAACCGCGCGGCCATGTGATGGGACCAGTCGACCCGGAGACCGGCATTCGCCGGCGCGAACGGCGCAAGGCTGTCCGCCCGAAAGGCCGCCGCCCAGCTGCCGTCGGAGCCGAGCCGCCGCCAGCTCGCGCCCCCGGCGGCCAGCACGGTGATTTCGGGACGCAGCCGTTGAAGCGCGCCATTGTCCTCCAGCAGCACGGCGCCAGCCTCCCAGCCGACGAAGCGGCAGCGGCGGCGCAACTCGACGCCCTGCCCCTCCAGCCGCGCGAGCCATGCCCGCAACAGGGGCGAGGCTTTCATCACGACCGGAAAGACCCGCCCGGTGCTGCCGGTGAACAACGTCTGCCCCAACCCCTCGGCCCATGCGCGGACCTCCGCCGGACCGAAGGCATCGAGCGCCGTCCGCAACGCGGGGGCAAGCTCGCCATATGCCTCATGGAACCCTTCCGCCTCCCGCGTCAGGTTCAGACCGCTCTTGCCCGCCATCAGGAGCTTGCGACCGGGCGAGGGCATCGACTCCGCCACCAGAACGGACAGCCCGGCGCCGGACAGGACCTCCGCCGCCATCAGGCCCGCCGGCCCGGCGCCGACGATCAGCGCGTCAGGCTTGTCCTTTTCCGTCTCCATACCAGTCTCCTGACCTGCGGCAGCGGCGAGGGCAAGCATGGACAAGAGCGACGACTACCCAGTCTGCGGCCTCTGCGGCCGGCCGATTCCGCCGGACGTGCCGCAGAGCCTGCACCACCTCGTCCCCAAGCTGAAAGGCGGCAAAGGCGGGCCGACCGTCCTGCTTCATCACATCTGCCACCGCGAGATCCACGCCACCCTCACCGAGGCGGAGCTCGCCCGCGACTACAATACGACGGAGGCGCTCCGCACCCATCCGCGGCTGGCGAAGTTCATCGCGTGGGTCCGCAAGCGTCCGCCGGGGTTCCGCTCGAAAGTTCCGGGCAAGCGCCGCCGCTGACCGATTCGCGTCAGATAAGCCCGACCTTGCGGCGGATGTCCTCGTCGCGCAGCGACACGTCGTCGCCGAGCCAGCCGTCCGCTTCCGCGCCGCACATCCAGACGAGCGTCTTCGCCGGCCATTCCGGCGGGATGTGATCGCTCCACTCCAGCTTGCTGACGCGGTTCGCACCCGAAGCCTTGATGGCGCGCTGCATGTCGGTTGCCACGGTGCCGGGCGACAGGCCGAGCACTCGGATGCCCTTCTCGCGGTACTCCGCGTCAGCCATCCGGGTCAGCATGAAAGCGCCCGCCTTGCCACTGCAATAGGCCGACCAGGCATCGACCGGGTTGTGCGCCGCGCCCGAGGACACGGTGATGATCGTCCCGCCACCCTGCGTCAGCATGACCGGCAGAACCGCGCGCACACCGTGGAAGACGCCCTTGAGGTTGATGTCGATGGAATGGTCCCACGCCTCGGGGTCGGCTTCCGCCAGCGGGGCGATCGGCTCGATCACGCCGGCGTTGCCGATCAGGACGTCGATCCGCCCGAACGTGTCGGCCACCGCCTCGATCGCGGCCTGCACTTCCCACCAGCGCGAAACGTCACACGGCACGGCCAGCGCGGCCTCGCCGATGTGGCCGGCGATCTCCGCGACCTTGTCGCCATGCCGGGCCAGCAGCGCGACTTTCGCGCCGGCAGCCGCGAATTCCTCGGCCGCCGCAGCGCCGATGCCGCGGCTCGCGCCCGTGATGAGGACCACCTTGCCTGTCATGTCCATGTTTCGATCCCTGTCCATAGAAGCGTCCGCATCCCCCGCAAGGGTCTGTCGGGTCCAGTTTTCCTCACCTTGACCTCGCGCATCCAGCAAGGGAACCTGACGCCATAAATTTCAACAGGGAAGGGTCCGAAATGGCCACTTTGAAATGCACGGGTCGTGCCGCGCTTATTACAGCACTCCTCGGCAGTACCGCCGCCCATGCCGACGTTACGGCACAGCAGGTCTGGGACGACTGGACCGCGCAGATGGATATGTACGGCGAGGTGACGCTGACGACCGACGGCGAGTCGATGGATGGTGGCACCATGACCATCGAGACCGTCACCCTGTCCTCCGTCAACGACGAGATGGAGCTGACCTTCGAGCTGGGCCCGATCAGCCTGGCCGAGAACGGCGACGGCACCGTCACCGTGAGCGTTCCCGAGTCGATGCCGATGACCGTGGTGACCTCGCCGACCTATGGCGACCCGGTGACCGTCGAGGGCACGATCGGCATGTCGAACTACGCCATGGACGTCTCCGGCGATCCGGGCGCCCTGAACTACGAGATGAGCGCCGATTCCGTCACCGCCTCCGTCGATTCGATCGAGGGTGAGGACGAAGTCATGCTCGAAGAGATCAGCCTCGCCTTCAACGGCCTGCAGGCGGCCACCACGTCGACCGACGGCGACGTGCGCCACATGGAATCCTCCATGACGGTGCAGGAGGTGCTCGCCACCTTCAACATCAGCGAGAACGGCGGCCCCGGCATCCTGACCTTCAGCGGCTCGATCGACGGCCTCGCCACGCAGAGCGTCGTCGACATGCCCGCCGACATCGACCCCGAAGCACCGGAAACGGTGTTCGTGGATGGTCTGTCCGTCGACGCCGGCTATTCCTACGGTGCGACCGAATACAGCTTCGAATTCGCCGAGCGGAGCGACAACACCTCCGGCTCCGCCAGCGCCTCCGGTGGCGAGCTGTTCATCTCCATGGGCATCGACGGCATCTCCTTTTCGGGCGGTGCGTCGGACCCGCAGGTCTCGTTCGAGGGGTCCGACGTTCCGTTCCCGATCGACATCTCGCTCGATGAATATTCCTACGGGCTCGAGCTGCCGCTCGGTCAGTCGGACGAGCCGACGCCGTTCGGCCTGAACCTGCTGATCAGCAACCTCGCCGTGAACGACATGGTGTGGGGCATGGTCGATCCGGGTGGCGCGCTGCCGCATGACCCGGCGACGGTGAACCTCGACCTTTCCGGCGAAGTGCAGCTCGACTACGACCTGCTCGACCCGGCGAACTCGATGGAGCTGATGTCCGGTGCCCTGCCCGGCGACATCCTGTCGCTGAACCTCGACGACCTGACGATCCAGCTGGTCGGGGCCGAAGTGCTCGGCAACGGGGCCTTCACCTTCGACAACGAGGACCTCGCCACCTTCAACGGCATCCCGCGCCCGATGGGCGAGCTGAACCTGCAGGTGAACGGTGCGAACGCGCTGATCGACACGCTGGTCGATATGGGCCTTCTGCCGCAGGAACAGGTGATGGGTGCCCGCATGATGCTCGGCATGTTCGCGACGCCGACCGGCGAAGACCAGCTGGAATCCACGCTCGAGATCAACGAGCAGGGCCACGTCATCGCCAACGGCCAGCGCATCCAGTAACCTCTGCGCCAAGACGTTCTGACGAGGGCCGCTCGACATGTCGTGCGGCCCTCTTCACTTCACAGACAGTGACTCATTCGAGGAGGATCCCGTGTCACGCCGCTCCGCTCTGCTCGCCGCCCTGCCGGCCACCGTCGTACTGACGGGCCAGGCCATCGCCGACGTCACCCCCGAAGAGGTGTGGAACGTCTATGAATCCTACGTCGAAGCCTACGGCATCGACGTCTCCGCCAGCACCGTCCGCAATGGCGACGTGCTGGAAGTGTCCGACATCAACTTCGGAATCACGCTGCCGCAGGGCTTCGGGACGATCGACATGTCGATGGACGGCATTTCGCTCACCGACCGTGGCGATGGCACCGTCGCGTTCGAGTATCCCGACCAGTCCGAGATGGTCTTCGACATGACCATCGGCCCGATGGGCGATCAGGTCTCCGGCAGCGCGACCGTCAGCTATGCGATCACCGGGAACGAGACGATCGCCGCCGGAACCGCCGAGGATCTGGCGCTCCAGTCGACCGTCGAGACGATGTCGATGTCGCTGACCGATCTGTCCTTCTCCGAAGAGCCGGAGATCGACGCCTCGATCTTCGACATCAATTTCGAATTCTCGGGCATGAACAGCCAGAGCCGGATTCGCACCGTCGACGGCATGACGACCGTCGATACGCAGGGCGATGTCGGCTCGATGATCTATTCGATGGTCTTCACCGATCCGGAAACCGGCGACCGGTTCCTGGAAAATTCCGGCAACAGCGAAGGCACGCGGTCCACGACCTCGATCACCATACCCGCCTCCGGGATCAACTGGATGGATTTCGGCAACGAGCTTCGCAACGGGCTGTCGATCGAATCGAGCTCGTCGGTGGCCTCGAGCAACTCCGCCAGCCTGACCCCGATCGAGGGCGCGGCTTCCGAACAGCGGTCCTCCTCCACCGATGTGACCTCGAACATCATGTTCGACGCGGACGGTCTGGCGATTTCCGGCACCTATGGCTCGAGCAACTTCAGCTATTCGATGGCCGAACTGCTGCCGTTCCCGATCGAGGCCGAGATCGAAGGCGCGTCCGTCGATTTCGCGATGCCGGTCCTCAGCACCGAATCGGCGGCCCCCGTGGTCTATGCCGTGGCTGTCGACGGGCTTTCGGTGAGCGACCAGATCTGGGCGCTGCTCGATCCCTCCGCCGTCCTGCCGCGTGATCCGGTCTCGCTCGACATCGACCTCACCGCAGATGTCCGGCTGCTGGTCGACCTGTTCGACTTCGAAGCGCTGATGCCGATGATCGAGAACGAGGAAATCCCGGCAGAGCTGGAAAGCCTCACGATCAACGCGCTCGACGCGTCCGCCGCGGGCGCGACCCTGTCGACCACCGGGGCGTTCGATTTCGACTTCACCGACATGACGACCTATCCCGGCATGCCGAAGCCGATCGGCTCGGCCACGCTCGCCGCGACCGGCGTCAACGCGCTGCTCGACCGGCTCATCACCATCGGGCTGGTGTCCGAAAGCGACGCCATGGGCGCCCGCGCCGGGATCGCCATGATCGCGGAGGCGACGGGTGACGACGCGCTCGAAACCACGGTCGAGACGACCGACGACGGTCAGCTGATCGTCAACGGCCAGCGTATGCGCTGACTTGCAGCCGGGCGCGGCGGGGACTACCTCCGGGCAGACCTGTCCGGAGGGAACCGAATGACCACAGACCTCGCCGCGCTCGCTGACCAGATCCTCTCCGCCGCGAAATCGGCCGGGGCGGACGCCGCCGACGCCGTCGCGGTCGACGGCACCCACGTCTCCATCGACACGCGCGGGGGCTCTCTGGAAGAGGCGCAGCGCTCCGAAGGGGTCGAGATCGGCCTCCGCGTGCTGATCGGCCAGAAGCAGGCCAGCGTCTCCGCCTCCGACACCAGTGCCGACGTCATCGCCGAGATGGCCGCCCGCGCCGTCGCCATGGCGCGAGAGGCCCCGGACGATCCGTGGATCGGCCTCGCCAGCCCCGACCAGCTCGCCACCGATACCGACACCACGAAGCTCGACCTGTTCGACCCGAGCGACGAACCCGATCCCGCTGCCCTGGAAGAGGACGCCCGCCGCGCCGAAGCCGCCGCGCTGTCGGTCGAGGGCGTGACCCGCACCATCGGCGGCTCTGCCGGGTACGGGCGGCGGCGCATCCACCTTGCCGCGACGAACGGCTTCACCGCAGGCTACAACCGCTCCAGCCGCTCGCTCAGCTGCGTCGCGATCAGCGGCGAAGGCACGAAGATGGAGCGCGACTACGAGTGGGACAACCGAATCTACCAGTCCGACCTGCGGGACGCCGAAGAGATCGGCCGCATCGCCGGTGAACGCGCGGTGGCGCGGTCCGGCGCGCGGCGACCGAAGACCGGCGCCTACCCGGTGATCTACGACGAACGGGTCGCAAGCAGCCTCGTCGGCCACCTTGTCGGCGCGATCAACGGCGCCGCCATCGCCCGCGGCGCGAGCTTCCTGCGCAACGCGCTCGGGCAAACGATCCTTCCCGAAGGCCTGTCCATCATCGAGAACCCGCACCGCGTCCGCACCGGCAGCTCCCGCCTGTTCGACGCCGAGGGCCTGCCGACCGCGAAACGCGCGCTCATCGACAAGGGCGTTCTGACCGGCTGGGTGCTCGACCTCGCCACCGCCCGGAAGCTGGGGCTGGAGAGCACCGCGAACGCCGGGCGCAGCCCCGGTGCGCCGCCCTCGCCCGGCACCTCGAACCTCGCACTCACGCAGGGCGACAAGAGCCGCGAAGAGCTGATGAAGGACATGGGAACCGGCCTGCTCGTCACGTCGATGATCGGCTCGACTATAAATCCCAATACTGGCGACTATTCGCGCGGCGCGTCCGGCTTCTGGGTCGAGAACGGAGAGCTCGCCTATCCGGTGAACGAGATCACGATCGCCGGCAACCTGCTCGAGATGTTCCGCAACATGACGCCGGCGAACGACGCGCGGGAGCACCTCTCGACGGTGGTGCCGTCGCTGCTGGTCGAAGGGCTCACGCTTGCCGGAGACTGATCCCGACAGCGATCTCGCGCTGCTGAAACAGGCTGCCCGCGACGCGGGCGACATCGCGCTGCGCTATGCCCGCGACGGTGCGGAGGTCTGGCACAAGCCGGACGAGGCCGGCCCGGTGACAGAGGCCGATCTGGCCGTCGACGGCATGCTGAAAGACCGCCTGCTCACCGCCCGGCCCGATCACGGGTGGCTGTCGGAGGAGACCGAGGACGATACCGACCGGCTGTCGACCACGCGGCAGTTCATCGTCGACCCGATCGACGGCACCCGCGCCTTCATCGCCGGTCAGAAGGACTGGGCGATCTCCATCGCGCTCGCCGAGGCGGGAGAGGTCATCGCCGGCGTCGTCCACGTCCCCGTGCGGGGCATCACCTACTGGGCGCGCAAGGGCGGCGGTGCCTTCTCCAACGACACGCCGATCTCGGTCGCCGCTCCGTCGGACGGGACGATGCGCGTGCTTGCCAACCGCCCCGCCTTCGACGGCCGGTTCTGGCGTGACGGCACCCCGCCGGGCGAGCGGCACTTCCGCTCTTCCATCGCCTATCGGCTGTGCCTCGCCGCGACCGGACGGTTCGACGCGATGGTCACGCTGCGCCCGAGCTGGGAATGGGACGTCGCCGCCGGTGCCATCATCGTTGCCGAAGCGGGCGGCATCGTCACCGACCGCAACGACCGGCCGGCCATCTTCAATCGCGCTCCGCCGCAGATCGACGGCATGATCGCCGCCGCGCCGGCCGCGCACGCCGAAATCATCGCCCGGCTGGATGTGCCGGGTCCCCGGTGAACTTGACGGTAACCCGTCGCCCTGTAAGTTCGCCGCGCGCTTGCCAGACAGGAGGTCCGCATGACCCAACGACTGCATCTCGTCTTCGGAGGAGAGCTCATCGATCCGTCCAAGAACGCGTTCAAGGACGTGGACGATATTCATATCGTGGGCATGTTCCCCGACTACGCGACCGCCTACAATGCCTGGAAGGCGGAGGCGCAGCGCACCGTCGACAACGCGCACATGCGCTACTTCATCGCGCACATCCACAGGCTGCGCGATGAGGAACGTGAGGCCTCGCCGACGGAGGAGCTGGACCCCTGACGGCGCACCTTCTGGAGGGGACATGGGGGACGGCATCGAACGGGCCACCGGGCCCGCAGGTGACACCTATCGCCGCCCGCCGGGCGGTGATCTCGTATGGATTCACCGTGCCCCCGAAACGGACGTCGATGCGCTGTCGGCCCTGCTGAGCCGCCTCCGGGCCGAGGATGACGGCCTCGACTTCATCGTGACCGGCTCCGGGCCGGACATGCCGGACCTGTCGCTGCAGGTGGCCGCGCCGCCCGACAGTGCCGCAGGCGCGCGGGCGTTCCTCGACAAGTGGGATCCGTCGCTGCTGGTCTGGATGCGCGGCCGCTTCCTGTCCTCCGTCCTGAACGAGACCGACCACCGCCATATCCCACGCCTGCTGGTCGAGGCCGACGCCGCCGCGCTCGGCTCCATGCGGAAGTCGTGGCTCGGTGGCGGCCCCCGCAGTTCGGTGCGCGGCTTTCACCACGTGCTCGCCGCCGATGCCGAAGCGGTGGCCCGCCTGCGTCGCGCCGGACTCGACGACTCGAAGATCGAACTTTCCGGCGTACTGGACGAGGGCGCGATCCCGCGGCCCGGCAACGAGCGTCTGCGCGCCGGGCTGGCGACCACGCTCGGCGGGCGGCCCGTCTGGTTCGCACCGGGCGTCGAGCCGGAAGAGATCCCCCTGATCGGCGAGGCGCACCGCAAGGCGATCCGCCACGCGCACCGCCTGCTGCTGGTCGTGGGACCCAAGACCTCCGAATCCGGGCCCGCGCTGGCGGAGCTTCTGGATGCGCTCGGTTTTCCCGCCGCACTCCGATCCGAAGGGTTTGACCCGACGGAGGAGTGCAAGGCGATCATCGCCGACGATCCGGACGAGATCGGCACATGGTATCGCCTCGCGCCGATCACCTTCATGGGTGGCTCCGTCGGCAGCGGCAGCACCCGCTCCCCGCTGGAGCCGGCCGCGCTCGGCTCTGCCGTGCTGCATGGGCCGAGCACCGGCATCTGGGAGCCCGCCTTTCGCCGCCTAAAGCGCGCCGGCGCGTCGCGACAGGCGGCCAGCGCGGCGGAGCTCGGCGCGCGCGTGGTCGAAATGCTCGCCCCGGATTCGACGGCTGCCCTCGCCCATGCCGCCTGGCAGGAGATTTCCTCCGGCGCGATCGTGACGAACCGGGTGATGGAGCTGATCCGCGACACGCTCGACACGGCAGGAGCCTGACGATGCGCGAACCTGCCTTCTGGGCGCGCCGCGGGTCGCTGCGGGCGCGAATGCTCTCCCCGCTCGGAGCGCTCTATGCGCGGGCGACGGCCCGCCGGGTTGCGCAGCCGGGTGAGACGATGCGCGTGCCGGTGATCTGCGTCGGCAACGTGAACGCCGGCGGCACCGGCAAGACGCCCACGGTGATCGCGCTGACCGAGCGCCTGATCGCCCGCAACATCGCGGTCCATGTCGTGACGCGCGGTTACGGCGGCACACTGGCCGGGCCGGAGCGGGTGGACCCCGCCATCCACGGCGCGGCGCAGACCGGGGACGAACCACTGCTGATTGCCGCTTTCGCGCCGACATGGATCGCGAAGGATCGCGCTGCGGGCGCGCGCGCCGCCATCGAGGCCGGGGCGGAAGCGATCCTGCTCGACGACGGCCACCAGAACCCCGCCGTGGCGCGCGACCTGTCGCTCGTCGTGGTCGATGCCGCGCGGGGGTTCGGTAACGGCCGCTGCCTGCCCGCCGGCCCGCTGCGGGAGCCGGTCGCGGCGGGTCTCGCCCGCGCCGACCTGCTGCTGTCGCTAGGCAACGCAGCGGCGCAGGCACGCTTCGATGCAACCTGGGGCGCGGAGGTGCCGGACGGCTTGCCCCGCCTCCGGGGAGAGCTCGCGCCACTCGCCACGGGAATGCCGTGGGGCAATCTGCCCGTGCTTGCTTTCGCGGGGATCGGTCACCCGGAGAAGTTCTTCGACACGCTCCGGGGCCTCGGCGCGCGGATCATCCATGCAGAGCCCTTGTCCGATCACCAGCCGCTGACGCCGTCGCTGATGGCGCGGCTGGAGGCCGACGCGCGGCGGCACAATGCACAGATGGTGACGACGGAGAAAGACGCCGTACGCCTGCCCGACGCGTTCCGCAGCAAGGTGCTGACCCTTCCCGTGCGCCTGTCGCTGAGCGACGACGGACCGCTGGAAGCAGCGCTCGCTCGGATCGGGCTCTAGGCGGAACTGGCAGGATGGGGCCTGCCCCATCCTACGAAAAAGGGCGGGGTCTCCCCCGCCCTGACGTCTACCGAAAAGCTTAGGGATCAGTTGTTTTCGCCGACCGCGGCGTCGATCGCGTCGACCAGCTCGCTGGACCAGTTGCCCTCGAACTTCTCGCCATTGATGAAGAAGGTCGGGGTCGAGGTCACGTTGTCCTCTTCCTTGTTCTCTTCGTACCACTGCACCAGCGTCTGGGCCATTGCCGGATCGGTGAGGCAGGCGTCGAGGTCCTCGTCCGACAGGCCGGCGGTCTTGCCGATGGTGCGCAGGTTCTCGGCGATCGCGTTCGGCGTGTCACCTTGCGTCCATTCCTGCTGGCGCTCGTAGATCATGCTGGCGATGCCGAAGAAGCGCATCTCGCCGCCGCAGCGCGCGACCATCGAGGCCCAGAGACCGTAGGGGTCGAAGTAGACTTCGCGGTAGATCATCTGAACCTCACCGCTGTCGATGTAGTCCTGCTTGATCTCGGGGTAGAGCTCGTTGTGGAAGTCCCGGCAGTGCGGGCAGGTGAAGGAGGCGTATTCCACCACCGTCACCGGGGCGTCATCCTCGCCCACCTTCATGTCGACGATGCTGGAGGTGTCGATCTCCGCCCCGTCGACCTCTTCCGCGGATTCCTGGCCCACGGCGGCGCCGAGAAGGGGGTCGTCGTTGCCGAGGCCCTTGGAGAGGACCCACGAGCCCCCACCGACCAGTACGGCGGCAAGGAGGGCGATGGCGATGATCTTGTTCATGTCTCGTCTTTCCTGTTCTGGCGTCTGTCCGGCCCTTTGGCCTGCCTCGCAATGACATTGGATCCAAGGCGTTCGAGTGCAAGGCGCAATTCCTCGCTCTCGATGCTGTCGGTGCTTTGCCGGGCGGAGGCCACGGCGCCCGGATCGGGCTCGGCATCCCGCTTGCGCCGGTCTGGTGAGAACACCGCCTGCCCCTCGGCGAAGCCGGTCGGCGCGGTCTGCGTGATCTGCACCCGATTGATCGCGCCGTAGCCGTAGCAGGCGTTCACCTTCTCGCGGATACGGTCCTTCTGCATCTCGAGCATCGGGGCCTGCGGCCCGGTCGTCAGCACCACGAGCGTCGCGCCGAGCTCCTTGCCGCGGCCGAAGTTGATCTTCACCGGCCGGCAGATCGCGGCCGTGTCCGGTCCGACGACTTCCGCCCAGTGGGTCAGCAGGCGCGACACCGCGAAGCCGCGGGATTCCGAGGCCGTCCGGATGCGGGATTGCATCAGGCTGGCGGCACGGGCAAACCCCTTGGTCGAGCTGTATCGGCGCGCTTGTGTCATGGCAGCGTCAGTCTGGGGGAATCCGCGCTGCGGGACCAGAGGAACAAAGCGGGGCGGCATAAAGAATGCGTGACTCTCTGAGCGACGAACTTCTCGGCTGGTACGACGTCCATGCGCGCGACCTGCCGTGGCGCACCGGCCCCGCCGCGAGGGCCGCCGGCGAGCGGCCGGACCCCTACCGCGTCTGGCTGTCCGAGGTCATGTTGCAGCAGACCACCGTGCCGGCGGTGAAGTCCTACTTCGCCGCCTTCACGACACGCTGGCCGACCGTCGCCGACCTTGCAGCGGCCGAGGATGGCGACGTCATGGCCGCGTGGGCCGGCCTTGGCTACTACGCCCGCGCGCGCAACCTGCTGAAGTGTGCGCGGGTCGTGGCGGCGGAGCATGGCGGCACCTTTCCAGACAGCGTCGAGGGGCTGCGCGCCCTGCCCGGCATCGGGCCCTACACGGCGGCGGCGATCGCGGCGATCGCCTTCGACCGCCCCGCCACGGTGGTGGACGGCAACGTCGAGCGGGTGATGGCGCGGCTTCATGCCGTCGAGACTCCGCTGCCGACCGCCAAGGGCGAGCTCACTGCGCTCGCCGCCGGACACACGCCGGAAGAGAGGCCCGGCGACTATGCGCAGGCGGTGATGGACCTCGGCGCGACGATCTGCACGCCCCGCTCGCCCGCCTGCGGCATCTGCCCGTGGCGCGAGCCCTGCGTCGCGCGAGCGGACGGGATCGCCGCAACGCTGCCGCGCAAGCTGCCGAAGGCGGCGAAGCCCGTGCGGCTCGGCATCGCCTATGTCGCGCGGCGGGAGGACGGGGCTTGGCTGCTGGAGCGGCGGCCCGACAGCGGGCTGCTCGGCGGCATGTTGGGCTGGCCGGGCAGCGACTGGGGCGAGGCCCCGGAGCCGGCACCGCCGCTCGACGCGGACTGGCAGGATGCCGGCGCGGAGGCGCGACACACCTTCACGCACTTCCATCTGCGACTGGCGATCCGGGTGGCGCGCGCGCCCGTCGACGCGGTGCCCGAGCGCGGAATGTTCATCGCACAAGGCGACTTCCGCCCCTCCGACCTGCCGACCGTGATGCGCAAGGTCTTCGACCTCGCCCGCGCTGAACTGACCGATTGAGGCGCTGCGGGGTCCGGTCTAAGGTCCCGTCGCCAACTGACCGGACCGTTCCATGACCGACATTTCCGTTCCTGCCCGGCTGTCCAACGCGCTGCCCTTCTGGCTCTCGCTCGCGCTCGTGCCGCTGCCGTGGATCGGGGCGGTCTTCGGCGGCTGGACCATTGCGCTCGCGCCGGTCTGCACCTGGTACCTGTTTTCGCTGATCGACAGCCTGACCGGGCTGAACGAGGACAACGTCGACCCGATGACCGAGGAGCGCGAGCTGTTCTGGTATCGGCTGATCGTCATGATCTGGGCGCCGGTGCAGTTCTTGCTGCTGTTCTCGCTGCTGGCTTACGTGCCGCGCGCCGAGCACCTGACCGGCTGGGAGAAGTTCTGGGTCTTCTTCGGCACCGGTGTGCTGACCGGGACTGTCGGCATCGTGTACTCGCACGAGCTGCTCCACCAGCGGAACCGGCTGGAGCGGTGGCTTGGCGACCTGCTGCTGGCGATGGTGCTCTATTCGCATTTCCGCTCCGAACATCTGCTGGTCCATCACCGCCACGTCGGCACGCCGCGCGACCCGGTGACGGCGCGTTACAACGAGGGCTTTCACCGGTTCTATCCGCGCGTGCTGTACCAGTCGCTCGTCTCCGCCTTCCGGGCGGAGAAGGCGATGCTGGCCCGCAAGAAGTTGCCGTGGCACGACCGGTCGAACCCGTTCTGGCGTTACTGGGCGCTTCAGGGCGCGGCGCTGCTGCTGGCGCTGATCGTTGGCGGCTGGGTCGGTCTGCTCCTGTTCATCGTGCAGGCCGGCACCGCGATCTGGACGCTGGAGCTGACCAACTATGTCGAGCATTACGGGCTGACGCGGAAGCACTTGGGCGAGGGCAGGTACGAGCACGTCATGCCGCGCCATTCGTGGAACGCCAACCACAAGGCGACGAACTGGCTGCTCATCAACCTGCAGCGCCACTCCGACCACCATTACAAGCCCGACCGGCGGTTCCCGCTGCTGCAGAGCTACTCCGAGGCGGACGCGCCGCAGCTGCCTTATGGCTATCCGTTGATGGCGATGTTCGCGATGATCCCGCCGGTCTGGCGGCGGATCATGAACCCGAAAGTGCGGCGCTGGCGGCAGATGTATTACCCGGAGATCACCGACTGGGAGCCCTACAAACGGGGCACCCTGCCGCTGCCGCGCGGCTGAAATGTTTCGCGCGCGAAACATTTTCCGTTTATTAACAAGATCTTAACGCAACGCTCGATGCCCGGGCAGCGCCTCACGTGACGATCAATCACGGATTCGTGAGGTCAAAAACGAAAAAGCCCCGCCGGTCCGCTGAAGGCGCCGGCGGGGTTGAAGTTAGTGCCATAGCGGCGGCGGCCGCAGGCACAGGCGGTGTTCAGGGTGTTAGCATCTCGGCGCGGATCTGCTGGCGCAGCAGGTCGATGGGAACGGTCTTGCCGTCTCGTTTGAAGCACCAGTAGGTCCAGCCGTTGCAGGAGGGGGCGCCCTCCAGGTGGGCTCCGACCTGGTGGATCGAGCCCTTTATATCGTCGGCGATCAGCGTCCCGTCGGCCCGCACCTTTGCGGACTTCTGGCCGTTGAGCGAGGTCAGCACTTCACCGGGGCGCAGCATGCCGCGCTCGACCAACTGGCCGAAGGGCACGCGCGGCTCGGCGCGCTTGGACGTTGTGACGGCGAGCGCGTCACGGTCGTATTTGCGGATGTTGGCGAGACGCTTCTCGGCCACTTCGCGATAGGCGGCCTCGCGCTCGATCCCGATCCAGTCGCGGCCGAGCATCTTGGCCACGGCGCCGGTCGTGCCGGTGCCGAAGAACGGGTCGAGGACCACGTCACCGGGGTTTGTCGTGCCGAGCAGCACCCGGTGCAGCAGCGATTCCGGCTTCTGCGTCGGATGCGCCTTGTCGCCGGCGGAATCCTTGAGACGCTCGTGACCGGTGCAGATCGGCAGCACCCAGTCGGACCGCATCTGGACGCCTTCGTTGAGCGCCTTCAGCGCCTCGTAGTTGAAGGTGTATTTCGCACCCTCGGACTTGGAGGCCCAGATCAGCGTCTCGTGCGCGTTGGTCAGCCGCTTGCCGCGGAAGTTCGGCATCGGGTTCGACTTGCGCCACACCACGTCGTTCAGGATCCAGTAGCCCTGGTTCTGAAGTTCGGCGCCGAGGCGGAACACGTTGTGATAGGAGCCGATCACCCAGATCGCCCCGTTCGGCTTCAGCAGGCGGCGCGCTTCGGCGAGCCAGGCACGGGTGAAGGCGTCGTACGTCTCGAACGTCGCGAAGCGGTCCCACTCGTCATCGACGGCGTCGACGCGGCTGTTGTCGGGACGATGGAGATCGCCCCTGAGTTGCAGGTTGTAGGGGGGATCCGCGAAGATCAGGTCGATCGACGCGGCCGGAAGCGACTGCATCATCTGGATACAGTCCCCGGCCAGGATCGTGTTCAATGGGAGCGCCGAAGCGCCCTTTACCGTCATGTTCATCCGTCTGCCTCGTCCCCGGCGGATTTGCCCGCTCGTTGGTTGGCCTCAAGATGATTCAGCCTCGATTCGCTGTCAAAAACTTTCTTGAATCAAGGATTTGGCGTTTCCGCTTGCCACAAGATATTGCGGACGGGCGCGAAAGATCGCCTATGGTGTGGGGTCACGCCGAGATTCTGGAGCGCAGATATGTGGCTTTTCGTCCCGTACCCTGCGTTCGTCTCCCAGCCGTAGCCGGGGTGCTGTTGCGCCAAGTCCACCATGATGCAATCGCGCGCCACTTTGGCGACGATCGACGCGGCGGATATGGACAGGCATCTGGCGTCGCCTTTGATGATCGCCTCCCCGTTGCAGGCGAGATCCCGGGGCAACATGTTGCCGTCGATCAGCGCGTGGTCGGCCTCGAGCGCGTTGAGCGCGCGCACCATCGCGAGGTGACTGGCCCGCAGGATGTTGAGCTCGTCGATCTCCTCCACGGTGGCGTGGGCGATGGAGACGAGCGCAACTTCGTGCAGTTCGAGGGAAAGCGCCGCGCGGCGTCCGGCCGGCACGGTCTTGGAATCGGCGAGACCGGCGGGAATGCGCGCCGGGTCGAGGATCACCGCCGCTGCCGTCACCGGACCCGCCAGCGGCCCGCGCCCCACCTCATCTACGCCGGCCACGCGCAACGATCCGCCCGCGAGGGCGAGCGTCTCGAACGAAAGGTCGGGGATCATGGTCATGCCCCTCATCTGCCGGGGACGCCCGGCGAAGGCAAGACGGTGGGGGACCATGTCCGAGCCCCCCACCGCTCCTGCGGCGCGCCTTCGACGGCGCGTCACTGCTCGAAACCGAATGCCCGGAGCGGCTGGCGTGTAATGGCCGCTCCCCGGTCTCCAATGTCGGACCCTGCGGAGTGACGCAGGCCCGGTCTTCCTGAAATGTCCGCGGCGCGTCAGGCGCCAGGGTCTGAAAATGCGGCGCCGGAACGCCGCGGCAGAAAAATCCTGCAGCTTCGGCGTTCAGGTCGGAGTGGTGCCCTGCCCGCCGCGGATGCAGCCGCTTCTGTGAGGAGAGAGATGGGGCGAAGCGCTTTTGCGGGCAATATCACGGACCTGCTATCCCCTATCATGCCCGTTGAACGCGCCGGGATATTGAATAGCATCGCGGCTGACGTCAGGGTCGAGCCATGAAAAACATACTACTCATCATTACGTTTGTTCTCCTCGGCGCGACGACCGCGAGTGCGGAATGTTTCGCTGATTACAAGGCAAAACAGGACGATCCGCTCCGCCTCCAATACGGTGTGGCAGAGATCAACGGGTCGTGTACTGTGAGCGATGCCACGTCGGAACTCGAGGGGCGACTCGCCTCTGCGGGCTGGCAACTGCTTGAAGTCCTCGGCACTTTCGACCAGTCCGGTGCCGAATCCAGGAGAGCGAATGCGGGAGAATTCTACCTCCGCTATTGAGACACGTCAGACCGGGGTAAAGGTGGTCACTGCGGGTATCGCGGCGATCGTGCTGATCCTCGGCGCTGCCGCTGTCCTCTTGTTTGTGAACCTGCCCGACGCGAACGCCTTCAACGCTCGCGTCGAGCAACTCTTCGTCGAAAACGACGATCTGACCAACCAGGCGGAAATCAAGCTGCTCGAGATCATCGCGCAGTCGGGGACCGCCTTTTCGGAGACGCTGACGAGCTATCGCTTCGTCATCTTCGTCCTGCTCGTCTTCGCGACGGCGCTGCTGATCGCGGCGGTCGCCTTCCTCGTCATGCTGATCGTGCTGAACCGGCGGATGGGCAAAATCGAGCAAAAGGGCATCGAGGTGAACTCGCTGATGATCGCGCGGGATCAGAACCTCGTCTATCTGAACAATTTCGAGTTCAAGCTGACCGCCGCCGCGATCGAGACGTTGTCGGTGCTTGCCGAGGCTCGGCTCGACGACGAGGTGATGACCGGGGCGCAGATCGAATCCGTGATCTCCGGCCGGTCGGAATCGGATTGCGAGGAAGCCGCCGGCGCGACGCGGATCAAGCGGCTGCGCGACAGTCTGGGCAACCAGATGATCTCCGAGCTTCTGGTGAAGAACATCGCGCGGCAGGGCTACATGCTCGCCATCGACAAGGGCGTTATCAAGATGGTCTGACGCCCTCGCGGGCGCCGGACCTCAGGCCTTCACGATCGACAGCAGATCGACGTTGCGGTCGTGCGGGATAGACGTCTCGAAGAAGTCCTTGTTGCGCGAGATCCGCTCATCGTCCCAGTCCCACCACGCGATCTTCAGCAGTTGCGCGATGGTCTTGTCGGTGAAGCGCTTGCGGATCGGCTTCGCCGGGTTGCCGCCGACGATGGTGAAGGGCTCCACATCCTTCGTGACGGTCGCACCGGCGGCCAGCACCGCGCCATGGCCGACCTGAACGCCGGACAACACGTTCACCTTGTCGCCGACCCACACGTTGTGCCCGATCTCGATCGGGCCCTTGCTCTCGGCCGGGACCTCGAACCCGAAGCGCTGGCTGAGCCAGATCTGCTGGTTCGGCATGTCGGTGCGGTGGTTGCCGGAGATGAAGGAATTGTAGCGCCCGAACGCGCAGTAACGCCCGAAGGTCACGTCGCCGCGCGCGTTCAGCACCCCATTGATGCTGGTGTAGCCGCCACAGAGTACCTTGCCCGAGACCGTCCAGTCCTTGAACGGGCCACGGATGGTGCCGGCGCGCACCTGCGCGATGTCATCGAGCGCGAAGAACCCGGCCCGGTCCTCGTCCGTGAAGAGCCGGCCCCTGCCGGAGAACATGCTCGCCAAACGGTTCATGGACCTTCCTTCTCCTCATCCCGGTCGACCGCGCCCGTCCGGCCGCGTCGTCCGGATGGTGACCCCGGCAGGATTCGAACCTGCAACCTGCCCCTTAGGAGGGGGCTGCTCTATCCAGTTGAGCCACGGGGCCGCCGGGCCCCTGATTGCCCCGTTCTGGGCGATCGGTCAACGCGTGAGGCGTCGTCACGCCGTGGATTGCGGCGCGCCTGTGCAAATCGGCATGTCGCGGATCGTTTGGACAAGGCCCTTGGGGTAGCGGTAAGGTGCGGACGACCAAGGGAGAAGGACGGGCAAGACCGTGAACAAGCCGCCGAGACGACCGCTGACGCTGAGGGACGTGTCCGAAGCCTCGGGCGTGAGCGAGATGACCGTCAGCCGGGTGCTGCGCAACAAGGGCGACGTCAGCGAGGCGACGCGCGAGCGGGTGCGCGAGGCGGCCAAGGCGCTCGGCTACGTGCCGAACAAGATCGCGGGGGCGCTGGCGTCGAGCCGGGTGAACCTTGTCGCCGTGGTCATCCCGTCGTTCAAGAACCTCGTTTTTCCGGAGGTTCTGTCCGGGATCTCCGAGGCGCTGGAGGACAGCGAGTTGCAGCCGGTCGTCGGGCTCACCGACTACCTGCCCGAGAAGGAAGAGAAGGTCCTGTTCGAGATGCTCTCGTGGCGGCCGTCCGGCGTGATCGTTGCCGGGCTGGAGCACAGCGAGGCGAGCCGGGCGATGCTGGCCCGCGCCGATTGCCCCGTTGTCGAGATCATGGATACCGACGGAGAGCCGATCGACAATTGCGTCGGCATCTCGCACCGCCGGGCCGGGCGGATCATGGGCGAGAGCATCGTCGAGGCGGGCTATCGCCGGGTCGGCTTCATCGGGACGAAGATGCCGCTGGATTACCGCGCCCGGAAGCGGTTCGAGGGCTTCACGCGGGCGCTCGCCAAGGCGGGCCTCGAGATCGCGGACAGCGAGTTCTACTCGGGCGGCTCCGCGCTCGCCAAGGGGCGTGAGCTGACGCAGGCGATGCTGTCGCGGACGCCTGACCTCGACTTCATCTACTACAGCAACGACATGATCGGTGCCGGCGGACTGATCCACCTGCTCGACCAGGGGATCGACGTGCCGGGGCAGGTCGGGCTTGCGGGGTTCAACGGGGTCGATCTGATCGACGGACTGCCGCAGCGGCTCGCCACGATGGACGCGTGCCGCCGCCAGATCGGCGAACGGGCGGCGCGGCTGGTGCTCGCGCGGCAGGAGGACCCCTCCGCCGAGGCGGTGAAGGAAGAGCTCACGCCGACGCTGAGCACCGGCGAGACGCTGCTCAGGACCTGATCGCCCGCATCACCGGGGCGCGCAGCACCGACCACGCCGGGACGAGCGACAGCACCGCCGTGGCCGACAGGAAGCCAGCGACAAGGTGGACTTCGCTCCACCCGATCGACGCGGTGACGAGGATATCGGTGCGGGCGGTCACCACGCGACCCAGGATCGCGGCGGCGAGATAGCCGGTGCCGAGGCCGAGGATCGAGCCCGTCGCGAGCAGTCCCGCCGCATAGGACCAGACCACAGCCATGACGAACCGCGCCGGCGCGCCGATGGCGCGCAGCAGCGCGAGCTGGCGCTGGAACAGGCGGGACAGGATGAAGAGACCGAGCAGGACACTCGCCGCGACAAGCACCTGCGTGACCAGCGTCATCAGCGACATCGCCTGCCGCACGTCGCCCATGATCCGGTAGAGGTTGGCGAGCACCGCGCCGGGGAAGAAGGCCATCGTCTCGCCGTCGCGGCTGAACTCCGACCGCAGCGCGTAGGTGTCCGGCAGGCTGGTGGCGCGGACCACGATGGCAGGCGTGCCGGGGAAAAAGTCGGCGTCATAGGGCGGGCCGAGGCGGTCCTCGGCATCCGGCGCGTGGCCGTCGGCAAGACCGTGGATCGCCCAGACGGATTCGACCGGAACCATGATCGCGCGATCCCACGGTGAGCCGTTGCGCGGGATCTTCCCGACGACCGTGTAGCTGTCGCCGTGTGCGCCGTGGTCAGCCGCATCACCGTGGCCATGGGCGGGCACGAAGCTGTCGCCGATCTCGAGCGAGGTGCCCGCGCCGACGATCGCCTCGAACGTGTCGGTCCACATCCGGCCCTCGACCTGATCTTCGGAGAGGTAGGTGACGAAGTCCGCCGTCGTGCCGATGACCGGCGATCCGTCGTGGCTGTCGCCGAAGGCGAGCGGGGCGGCGACGTCGACGCGGGGGTTCGTCGAGACGGCGTTGTATGTGTCGCCGTCGAGCAGCGGCACGGCGGAGGGTTGCAGGAAGACGGCGGCCAGCATCATCGTCATCTCGGAGCCGGGCGCGCTGACGATCATGTCGAACTTGTCCGCCGCCTGCGCGGTGCCGCGGCGCAATCCACGCTCCTGCGCAATCAGGCCGATGCCCATACCGACGGAGATGGCGATCAGCGCGACGAAGACCGCGTTCGCCCAGCGGAACCGCCAGAGCAGCGCCCTGACAAGGGAACCGGGCGCGAAGCCGCGCAGCACGATCAGCGCGGTAAGCAGCGCCGGGAGCAGGAGCGCGATGAGAATCAGGATGTCCTGCGCCGTGGCGGGAAGGTCGAGCCAGACTCCCCTCATGCCACGCGTCTCCCGTCGGCGATGCGCAGCCGCCGGTCCATGCGCGACAAGAGCCGTTCGTCGTGGCTGACGACGATCAGGGTTCGGCCACGTTCGCGCACGTCGGCGAGCAGGTCATCGGTCAGCGCGTCGGAGGCGGCGCGGTGCAGGTTCGCGGTCGGCTCGTCCGCCAGCAGGATCGCAGGGTCGTGGGCGAGCGCGCGGGCGATGCCGACTCGCTGACGTTCCCCGCCGGAGAAGCTGGCGACGGTCCGGGCTTCGGACGGCACGCCGAGGCGTGCGAGAACGGCGGCGGCGCGGTCCTTCAGTCCGGCGCGCTTCGCCTTCGGCGCGAACAGCGACTGGAGCCCGGCATTGGCAGCGGGGCCGAGTTCGTCGAACAGCAGAAAGTCCTGGAAGATCAGGCCGATGCTTTCGGCCCGGAAACGTGTGCGGCGATCGGCGGACAGCGACAGCAGGTCGGTGCCGTTCCAGCTGACCCTGCCGGTCGCCCGCTCCGCCAGCCCCGCGAGCGCGAAGAGCAACGTGGACTTGCCCGCGCCCGACGGCCCCTCGATCCCGAGCGCGGTGCCAGGGGCGAGGTCGAGCCGGTCGATCTCGAGGATGTTGCGCCCACGCTCGCCGGTGACGACGAGGTCGCGAACATCCAGCGCGGGGCCGGAGCTGTCAGGCATAGACGGAGTCGACGAGCCGGACCATGCTGACGAAGCCGGTCTCGGGGTCCCGGTATTCGCCGTATTCGAGGATACCCTCGGCATAGATGCCGACGTTGAAGGGCACCACGTCGACGGTCCGCTTCGTGTAGACGGCGAGGATGTCGTTCGGCCAGTCCGCGCTCGACTCGCAGAACGGGCAGACGGCCATCGGCATCTTGGTCAGCACGAAGAACTGGGACTCAGCCTTCAGCGGCGGGGCCATGAAGCCCATCACGGAGACTCGCTGACCCATCAGCTCCTGCGCGAGGGGGGACAGGTCGTGACCGTCGTAAAGCTCTCTCAGCCGGATACCGTCGGTCGTCGCCACGCTCTGCGCAAGGGCCGGCGTGGCGAGGGTGGCGAGGGCGGAGGACAGGAAATGGCGACGTTGCATGGGCATTCCTTTCGGTCGGCGCCAAGTTACCCCCCTCGCCACGAAAGTGCGAGTGTCCGCCCGCCCCGAAATGATGAAGTTTGAATGACATCATGGCGGCACACGACATGCGCACAGGCAGACGGCGTTGCACAGGCTGAAGGCATGTCGCACACCGGGGCGAACGACCGGGAAAGGCCACGCCATGTCGAACCGCATCGAAGATCTCGTCGACCGCATGCCCCTCGAAGAGCAGGTGATGCTCCTGTCCGGGGAGGACTTCTGGTCCCTGCCCGCCATCGAGCGGCTCGACATTCCGAAGCTGCGGGTCACCGACGGGCCGAACGGCGCGCGCGGCGGCGGGTCACTGGTGGGCGGCGTGACGGCGGCGGCCTTCCCCGTCGGTATCGCGATCGGTGCGACCTGGGATCCTGCGCTGGCGCAGCAGATCGGCGGCGCATTGGCGGAAGAGGTCCACTCCAAAGGCGCGCATGTTTCGCTCGCGCCGACGGTGAACATCCACCGCTCCGTCACCAACGGCCGAAATTTCGAATGCTACTCGGAAGACCCCGAACTGACCGCCGCGCTGGCCGTCGGCTATGTCAGGGGGCTGCAGGAGGGTGGCGTCTCGGCGACGATCAAGCACTTCGCCGGCAACGAGTCCGAAATCGAGCGAACGACCATGAACTCGGAGGTGGACGAGCGGAGCCTGCGCGAGATCTACCTTCGCCCGTTCGAGGCGGCGGTGAAGGAGGCCGGAACGTGGGGCATCATGTCCTCCTACAACAAGCTGAACGGCACCTACACGGCCGAGAACGAATGGCTGCTGACTACCGTGCTGCGCCAGGAGTGGGGCTATGACGGCGTTGTCATGTCGGACTGGTTCGGGTCGCGCTCAACCGCGCCGACGGTGAACGCGGGCCTCGACCTCGAGATGCCGGGCCCGACGCGTGACCGGGGCGACAAGCTGGTCGCCGCCGTCGAGGCGGGCGAGGTTGACGCCGCGATGGTGCGGGAACGGGCGCTCAACGTGCTGCGCCTGATGGAGCGGACCGGTGCGCTTGACGACCGGACGGAGTGGACGGAACGGGCCGAGGACAAGGCCGAGCACCGCGCGCTGATCCGCAAAGCCGGGGCCGCGGGTGCCGTGCTGCTGAAGAACGAGGGCACACTGCCGCTCGCCGCGCCGAAGCGGGTGGCGGTGATCGGGCCGAACGCGAAGGTTGCGCAGATCATGGGCGGCGGCTCGGCCCAGTTGAACCCGCACTACCGCATCTCGCCGTGGGACGGGCTGGTCGAGCGGTTCGGGGCGAAGGCGCTGACCTTCGCGCAGGGCTGCCAGAACCACCGATGGGAGCCGCTGATCGAGGACGGGCTGTCGGTCGACTTCTTCGACAACGAATCGCTGTCCGGCGAGCCGGTCCACAGCGAGACGATGGGCCCTTCCGTCGCCTTCTGGCTGGAGGGTGTGGCCGCCGGCAAGGTCGACGCGAAGCATTTCTCCGCCCGTATCACTGCCCGTTTCACCGCCGAGGAGGCGGGGACCTACAGCTTCGGCCTGCATGCCGCGGCCTATGCGCGGATGTTGATCGACGGCGAGGAAGCGATCGACGTCTGGGACAGCTGGACCAAGGGGCGCACCTTCTTCGAGGAAGGTTGTGACGAAATCACCGCGACTCGCGACCTGGCCGCCGGCCAGACGGTGGAGATCGTGGTCGAGATGCGCACCAAGCCTGCCGACAACCTGCACCTGACCGGTTGGCGCTTCGGCGTGTCGCGCCGGCTCGGCGATGCAGACATCGCCGCCGCCGCCGAGGCGGCGAAGGACGCGGACGTGGCGCTGGTCTTCGTCGGTCGCTCCGGCGAGTGGGACACCGAGGGCTCCGACCTCGACGGCATCGCGCTGCCGGGCCGGCAGGACGAACTGGTGAGCGCGGTCGCCGCGGCCAATCCCTCGACCGTCGTGGTGCTTCAGACCGGTGGCCCGGTGGAGATGCCGTGGCTCGACGAGGTCCCGGCGGTGCTTCAGGCGTGGTATCCGGGGCAGGAGTGCGGCAACGCCATCGCCGATGTGCTGACCGGCGACGTCGAACCGGGTGGCCGACTGCCCCAGACCTTCCCGGCCCGGTGGTCGGACAACCCGACCCACAGCCAGGATCCGGAAGTCTACCCCGGTCTCGACGGCAAGGTGCGCTACGAGGAAGGCGTCTTCATCGGCCATCGCCATTACGAGCAGCAGGGCACCACGCCGCTGTTCCCGTTCGGCTTCGGCCTCGGCTACAGCACGGTCGCAGTTGAGGGGCTGACCGTCTCGGCCTCTGGCGACGGGGTGGAGGCGACCGTCTCGCTGCGCAACACGGGCGAGCGCGACGGCAGCACGGTAGTACAACTCTACGTCGGAGAGCGCGACGCGCCGCTGCCCCGCCCGGCGCGGGAGCTGAAGGCGTTCCGCAAGGTCGTGCTCGCCGCGGGTGAGTCGGAGGAGCTGACCATCCCGCTAGCGCCGCGGGCCTTCGCATGGTTCGACGTCGACGCGGGAAAATGGCGGATCACCGGTGGCACCTACAAGCTGTACGCCGGCCTGTCCTCGGCCGACCTGCACTGTGAGGCGGCGGTCGAGCTGTCCGCCGCGACACTCGACAAATAACAGGGCGCGCCGCCGCACGGGGCATCAATGCGCGATGACCCGGGCGGCGGTGCGGCTTTGTGATTCGAAAAGCGGCCTCGCCGACATTTCGCGCGAACGAACCGCGAAGTTGTTCCGGGAGGTTCAGTGGTGAGCCGTGCAGGATTCGAACCTGCGACCCACTGATTAAAAGTCAGTTGCTCTACCAACTGAGCTAACGGCCCACGAGGCGCCTCCATAGAAAAAGCAATTTCTGCGGTCAAGCCCGGAAACGAATGGTCTTGGATTCAACATGATCGCTCATCTATATGAGCGGCATGCGTACGCTTGCCAGATCAGGTCTGCCTTTCATGAAGATGCACGGGCTCGGGAACGACTTTGTCGTGATCGACGGCCGTGCTGGTGCCGTCGAGGCGGATTCGGAGATTCTCTCAGCGATGGCCGATCGGCGCCGGGGAATCGGCTTCGACCAGCTTGTCATCATCGGCCCGTCCGAGGAGGGCGGCGATTTTCACCTGTCTTTCTGGAATTCCGACGGCAGCCGCTCGGCGACCTGCGGCAACGCGACTCGCTGTGTCGCGGCGCAGATGATGAACCGCACCGGGCAGGACATGCTGCGCATGACCACCGAACGCGGCATCCTGCACGCACTGAGACGCCCCGACGGCGAAGTCGCCGTGAATCTCGGCCACCCGGATACGCACTGGCGCGACATCCCGTTGTCCGAAGAGGTTGATTCGCTGCACCTGCCGATCGAAGGCGACCCGGTCGCCACCGGCATGGGCAATCCGCACTGCACCTTCTTCGTCGAGGACGTGAGCGCCATCGACCTCGCCACCTTCGGCCCGTCCATCGAGCATCACCCGCTGTTTCCCGAACGCACCAACGTTCAGATCGCTCAGGTCCTCGACCACGGCCGGATCCGGATGCGGGTCTGGGAGCGTGGCGCGGGAATCACCGAGGCGTCCGGCTCCTCCTCCTGTGCGGTGACCGTCGCGGCGGCCCGGCGCGGGTTGACCGGACGGCAGGTCACGATCGAGCTCGACGGCGGAGAGCTTGAGATCCGCTGGTCCGACGACGGGGTCTGGATGAAGGGCCCCGCCGCGCACGTGTACGACGGGGTCTGGTACGGATGACCGCGCCGCGGTTCTCGACGCTCGGCTGCCGTCTCAACGCCTACGAGACGGAAGCGATGAAGGCGCTCGCCGAACAGGCGGGTCTGACCAACGCGATGGTGGTGAACACCTGCGCCGTGACGGCAGAGGCCGTGCGCAAGGCCAAGCAGGAGATCCGCCGCCTGCGCCGCGAGAACCCGGACGCGCCGCTGATCGTCACCGGCTGCGCCGCGCAGACCGAGCCCGAGACCTTCTCGGACATGCCCGAGGTCACTCGGGTAATCGGCAATTCCGAGAAGATGATGCCCGAGACCTGGGCCTCCATGACTCCCGACCTGATCGGCGACACGGAGCGAGTCGCGGTCGACGACATCATGTCGGTGCGCGAAACGGCGGGCCACCTGATCGACGGGTTCGGCACGCGGTCGCGCGCCTACGTACAGGTTCAGAACGGCTGCGACCATCGGTGCACCTTCTGCATCATCCCCTATGGCCGCGGCAATTCTCGCTCGGTTCCGGCGGGAGTCGTCGTCGACCAGATCAAGCGGTTGGTTCAATCGGGATACAACGAGGTCGTGCTGACCGGCGTCGACCTGACCAGCTGGGGCGCGGACCTGCCGGCACAGCCGAAGCTGGGCGACCTCGTCATGCGGATCCTCAAGCTGGTGCCGGACCTGCCACGCCTGCGGATCAGCTCGATCGATTCGATCGAGGTGGACGAGAACCTGATGCACGCCATCGCGACCGAATCGCGTCTGATGCCCCACCTGCACCTCAGCCTGCAGCATGGCGACGACCTGATCCTGAAGCGCATGAAGCGCCGCCACCTGCGCGACGACGCGATCCGCTTCACCGAAGAAGCTCTGCGCCTGCGGCCCGACATGACCTTCGGTGCCGACATCATCGCCGGCTTTCCGACCGAGACAGAGGCGCATTTCGAGAATTCGCTGAAGCTGGTCGAGGATTGCAGCCTCACCTGGCTCCACGTCTTTCCCTACTCCGCCCGGCAGGGCACGCCCGCGGCCCGGATGCCGGCGGTGAACGGCAAGCTCATCAAGGAGCGTGCCGCGCGACTGCGCGCCGCCGGGGACGCCGCCGTGGCGCGTCACCTTGGCGGGCAGGTGGGCCGTCAGCACATGGTATTGATGGAAAACGCCCGCATGGGCCGGACCGAGCAGTTCGCCGAAGTCACCTTTTCGGCCGACCAGCCCGAGAGCCGCATCGTCCCCGCGACCATCCGCGCGGTCGAGGGGCACCAGCTCGCCGCCTGAGGGCAACCGCTCTCTCATCTGGCCACAAATACCTCCCGCCGGAGGCGGATCATGCATCCCAACCCGATCTTCCGTTCCGAATCCGAAGCCCGTGCGCTCGATCTCGCGCGGGATCGCGCTTTAGGCACGCTGGCGGTGAACCACGACGGCGGACCGCTTCTGTCGCACGTCCCCTTCCTTCTGGCGGAGGACGGGGCGAGGGCTGATCTGCACCTCGTCCGGTCGAACCCGATCGCCCGGCTCGGTTCGGTCGAGGCGGTGATCGCCGTGCAGGGTCCCGATGCCTACGTCTCACCCGACTGGTACGGGATCGAGGACCAGGTGCCGACATGGAACTACGTCGCCATCCATCTGCGCGGGCGGCTGGAGCCCCTGCCGCCCGAGACGATGCCGGACCTGCTGGCGCGTCAGTCGGCGGCCTACGAATCCCGCCTCGCGCCCAAGACACCCTGGACGATGGACAAGATGTCCGACGAGGTCCTGACGCGTTTCCTGCGGATGATCCTGCCATTCCGGCTGACGATCGAGCGGATCGATTCGACCTTCAAGCTCGGCCAGAACAAGGCCGAGGAGGTGCGCCACGCCGCTGCCGACCGGCTGGCGGAGGGATTCGGAGTGGAGGTCGGCGCGCTTTCCCGGCTGATGCGCGAGGGCTGACCGCTCGACTCCCGGTCGCGGGGCGGTCAGGATCGGCGCAACTTCAATGAAAGGCCCGTAAATGCAGCCCATGCAGCTCTTCATGTCTCCCGCCTCGCCCTTCGTGCGTACCGTGCGCGTGATGATCCGGGAGGCCGGCATCACCGACATGGTCGAGGAGCTTGAGATCAGCACCAACGCGCTCGATACCAATGCCGCGCTCGCGGCCGCCAATCCGGTCGGCAAGATCCCGACGCTGGCGCGGCCCGACGGGCCTGCGGTGCACGACAGCCGGGTGATCGCCCGCTACCTCGACCAGATCTCGGACGCCGGGCTCTACCCGACGGCGCGGCTCTGGGAAGTGCTGACGCTGGAGGCGACTGCGCACGGGGCGATGGATGCAGCGGTCGGCATGGTCTACGAGGCCCGCTTCAAGGGGACCGACGGCAAGAGCGCGGACTGGATCGAAGCACAGTGGCAGAAGGTGGCGCGCGCGCTGGATGCGCTCGAAGCCCGCTGGATGAGCCACCTGAACGGACCGGTCGACATGGCGCAGGTCGCGGTGGCCTGCATGCTCGGTTATCTCGATCTTCGCCATCCGGGCCGCGACTGGCGCGCGACCCGTCCGCAACTTGCCGCTTGGGAAGCCGCCTTCTCCGAGCGGCCGGCGATGGTCGACACGAAGCCCCCCGCCTGATCCGTCAGAACCGCCAGGCGACGCCGGCGTTCAGAGCGTGCGTGACGATCTCCGCCTCGAGCGTACCACCGGTGGAGAGGTCAGCGCGGTTGTCGCTCCAGCTTGCCTTGTATTCGCCGAACACGGTCCAGCGGTCGCCGACCGGCAGCCGCAGTCCGGCGAGCAACGTCGCTGCCGGACCGGTGACTTGATAGCCTTCCGTGACGGAACCGCCGCGCGTGACCTCGACGTGCGGCACGGCGATACCGATGCCACCGCCGAGGTAAGGCGTTGCCGGCCCGAGCGCGTCCGGCCAGCGCCGATAGGCGTTCAGGGTCAAAAGGTTGAGGCCGTCGGTGAATTCCAGCACGTCGTAGCCGCCGGCGGCTCGATCGTCTGCGGGCGCGTAGACCTTCGCATGGACGAAATCTACGCCCCACCCCGTCTCTTCCGACCATCGGGTCAGGCGAAGGCCATAATAGACGGGCGCCGAGGCCGACCGCCCCTCCCAATCCACGCCGAGCGTGTCGCGTCCCGCGACCGGATCGTCGATCCGGACGTCACCCGGTGCTGCGCCCTGTGCACCTAGGTGAAAGGCGAGTTCGGTTTCGGCCTGGAGTGGACCGGCCAGTCCGATCGGGATGAGAAGGAAGGCAAAGCGCGACATCGCTCCCCCTTACGGACCGATCGGCAACATGGCAAACTCGCCCGGTATCACGCGGGCTTGCGCGAGGGTGGAAATTGACCCAATGCGACATAGTGAACCGCTTTCCACGCTGGACGGCTCAGGGGGCGGCATGTAGAACCCGGCCCGACCGGTCGGCGGAGTTTCGCGCCTGCCGAAGCCGTCCGTGGCCCGTCCGGGCCCGCAACTACGGAGATGTTTGACGTGTCACACGCAGACGAAGCCCAGGGCACCCGCCGCGACTTCATCTATTATGCAACCGCCGGCGCTGCGACCGTCACCGCCGGTGCCGCTGTCTGGCCGCTCGTGAACCAGATGAACCCGTCTGCCGACGTGCAGGCCCTGTCCTCGATCCGCGTCGACATCAGCACGGTCGAGCCCGGCTCGCAGCTGACGGTGCTCTGGCAGGGCAAGCCGGTGTTCATCCGCCGCCGCACGGCGGAAGAGATCGAGGCCGCGAACGGGGTCGACCCGTCGTCGCTGCCCGATCCGCTCGCCAATAACGAGAACCTCGATGCCTCCGCCCCCGCGACGGACGCGAACCGGGCGCTCGCCCCGTTCGGCGAAGGCTCCGACAACCCCGAGGAATGGCTCGTCCAGATGGGTGTCTGCACCCACCTCGGCTGTGTGCCGCTCGGCGAATCCGGTGACTTCGGCGGGTGGTTCTGCCCCTGCCACGGGTCGCACTACGACACTGCCGGCCGCATCCGCCGTGGCCCGGCGCCCCGCAACCTTCCCGTGCCCGTCGCCGAGTTCGTCGACGAAGCCACGATCCAACTCGGTTAAGGAGAGCGGCACATGGCTGGTATCCCGCACGATCACTACGAGCCGAAGACGGGCATCGAGACGTGGCTGCACAAGCGGCTTCCCGTCGTCGGACTCATGTACGACACGCTGATGATCCCGACCCCCAAGAACCTCAACTGGATGTGGATCTGGGGGATCGTTCTCGTCTTCACGCTGGTGCTTCAGATCGCGACCGGCGTCGTTCTGGTGATGCACTACACGCCGCATGTGGACATGGCGTTCAACTCCATCGAACACATCATGCGTGACGTGAACGGCGGCCACATGATCCGCTATTTCCACATGAACGGCGCCTCGCTGTTCTTCTTCGCGGTCTACATGCACATCTTCCGCGGCCTCTACTACGGGTCCTACAAGGCCCCGCGCGAGGTGACGTGGATCGTCGGGATGCTGATCTACCTGCTGATGATGGCGACCGGTTTCATGGGCTACGTTCTGCCCTGGGGCCAGATGTCCTTCCACGGCACGGCGGTCATCACCGGCCTCTTCGGCGCCATCCCGTTCATCGGCGAGTCGATCCAGACGTGGCTGCTCGGCGCATCCGCCGTGGGTCAGCCCGCGCTGAACCGCTTCTTCTCGCTGCACTACCTGCTGCCGTTCGTGATCCTCGGTCTCGTGATCGTTCACGTCTGGGCCTTCCACTCGACGGGCAACAACAACCCGACGGGCGTCGAGGTCCGCCGCGGCTCGAAAGAGGAAGCGGCCAAGGACACCCTGCCCTTCTGGCCCTATTTCGTGATCAAGGATCTGTTCGCGCTGGCCATCGTGCTGGTGGTGTTCATGGCGATCGTGGGCTTCATGCCGAACTTCCTCGGCCACCCCGACAACTACGTCGAGGCGAACCCGCTCGCCACGCCGAGCCACATCGTCCCGGAATGGTACTTCCTGCCGTTCTACGCGATCCTGCGCTGCTTCACCGCCGACGTCTGGGTCGTGATGTTCACGAACTGGATCACCTTCGGCATCGTCGATGCGAAGTTCTTCGGCGTGCTTGCCATGTTCGGCGCGATCGCGGTCATGGCACTGGCGCCGTGGCTCGACACCTCGACCGTCCGTTCGGGCCGCTACCGCCCGATGTTCAAGTGGTGGTTCGCGCTGCTCTGCGTCGACTTCATCGTCCTGATGTGGGCGGGCGCAATGCCGGCGGAAGGCATCTACCCGATCATCGCGCTGATCGGTGCGGTCTACTGGTTCGGCTACTTCCTGGTCATCCTGCCGCTGCTCGGTGTGCTGGAGAAGCCGGTCGCCACGCCCGCGACGATCGAAGAAGATTTCGCCAACCACTACTCCAAGTCCGGCGGCACCAAGACCGTCGTGAACCCGGCCGAGTGAGAAAGGACGCCACGATGCTTCGCAAGCTCACCCTGACCGCCGCCACGGCACTTGGTCTCCTCGCCCCGGGCCTGGCGACCGCCGCAGGCGGAGAGGCTCACGTCACGGACTACGACTTCCCCTTCGAGGGGCCGTTCGGCAGCTTCGACACCAACCAGCTGCAGCGCGGTCTGCAGATCTACACCGAGATCTGCGCCGGCTGTCACGGTCTGCACTACGTCGCCTTCCGCAACCTTTCGGACGAGGGCGGCCCCGCCCTCCCCGAGGATCAGATGCGGGCCTACGCGGCGCAGTTTTTCATTGCCGACGCCGACAACAACGACGAGCTGATCGACCCCGATACCGGCGACTTCCGCGAGCCGACTCCGACGGACAAGTTCCCTCGGAACCACACGCAGGGCGCGCCCGATCTGTCGCTGATGGCAAAGGCCCGCGCCGGCTTCCACGGTCCCTACGGCCTCGGCGTCAACCAGTTCCTCAAGGGCATGGGCGGTCCGGAATATATCGCGTCGCTCCTCGCCCACTACGAGGAAACGCCGGAATGTGCCGCCGACGCCAACATGAGCGGCTACTACAACACCGTGTTCGAACCCGGCGGCTACCCCGAGAGCTGCCTCGACGAAGACGGTGAGCGCACCGTGCCCGGCAGCTGGATCGGCATGGCGCCGCCGCTGTCCGACGGCGCGATCGAGTTTGCCGACGGCCACGCCAACGACGTCGAGTCCATGTCGAAGGACGTCGCCGCGTTCCTGATGTGGACCGCTGAGCCCAAGCTCGTCGCCCGCAAGCAGGCCGGCCTGACCGGGGTCATCTTCCTCGTGATCCTGTCTGTGCTGCTCTACCTGACGAACAAGCGCATCTGGGCGCCGCACAAGAAAGCCGTGAAGGAAAGCTGAGCTTTCCACTGCGCGAACTTCGAAAAGGCCCGCCTCTCCGGCGGGCCTTTTGCTTTGCCGCGCCCGGTTTCGTGACGGAACAGCGGAGCGTCCGCTCTCGTTCAACGGCCAGACATGAAACTCTGGAGAGAGAGCCCATGATGGATACGTCCCACACCCCCGTTCGCCTCCACGTCGAAGATACCGGCGGCTCCGGTCGTCCGATCGTGCTGATCCACGGCTGGCCGCTCTCCGGTGCGGCATGGGAGAAGCAGGTGCCCGACCTCGTCGAAGCCGGCTTCCGCGTCATCACCTATGATCGTCGCGGCTTCGGCCAGTCCGAGAAGCCCGACAGCGGATACGATTACGACACGCTTGCCGCCGACCTCGCGCACCTGCTGGAAGAGAAGGACCTGAGTGACGTTACCCTGGTCGGCTTCTCGATGGGCGGTGGTGAGGTTGCCCGCTACGTCGCCAACCACGGCGAGGATCGGCTGCATTCCATCGTGTTCGCTGCGGCCGTACCGCCGTTCATGATGAAGTCGGACGACAATCCGAACGGACCGCTCGACAGCGAAACCGCCGAGAAGATGGAGCGTGGGCTGCGCGACAGTCGCGAGGTCTTCTTCGATGGGTTCACCAAGAACTTCTTCTCTGCCGGTGACACGCTGCAAGTGTCCGAGGACGAACGGAAGAAGGCCATAGCCCTGTGCCGGCAGTCCGACCAGACAGCTGCGCTCGGCTGCATGGAGGCATTCGGGACAACGGATTTCCGCGAGGACCTCAAGAAAGTGACCGTGCCGACGCTGATCCTGCACGGCGATTCCGACGGGATCGTGCCGCTCGAGGGGGCCGGGCAACGGACACACGAGGCGATCGCCGGAAGCCGGCTGGTCGTCCTGCCCGGCGCACCGCATGGCTGCAACACGAGCCACGCGGACGCCTTCAACGGTGCGCTGTTGGGCTTTCTTGCGGATTGAACCGTAGGATTGACCGACGGACTGGCGGCTGCATCGAATGGTGCAGCCGCCGATGTCTTAGCGCGGCGAAATGATTGCGGGACAAGGCGATTCTTTGTTCGTGGTCATTGAGGATCGCACACGCCCGCTCCTCATCCCGACCAGTTTTCATCCGGGCCAGTTTTCATTCGGGCCAGTCCAAAAATTTTCGACGAAAATTTTGGGTGAGAAGGTATTGAGAAAAGATTGTTTTCGGTCGATTTGATCCACTGAATTACTGACGAGATGCCTCGAATTCGACTGGTTCCACCGACCTGCGCCCCGGTCCTCTCAGCGCCGGCTCAACTCCGGCTCCCGGCCGCCACCTGTCCGACAGACCCACACCTCCGCGGGCGCTTCCACGATGACCTCCACTCCGGTTTCGAGCGGCGTGATCGCCGTGACATGCAGCGCCCTTTGCGAGTTGTCGGTCGCGTCCGCAACCGCGGCGACGCAGTCCGTCTCCAGCGACATTGCCGACAGGGGGGCCGGCACGGCATAGGCCGGCGGCTCCGGCTCGGCCGTAGACGCGCAACCGGCGAGCATCGGCAACAACAGGAACGCCCTCATTCAAACCCTCCGAGATAGGTGCGCAGCGCCTCCGGCGGATCGGCCATCAGCGCCGCGCGATCATGGGGACCGGAAACCGCGCCGTCCATGACGAGCAACACATGCTCCGCAACGCGCTCCGCATCGCCGGGATCGTGGGTCACCATCAGCAGTGTTCTGCCGGGCGCGGCAAGCACGTACCGCGCGAGGTCCAGCATTTCCGCCTTGAGGGCCGGCCCGAGCGCGGCAAAGGGTTCGTCCAACAGCACCACCGGCTTGTCCTGCACGAGCGCGCGGGCCAGTGCGGCCCGGCTTTGCTGGCCACCCGACAGCGCACCGGGCTTCCGGTCGCCCATCCCCGACAGGCCGACGCGGCGCAGCACTTCGTCCACCTCCTCACGCACACCCGTCGGCAGGGTCAGCTTCGACACGAGGCCAAGCCCGACGTTCTGCGCGACGGTGAGGTGCGGGAACAGGTTGTGGTCCTGAAACAGGGTCGCGACGGGCCTCTCGGCTGGCTGTCGCCCGGTAATATCCTGACCATCGACATAGATCCGCCCCTCGACCTCGGCGAAGCCGCCGATCGCCGACAGCAAGGTCGACTTGCCGCCGCCGGAGGGGCCGATCACGGCGGTGATACCTTGCGGCACACTGGTGTCTGCGCGGAGCGTGAAGTCCCCGAGCGTCACGGTGATATCTTCAAGCGTCAGCATCGACGCGCCCTCCCCTGTCGAAGGCCCAGAACAACGTGAGGCTCAGCGCGAACAGGACCAACCCCGCACCGGCGGCGGCGTCGGTCCTGAACGCGCCCATAAGTCTATACATCGCGAGGGGCAGCGTTTCCTCACCGGGCCCTGCAAACAAGGCGATCACGCCGAGGTCGCCCATCGACAACGCAGCCGCGATCCCCCCGGCAAAGCCGAGCGGGCGTCTCAGGCGTGGCAGCAGAACGATGCGCAGGCGCGCCCAGCCAGTGAGCCCCATCGCATCCGCAAGGCGCCCGTAGGAGGCCTCCGCCTGCCGGACAGCGGGCGTCACGATGCGTACGGCGAAGGGAACGGCCATCAGCGCGTTGACGAGCGCCGTGATCGCAAGTGCCGCACTGGCGGGCGAGGCGAGCGGGTAAATCACGATGAGCAGGCCGGTCCCCACGACCAGCGGCGACGCAGCGAGCGGGAGCACCCCGGCGAGGGACGAGACCGGCCCTTTCCGCAGGGCGAGGGCCAGCGACAGCACCAGCGCGATGACGGTAGAGGCGAGCGCGACGCACACCGACCGAACCGAGGCGGCGAAGAGGCTGCCAGGCAGGTCCGGCAGTCCGGCGATCCCGCCGGCAACGATCACGCCCAGCGGCAACAACAAGAACAGCGCGGCGAGCGCGATCCAGAACGCGTCGGCCCAGCGGCTCCCGTCCCAGCGTTTCACCGTCCGGTCGAGGCCGGAGCCGAGCCCGTCGGGCACCGTCACCGCGAAAGCGACCGCCGCGACCGCCGCACAGATTGCGAACTGCACCAAAGCCAACAGCGCCGCCCGCTCGAGATCGAAATCGAAGCGCACCGCCTGATAGATGGCGAGCTCGACCGTCGTCGCGCGGGGACCACCGCCGAGGATCAGCGCGACAGCGAAACTCGACAGGCAGATCAGGAAGATCACGAGGAACGCCCCCGGCGCGACCGACCGGATCATCGGCCATTCAAGCAGTCGCCCCACCGGCGCGCCGAGCGACGCGGCAAGACGGAACCGTTCGGACGGGATCGACAGCCAGCCCTGCAGCAGCATCCGTGTGGCAAGCGGCAGGTTGAAGAAAACATGGGCAAGGACGACGCCCTCGTAGCCGTAGATGTCGAGCGGAGGCAGCCCGATGAGGGCCAGCCCGTCGCTCACCAGTCCGCGTCGTCCGAACACCGCGAGCAGGCCCATCACCGCGACGACGACCGGCAGGATGAAGGGCGCGCCAAGCAGTGTGACCAGCACGCTGCGGCCCAGAAAACGCCGCCGCGACAGGGCGCGGGCGACCGGGACCGCCAACAGCACCGACAACGCGGCCGAGGCCAGCGCCTGCAGCAACGTGAAGCGGATCGCGGCCCAGTCCGCCGGGCCGAAAGCGCCGGACCACTCCGCCCGCCACGCGACGGCACCCACGGTGCCGAGCGTCAGGAGCAGAAGAAGTCCGGCGGCCCAGAGACCGGGCCGCGTCAGGCTCATTGCGCGAGCGCCCCGCGCCACGTGTCGATGGCTGCCTCACGCACCGCCTGTGCCTCTTCCGGCGGGTAGAGCAGCGCGCTTTCGGGCTGGGCGAGCGCCTCGAAACCGTCGGGCAGGCCGCCTTCCGGTTCGATCACCGGGTACATCCAGTTCGTCGTCGGGATTACGGACTGGAAGCCGTCGGAGGCGATGAAGGCCATGAACTCGCGGGCCAGTTCGGGCTGGTCGGAGCTCTCGAGGACCGCCGCGACTTCGATCTGAACGTAGTGCCCTTCGTCGAAGGCCCAGGCGACCTTGCTGTCATCCTCTTCCGCGATCGAGTGGTAGGCAGGCGAAGTGGTGTAGGACAGCACCGCGTCGACTTCTCCATCAAGGAACAGGCCGTAGGCCTCGGACCAACCGGGGGTCACGGTCAGCACGTTGTCGGCGAGGTCGGACCAGAGCGCGCCGGCCTCCTCGCCATAAGCCTGCTCGACCCAGAGGACGAGGCCAAGGCCGGGTGTCGAGGACCGGGGGTCCTGAATGGCGATCTGCAGGTCGCTGTCGGCAAGCTCCTGCAGGCTGGACGGCGCCTCGGTCCCCTCATTGCCGACGAAGGCGAAGTAGCCCCAGTCGAACGGCAGAAAGGTATCGTCGTCCCATGTCACGGGCAGATCGAACTCTGCATCGACGCCATGGGGCGCGAAGAGGCCGGTTTCCCGCGCCTGCGCGACTAGGTTGCTGTCGAGGCCGAGCACGATGTCGGCGCCGCTGCGCGCGCCCTCGAGCCGGACCCGGGACAGAAGCGCCGCGCCGTCGCCGGCGGCGACATACTCGACCTCGCAGCCGCATTGCTCCTCGAAGACCTCTGCCACGGCGGGGCCGGGCCCGTAGTCGGGGACAAACGAATCGTAAGCGTAGATGGTCAGGGTTTCCGCGCCTGCTGTCGTGGCAGCAAACGTCAGTCCCGCGATGGTGGTCGCTCTCAGCATCAAATCCTCCAATCGCCGGACGGAAAAAAGGCGTGAAGGACTTTGCCCGTTACCTTCCCTCCGCCGGTGCGAGCCGGTTCAGGTTCAACGGGTCAGCGCGTCGCACGCGCAATCTCAGCCCGGTTTACCGGGCCCCCCGAGGTAGGCAGAGACCTAGAGCGCCCGCAGCAGACCTTCAAGTGGCAGCCGCGTCGGTCGCGCCACGACATCGCCGACGCATGGCCGGCGATGCCATGGACGAGCGTCACTCGGCCGGCTTGTGCGCCACACGGGCAAGGCGCGCCTCGGCCTCCGGGTCGACGCCGATGGCGCCGTCGTAGATCACCCCGGCGTCCGGGTTGTCGAAGACGGCCATGTCGAGCTTGCCCTCTCCCTTCGCCACGATGGTCGAGACGACCGCGTCGCCGGTGATGTTCACCGCTGTGCGGATCATGTCCATCAGACGATCGACGCCGAGGATGATCGCGACACCTTCGATCGGCAAGCCGACCTGGGTGAGCACCATCGTCAGCATGACGAGGCCGACGCCCGGCACACCCGCCGTGCCGATGGAGGCGAGCACTGCCATACCGATGACCGTCAGGTAGCCCGCGATGCCGAGGTCGATGCCGTAGACATTGGCGAGGAACACCGTCGCCACGCCCTGCATGATCGCGGTGCCGTCCATGTTGATCGTCGCGCCGAACGGAACGGTGAAGGACGCAACCGACCCGTCGACGCCGATCCGTTCCGTCACGCTGCGGTAGGTGACCGGGATCGTCGCGTTGGACGACGCCGTGGAGAAGGCGAAGATCTGCGCCGGGCGCATTTTCCGCATGAACGTGATCGGGTTCAGGCCCGCCAGCGTCCTCAGCAGCAGCGACAGCGTCCCGAACAGGTGGAGCAGCAGCGCCCCGACGAGTGTCACCACGTAGAGGATCACGGGCACGAACAGCTCGATCCCCTGTTCCGCGAAGGTGCGAGAGATGAGCGCGAAGACACCGTAGGGCGCGAACATCATCACGATGGCGACGATCTTCATCATCACCTCGTTCATGTATTCGCAGGCCGCGACGAAAGGCTCCGACCGGTCCCCCATCATCAGCACCGCGATGCCGAGAACGCAGGTGTAGAAGATCACCTGCAGCATCTCGCCGTTGGCGAAGGCGGCGATCGGATTGGTCGGCACGATACCTGCGAAGACCTGCCAGACGGACGGCGCCTCGGCCGCGCTGACACCGGACGTGTCGACGCCGGTCATGTCGAAGCCCTTGCCCGGCCCGATGATGAGCGCCAGCGTGATGGCCACCGCGATGGCGATCGCCGTGGTCAGCAGATAAAGCCCGAAGGACCGCGACCCGACCCGGCCAAGCACCCGGATGTCGCCGATACCGGTCACACCGCACAGGAGCGAGAAGAAGACGAGCGGCACGACGAGCATCTTCAGCGCGTTCACGAACATCGTGCCGACCATCCAGAAGAGGCCTTCCACGATGTAGGTGTCGATCCACTCCGATCCGATCTGGTTGAGGATGACACCGAGCACGACGCCCGCTCCCATCCCGACCATGATCTTGGTCGTCAGCGAGGCGCCGCCGCCTCCCTTGCTCGCAATATCAGCCATCGGCCTGACTCCACTGTTGAGGGACTTCAGGATGGCACGAGGTTACATAATCGCAAAACCGCTATGGCGCATGCGAGGGCGAACGCCTGATATTCGGGCAGGAATGGCACGGTCCGCAGTCCTGGCCTGCGCCGGGACGAGGGAGATACCCCGTCCCGGCGCCTGTCTTATTCTGCCGGAGACTGCTCTCCGCCGCGCGAGGGCTTGTTCGCCACCTCGGGCTGCGCGCCAAGCACGCCGGGCAGGTCGTTGGGCATGTTGTGGTCGGCCTCGCTGTCGTTGCGGAACCGCTGACGGTGCCGGTGGACCATGAGGCTGTCCCAGCGCAGTGCCTTCCAAAGGCCGATCGCGATCAGCGCCAGCACGACGGCGAACGGGAAGCCCGCCACCACGGCCGCCGCCTGGAGCGCGTTCAGCCCCCCTGCGACCAACAGCACGGACGCCACCGCACCCTCGGTGACAGCCCAGAAGATCCGCTGGATCTTCGGCGGATCGGGGTCCCCGCCCGCGGTCAGCATGTCGATGACGAAGCTGCCGGAGTCCGAGGAGGTCACGAACCACATGATGACCAGCACGGTCGCGAACAGCGATGTCAGGCCCGAGAACGGGAAGTACTCAAGCAGGGCGAACATCGTGTTGGCGTAGTTCTCCTGCGTGGCCTCCACCAGCGTCGGGTCCCCGCCGAGCGAGATGTCGATCGCGGTGCCGCCGAAAGCGGTGAACCAGAAGAACATGATCGTGCAGGGCAGAAGCATCACGCCGAACATGAACTCCCGGACCGTGCGGCCCCGGCTGATCCGCGCGATGAACACGCCGACGAAGGGCGCCCAGCTGACCCACCAGGCCCAGTAGAAAATGGTCCAGGCGTTCTGCCAGTTACCGGCATCGTTGCCGCCGACCCAGCCCTCATTCCAGGTGCCGAGACGGATCAGGTCCTTCAGGTAGTTGCCGTAATTGTCGACGAAGGTGTCGAAGATGAACAGCGTCGGGCCGACGATCACCATGAAAGCAAGGAAAACCATCGACAGGATGACGTTGATGTTCGACAGCCGCTTGATCCCGCCGTCGAGACCCGCGACGACCGACATGGTCGCCATGGCGGTGATGCCCGCGATGATGAGGATCTGAACGCCGGTGTTGACCGGAACGCCGAAGACAACCTCGAGACCGGAGTTCACCTGCATCGCGCCGAGGCCGAGGGAGGTGACGATCCCGAACATCGTGCCGAAGACGGCGACGATATCAACCAGGTCACCCCAGAAGCCGTAGATCTTCTCACCGATCAGCGGATAGAGCGCCGAGCGGATCGACAGGGGCAGGCCCTTGCGGAAGTGGAAGTAGGCGAGCGCCAGGGCCACGACGGCATAGATCGCCCAGGCGTGGAAGCCCCAGTGCATGAAGGAGATCGACATCGCCTCCTGCGCGGCGGCGACCGTTTCCGGCTCCTGAAGGGGGGCGGCGAAGTAGTGATACATCGGCTCCGCGACGCCCCAGTAGATGAGGCCGATACCGATGCCTGCGCTGAACAGCATGGAGGTCCAGCTGAAGAGATCGTACTCCGGGTCCTCGTCCATCTTGCCAAGCCTTACGTCCCCGAAAGGACCAAGGGCGAGGAAGATCACGAAGGCCAGCAGCACGTTCACCTCGATGATCAGCAGCCAGCCGAACTTGCCCGCGAGAAAGCCCTGAAGACCGCCGAAAAGTGCGTTCGCGGCATCGTTGAACACGGCGCCGAAGATGATGAAGGCCACGATGAGAAGGGCCGAGATCCCGAATACCGGTTTGTGGACCTTCGGGAATATCCACAACTTCTCCTGTTTTATCTTGTCATTCATATCGTCTCCCTGCGACCTCGCACGAGGGTGAACGGCCCGGCCCGAGGCGCAGAAAGCCGGGTCCGCGAATATTGACTGACAGGTCAATCAATGACGACCGGCCTGTCAACGGTCTTCGGCAACTCGCCGGAAAGCGTTTCCGATTTGCCTCGCGGCTGCACTTCGGCTACGCGCCAACCGAAGACAGATGGAGCGCCGGCTCATGAGCCTGAACAGCTACGGACACCTCTTCCGCGTGACCACATGGGGAGAAAGCCATGGGCCCGCCCTCGGGGCAACGGTCGACGGCTGCCCGCCGAACGTGCCACTTTCCGAGACGGATATCCAGTTCTGGCTCGACCGACGCCGACCGGGCCGGTCCAAGCACACCACGCAGCGGCAGGAACCGGACTCGGTGGAGATCCTCTCCGGCGTGTTCGAGGGTCGCACCACCGGCACCCCGATTCAGCTGATGATCCGCAATACCGACCAGCGGTCCAAGGATTACGGCGAGATCGCCGAGACGTTCCGCCCCGGCCACGCCGACATCACCTACTGGCAGAAATACGGCATCCGCGATTATCGCGGCGGCGGCCGGTCCTCCGCCCGCGAAACGGCAGCACGCGTCGCGGCCGGCGGCGTGGCGCGGCAGGCGCTGAAGCAGCTCGCGCCCGAGGTTGAGATCTTTGGCTACATGGTCCAGATGGGCCCGAAGGTCATTGACCGGAACCGGTTCGACCGCGCGGAGATCGAGAACAACGATTTCTGGTGTCCCGACGCCGGTGTCGTCGGCGAGTGGGCCGACTTCCTCGACCACCTGCGGCGCAAGGACCACAACTCCGTCGGTGCGATGATCGAAGTGGTGGTTCGCGGTGCGCCCGCCGGCCTCGGCGCACCGGTCTATGGCAAGCTCGACACGGATCTCGCCGCGGCGGCGATGTCGATCAACGCGGTGAAAGGCGTCGAGATTGGTGAGGGCATGGCCGCTGCCGCGCTCACCGGACGCGAGAACGCCGACGAGATCACCATGGGCGAGAACGGCCCGGAATATAGCACCAACCACGCCGGCGGCATCCTCGGCGGCATCTCGACGGGTCAGGATATCGTGCTGCGCTTTGCGGTGAAGCCGACGTCCTCGATCCTGTCGCCGCGCCAGTCGATCCGCAAGGACGGCACGCCGATCGAGGTCGTCACCAAGGGTCGCCACGATCCCTGCGTGGGCATCCGCGCCGTGCCGGTTGGGGAAGCGATGGTCGCGGCCGTCATCCTCGACCACATTCTGCTCGACCGGGGGCAGACCGGCGGCATCCGGGGCAAGATCGGGCCGAGCTGACAGCCGGGCGCTGATTCAAAAGCGCGCCTGCGGCGCCCATGATCCACGTGCAGGGTGCTTTCAGCCCCTCTTGCTGCCGCAATTCACGCCCGAGAATATTTCCGGCCCGAATAAGTTCAGGTCCAGCCCCCGGCAGTGGGTCGCCATGCGCCGTACCGGGGGCCTTCTTCGGGCACGGTCATCGGCGTTCCCGCCTGTACCGTGGCGATGGTCCTACGTCCGATAGGTTGAGAAAGTTCTGATCTTCTTCGGGCCTGCAAATATTCCCGCCGGAGGCTGGGCGACCCGCTCAAAAGGTCCACGGTCGACAGGCTGGCTCACGCCGCAAAGCGTTCCGGAAACCGGCGAGCCGCGCAGCGGCTCACCGCTGTGCCGCCCGCGCCGCGGTGACACGCTCCACGAATTCGCGCAGCATGGCGACGCGGCGGGGGCGGAAGCTTTCGTCGGTTCGTTCGGCGCTGAGAATGCGGTCGGTGCGGAACTCGCGATAATCCTGCCGCAGGCAGCACCAGCCGACGACGTTCAACACTTCATCCATGTAGACCAGGGTCATCGGGTAGATGCGCCGCTGCGTGACCCGCCCCTGCTTGTCGGAATATTCGAGGTCCACCGCCACTTCGTCCCAGCAGGCCTGCCGCAGCACGGCGGTCGGTTGTGCGGGAATGTCGCGGCGTCCGCTGCGCCAGAGATGCTGCACCGCGTGATGCGCCTCCATTTGCTGACGGTCGGGCAGGCGGGCGACAAGTTTTGCCATCGCCGTTTCCGCGGCAGCGCCAAGCTCTGTATCGCCGGATTGGCGGACTTCCTGCAGTCCCATCAACACCGCTTCGAGCTCCAGCCGGGTGAAGGCCTGCGGCGGCAGCGCCGGGTCTTCGGCGAGCGTGTAGCCGTAGCCCGATTCGCCTTCGATCCGCGCGCCCGAGGCGCGAAGCGTGTCGATGTCGCGATAGAGCGAGCGGACCGAGACCCCGGTTTCCCGCGCCAGCCGTTCCGCCGTCACCGGTGGCGGCAGGCTGCGAAGCAAGTGCATGAGGCGGAACAGGCGATCGCTTCGGGCCATCTCGGTCCTGTCGGAAATTGTCAGGGGTGTCGGTGCATAGTGACCCCAGAGATCGAATGGAGGTCAAGATGATCACGCTCTACCACGCCCCGTTTTCCCGCTCGTCCGCCATCGTGGCGGCCGTTGAAGAGATGGACCTGCTCGACCGGGTCCAAATCCGGATCGTCGATATCCGGCGACAGGACGGCTCCGGCGGCCGCGACCCGGCGAACCCCCACCCCGACGGCAAGGTGCCCGCGCTCGACCACGACGGCCAGATCGTCACCGAGCGGCCAGCGATCCTGTCCTACCTCAGCGAGGTGTTTCCCGATGCGCCCGCCATCGCGGCGCCGGGTTCGGCGGAACGCGGCGCCTTCCTGACTTGGCTGGCATGGTATGGCGACGTGATGGAGCCGGTCCTCATGGTTCACGCCGCGAAGGTCGACGGGCCGATCTTCCAGGCCGGCTTTCGCGGTGTCGAGGAGATGAACGCCCGGATCGCCGACACCCTGTCGGACGGACGTCCATATCTGCTGAAGCAGGGCTTCACGGTGGCCGACCTCCTGGTGGTCTCGCCCTACACCTACTTCCCTGACGAAGTGCCCGAAATCCCCGCCTTCCGGGACTGGGTGGCGCGGGTCACCGCGCGGGCATCGATGCAGAACGTCGTCGCGCGCGACACGCAGGCACGCGCCGCCTGAGCCATGGCGGCCGGCGTCAGCCTTTCTGCCGTGCCAGCTGCACGGCGAGGATGCCGGCCGCGATGATCGCCACGCCGACGAGGTCCGAGGCGCCGATCGCCTCACCCAGCACGACGGCTGCGATGGCGACGCCGAAGAAGGGCGACAGGAAGTGGAACACGGAGGCCCGCACGGTGCCGATCCGGTTGACCAGCATCACCCAGACCAGCGTCGCCGCAAGGCCGGGAACCAGCGTGGTGTAGAGGAAAGCGACCGCGACCTGCCATGTCAGATCGACGCTGAAGGTCTCGAGCGCGATAGCCGGAACCCAGAGCGCAGCAGAGCCGATCAGCATCTGCAGCCCGACGATCATCAGGTAATTGCCGCCCGAAGAGGCCCCCTGCACGGACAGCGTCGCGGTGGAAAGCGACGCAAGCCCGATGAGACAGAAGATCACGCCGGTCAGGTCAGCCCCGCCCGACAGCCGCGTGCCCATGATGAGGACGACCCCGGCCACACCTGCGATCAAGCCCAGCAGGCCCTGCATCGGAAGCTTCTGGCCGAAGAGCGCCCAGCCGGCCAGCGCGACGCAAAGCGGCATCGCCGAGGCGATGATGGAGGCGAGCGAGGCCTCGACCGTCTGCATCGCAACGAAGTTCATGCCGAGGTAGAGCGCGTTCTGGCAGATGCCGAAGACCGCGACGGCGATCCACTGCTTGCGGGTGAGGTGCCAGCTCTGGCCGATCGCCTTTGCCCAGATCACGCCGACGAGGCCGGAGATCAGGAAGCGCAGCGCCAGCGCCGTCAGCGGCGGGGCCGCCTGCACGATGATCCGCGCCGAGGTGAAGGCAGAGGCCCACATCAACGCGAACAAAATTCCCATCGCGACCGCGCGCCTGTCCATCTTCACACCTCTTCGTCTTGCAGGTCGGCTCTGACGGAGCCGGCTCGAAAAGGAAAGAGGCGAGAGGGGAATTTGGTTCTGGGGTGTCGGGTGGGGGCGTCCCCTCACCCTGTCCTCTCCCCCATGGGGAGAGGGTTGGGGCGCGATGGATTGGCGATGGAGTACAACCGAAGCCCTCCCCCAGGGGAGCGATCGCCTGGCAATCGGGCACAACCGAAGCCCTCTCCCCTCGGGGGAGAGGGTTGGGTGAGGGGAAGTGGGTTGGGTGAGGGGGAGAGGGTGGTCCTGCGTGCAAGCAGCCCAAACGAAAAAGGGCCGCCCAAGGCGACCCTTTCCCGAAAATTCTCTGCCTCGAGGCTCAGCTGTTGACGCTGTCCTTCAGGGCCTTCGCGATGGTCATCTTGACGACCTTGTCCGCGTCTTTCTTGATCTGCTCGCCGGTGGCCGGGTTGCGGACCATGCGCTCGGGGCGCTCGCGGCAGTAGATCTTGCCAACGCCGGGGAGCGTGACGGCACCGCCGCCGGACACTTCCTTGGTGATGACGCCGGTCACGGCATCAAGCGCGGCGGTCGCGGTTTTCTTGTCGCTGCCCATCTCTTCGGCCAGAGCGGCGACGAGTTGGGTCTTGGTCATGGGTTTCGCCATGTTCTTGTCTCCTACACTGCCCGATAAATTGGGCCTCGGTGGCGGTATCTAACGGCATGTAGTGGGCGCACACAACGTCGCCAAAGCGTTTTTTCCAAGAAAACTTGCGTTTTCAGCCCTTGATCCGGCGTTCTGTGGCCGAGAAGAGACGCAAGATACGCGTTATTCCGCCCAACGACGCCGGATTTCAGAGGAACGCCGTCTCTTCGAAGGATCGCAGTTTCCGGCTGTGAATCCGCGCAAGCGGCATATCCCGCAGGATTTCCATCGCCCGGATGCCGATCATCAGGTGCCGCGCGACCTGTGTCTTGTAGAAATCGGACGCCATGCCGGGCAGCTTCAGCTCGCCGTGCAGGGGCTTGTCGGAAACGCACAGCAGCGTGCCGTAGGGCACCCGGAAGCGGAAACCGTTCGCGGCGATCGTCGCGCTTTCCATGTCGAGCGCGATGGCGCGGGACTGGCTGAGACGCTGCACCGGGCCGGACTGGTCGCGCAGTTCCCAGTTCCGGTTGTCGAGGCTGGCGACGGTGCCGGTCCGCATGATGCGCTTGAGGTCGTAGCCCTCGTACTCGGTCACGGCGGCGACCGCGGTTTCGAGCGCGACCTGGATCTCGGCGAGCGGCGGGATCGGCACCCAGACGGGAAGGTCGTCGTCCAGCACCTTGTCCTCGCGCAGGTAGGCGTGGGCGAGGACGAAATCGCCGAGCCGCTGCGAATTGCGCAGGCCGGCGCAGTGCCCGACCATCAGCCACGCATGCGGGCGCAGCACGGCGATGTGGTCGGTCGCGGTCTTTGCGTTCGAAGGTCCGACGCCGATATTGACCAGCGTGATCCCCATGCCGTTCTCGCGCTTGAGGTGGTAGGACGGCATCTGCGGCATCTTCGCCGGGATCGGGATCTCGGTGTCGGGGTCCGTGATCTCCACGTTGCCGGTCGACACGAAGGACGTGTAGCCGAGCGACGGATCAGCAAGCGCGGCACGGGCGAAGGCTTCGAACTCCTCGACGTAGAACTGGTAGTTTGTGAACAGGACGTGGTTCTGGAAGTGGCTCGCGTCGGTTGCAGTGTAGTGGCTCAGCCGGGCGAGCGAATAGTCCACGCGTTGCGCGGTGAACGGGGCAAGCGGGTGCGCCCCGTCGTCGTAGGTGAAGCCGGTGCCGTTGACGATGTCGTCGTTGGTGGTGTTCAGGTCCGGCACGTCGAAGACGTCGCGCAGCGTAAAATCCGCCGCACCTTCCTGCGGGACGGAAATGCTGGAATCGTTCGACACGGCGAAGTGAACGGGCATCGGCGTGGTCGACACGCCGATCGTGACCGCGGCCTCGTGGTTCTGGATCAGCAGGTCGATCTGCTGCTTCAGGTAGCTCGCGAACAGGTCGGGCCGCGTGATCGTTGCCGCGTAGACGCCGGGCTGGCTGACGTGGCCGAAGGACAGGCGGCTGTCGACGGACACGTAGCTCGACGAGACGAACCGCACCTCGGGATAGAAGGCGCGGTAGCGCCGGTCGGGCTTGCCGTCCTTCATCGTTCGGTTGAACGCCTCGCACAGGAAATCGACCGAGGCCCGGTAGAGCTCTTCCAGTCGCGCGACGGCGGCCTCGGCGTCGGTGAAACCTTCGGCGGGCGGAACGTCGGGGGACAGGACTGGCAGGGATTGGTCGGTGTGCATGCGGCTCTCAATCAAATCGGTTCGGTATTTCTCCCCCAGATTGACGACAGGGACAAGACAGCGGCGGGAACCCCCGCCCCGCTTCGGGGGTTTGCGGCTCACCATGACACCGCGTCCCGCCCTCATCTACTACCCTGATGATCGTCCCGGCATTCGTCGCCATCGTAAAGGCCGGGGCTTCACCTACATCGCGCCGGACGGCACCCGCATCGATCAGGAGGCGGAGCGCAACCGGATCAAGGCGCTTGCCGTGCCGCCGGCGTACGAGCGTGTCTGGATTTCGCCGCGCGCCAATGGGCACCTGCAAGCCACCGGCCTCGACGCGCGGTCGCGCAAGCAATACCGCTATCATCCCGACTGGCGGGCATGGCGGGAGGCGACGAAGTTCGAAAGCCTCGCGGCGTTCGGAGAGGCGCTGCCTGCGATCCGGCGACGCGTTCGCACCGACCTCGCTGGCGAAGTGGGGGACCGGGACTACGCGATCGCCGCCGTCATCGCGATGATCGACCGGCTGTCGCTCCGGATCGGCGCGCCCGACTCGGCGCGGGAGAACAAGACCTACGGTGCGACCACGCTGAAGAACCGTCATATCGAGCTCGACGATGGCACCTTGCACCTGAAGTACCGTGCGAAGGGCGGGCAGCTTGTCGATCGCCGTCTTCGCGACGCGCGGCTGATGAAAGTGCTCGGCAAACTGCACGATCTGCCCGGCGCCACGCTGGCGAGCTGGGTCGGCCCTGACGGTACGGCGCACGAAGTGAGTTCCGAGGCCGTCAACGCGCGGCTGGCGGAGATCACCGGGACGGAGGGCTTCACCGCCAAGACCTTCCGGACATGGGCCGGTTCGGAAGCGGCCCTGATCGTCGCGCTCAAGGAAGGTCCACTGACGATCCGGGCCATGTCGGAGGCGGCGGCCGAGCGGCTGCACAACACGCCGACCATCGCCCGCAACAGCTACATCCACCCCGAGGTGATCGCGCTGGCCGAGGCCGAGGACAAGGAGCGGCTGCGCCTGTCCCGAAAACTGCCCGAGCGGGCAGAGCTAAGGCAGGCAGAGCGCGCGTTGCTTTGCCTGCTGTCGGTGTGACCATGCCCGGCCTCTCCCGCTTTCTCTCCGCGCAACAGGACACGTATGAGACCGCGCGGGCGGAAATCATCGCTGGACGGAAGCGCAGCCACTGGATGTGGTTCATCTATCCGCAACTCCGCGGCCTCGGCCGATCGGAAACCGGTCGATTCTACGGAATCGAGGACCGGGACGAGGCAGTCGATTATTTCGCCCATCCGATGCTCGGTCCGCGACTGGTCGAAATGGCGACCGTGATCCTGCCGCATGAGGGAACACCGGCCGCGACGATCTTCGGACAGGTCGACGCGCTGAAGCTGCGGAGCTCGATGACCCTGTTCGACGCGCTTCCCGGCACGCCGGAGGTCTTCGGCGAGGTGCTGGAGGCGTTCTACGACGGTGACCGCTGCGACCGCACGCTCGCGATGCTCTGACCCGGAAACATGCCATTGCGCAGCGCGGCTTCCGGAACGACACCTTGCCAGGCGCGGGGTTCCGCGCCATCTCGACCGGGATGACACGAACTCTGCTCTCCATCGGCCACGGCTATTCCGCATCCGCTCTCGCCCGCCTCCTGATCCCGGAGGGTTGGCACATCGTCGGAACGACCCGCTCGGAAGAGAAAGCTGCGCGCCTCGAAGCCGAGGGCGTGACGCCGCTGATCTGGCCCGGCACTGACCTGTCGTCCTATCTGGCAGAGGCCAGTCACCTCCTGTTGTCGGCCGCGCCGGACGAGAACGGCGATCCGCTGCTCAGGGACCATGACCTGTCGCCCTACCGGTTCGACTGGGTCGGATACCTGTCGACGACCGGCGTCTACGGCGACCACGGCGGCAATTGGATCGACGAGGAGACGCCCCTGACCCCTTCGACCCGCCGGGGGCGCCTGCGGGTTCTGGCGGAGACACAGTGGCGCGACACCGGGCTGCCAGTGCACTTCTTCCGGCTTGCCGGCATCTATGGGCCGGGGCGCGGACCCTTTTCAAAGGTGAGGAAAGGCACGGCGCGCCGGATCGTGAAGCCGGGACAGGTCTTCTCCCGCATCCATGTCGAGGATATCGCCCGCACCGTCGCGGCCTCCATCGCCCAGCCCAACCCCGGCGCGGCCTACAACGTCTGCGATGACGACCCGGCCCCACCGCAGGACGTGATCGCCTACGCGGCAGAGCTGCTCGGGATGCCCCTGCCGCCCGAAGAACCGTTCGAGACGGCGGACATGACGCCGATGGCGCGCTCCTTCTACGCAGAAAGCAAGAAGGTGCGAAACGACCGCATCAAGCGCGAGCTCGGCGTGTCGCTGCTCTACCCCGACTACCGGACTGGTCTGCGCGCCCTCCTTGAAGCCGAGCACTGACCTCTCCAGATAACGGGAAACACAGCAGGGGACCCCCATGACATCACGCGCGCGACTGGCCGCCTTTCTCGACCAGCCGAAGGTACGGACTGCCATCCTGTGGGTCATTCTTTTCAACGCCGTCATCCTCGGGATCGAAACCTCGTCCGAGGCGATGGAGGTCGCGGGTCCGTTGATCCTGACGCTGGACCGGATCTGCCTCGCCATCTTCACGCTGGAAATCGCGGCGAAGCTCTATGCGCACGGCGGACGCTTCTTCCGGGACGGCTGGAACATCTTCGACTTCGTGATCGTCGGCATCTCGCTGATCCCGGCGACACAGGGCCTTTCGGTGCTGCGGGCCCTGCGCATCCTGCGGGTGTTGCGGGTCATGTCCACCGCACCGCGCCTGCGGCGCGTGGTCGAGGGCTTCGTGACCGCCCTGCCGGGCATGGGCAGCGTCTTCCTGCTGATGGGGATCATCTTCTACATCGGCGCGGTCATGGCGACGAAATTGTTCGGCGCGGCCTTCCCCGAGTGGTTCGGCTCGCTTGGCAAGTCGGCCTATTCGCTGTTCCAGGTAATGACGCTGGAGAGCTGGTCGATGGGCATCGTGCGCCCTGTGATGGAGGTTTACCCCCACGCCTGGGCATTCTTCGTGCCGTTCATCCTGCTGACGACCTTCGCGGTGGTGAACCTGCTGGTCGGCCTGATCGTGAACTCGATGCAGGACGCCCATTCCGAAGAGGACAACCTGCGCACCGACACCTACCGGGACGAGGTCCTGTCCCGTCTGGAAGCGATCGAGAAGCGACTACCGTAGGGTGCGCGCCAGATGCGCACCCATCGTCCGCACCTTCCGTGTCACGCCCGCTTCGACATCATTTCCACACCCAGCGCCGCGAGCACCTTCGCCTCGATCTGCTCGGCGTTCAGGCCCGCGACGTCATACATGTCGCGCGGGCTGGCCTGGTCGATGAAGATGTCAGGCAGCACCATGGAGCGGTAGGCGAGCCCCCGGTCGAACACGCCTTCGTCCGCCAGAAGCTGCGCCACGTGGCTGCCGAAGCCGCCGACCGCGCCCTCTTCCAGCGTGATGAGCGCCTCGTGGTCGCGGGCCAGTGACAGGATCATCTCCCGGTCGAGCGGTTTGGCGAAGCGCGCATCGGCCAGCGTCGGGGTGATCCCACGCTGCGCGAGCTTCTCGCAGGCGACTTCGGCTTCCTGAAGGCGGGTGCCGAAGGACAGCAGCGCAACGCGGCTCCCCTCTCGCACGATGCGGCCCTTGCCGATTTCCAGCGGTTTCGCGTCGACCGGCATCTCGACCCCGACCCCCTCACCGCGCGGAAAGCGGAAGGCGATCGGGCCCTCGTCGTGCGCGGCGGCGGTGGCAACCATGCGCACCAGCTCCGCCTCGTCCGCGGCGGCCATCACGGTGAACCCGGGCAGATTGGACAGGAATGCCACGTCGAACGCGCCCGCGTGCGTCGCACCGTCGGCCCCGACCAGACCGGCGCGGTCGATTGCGAAGCGCACCGGAAGCCGCTGGATCGCGACGTCATGCACGATCTGATCGTAGCCGCGCTGCAGGAAGGTCGAGTAGATCGCCGCGAACGGCTTCATCCCACCGGCGGCGAGGCCGGCGGCAAAGGTCACGGCGTGCTGCTCGGCGATGCCGACGTCGAAACAGCGCGAGGCGAACCGGTCCATGAAGCTCTTCAGGCCGGTGCCGTCCGGCATCGCGGCGGTGACGGCGACGATCTTGCTGTCCTTCTCCGCTTCGGCGGTCAGGGCCTTTGCGAAGACCGAGGTATAGGATGGCGCATTGCTTTTCGCCTTCTTCTGCTCCCCGGTCACCACGTCGAATTTGCCGACCCCGTGCCCCTTGTCGGCGGCACCCTCGGCCGGGGCGTAGCCCTTACCCTTCTTCGTGATCGCGTGGATCACGATCGGCCCGTCGGCGCGCGCCTTCACGGTGCGCAGCACGGCAAGCACCTGGTCGAGGTCATGGCCGTCGATCGGGCCGAGGTAGGAAATCCCCAGTTCTTCGAACAGCGTGCCACCGACGGCGAGGTGCTTGAGCATGTCCTTCGCCCGCTTCGCGCCCTCCTGGAACGGCGGCGGCAGGAAGCTGACCGCGCCCTTGGCTGCGGCCTTCAATTCCTGGAAGGGCGCGCCGGCATAGAGGCGCGACAGGTAGGATGACATGGCCCCGACCGGCGGGGCGATGGACATCTCGTTGTCGTTGAGGATGATGATGAGCCGCTTGCCCATGTGGCCGGCGTTGTTCATCGCCTCGTAGGCCATCCCGGCCGACAGCGCCCCGTCACCGATCACGGCGATTGCGTCGCCCGGATCACCGCCGAGGTCCCGTGCCGTGGCAAAGCCGAGGCCCGCGGAGATCGAGGTCGAGGAGTGCGCGGCCCCGAACGGATCGTATTCCGACTCGGACCGCTTGCAGAACCCCGAGAGCCCGTCCTTCTGGCGCAGGGTGCGGATACGGTCGCGACGACCGGTCAGGATCTTGTGCGGATAGGACTGGTGGCTCACGTCCCAGATCAGCTTGTCCCGGGGCGTGTCGAACACCGCGTGGATGCCGACCGTGAGTTCGACCACGCCAAGGCCGGCACCGAGGTGACCGCCCGTCTCGCTTACGGCAGAGATCGTCTCGGCCCGCAGTTCGTCCGCGACCCGATGCAGATCGGCGTCGGACAGGCGGCGCAGGTCGGCGGGCAGATGGACCTTGTCGAGGGTCGGAGTTTCCGGGCGTGTGTTCATGGTGCCTTGAAATGTAGCATAATCGATTGGTGCGGAAAGGTCAGGATCGCCGCGTCACGGTAAAGCGCGCGAGGTCGCGGAGCGTATCTGCCTCCGGGCCATAGCCGTCAAGGGCAGCGACCGCCGCGTCGGCAAGGGCTTGCGCCCGGTCTCTCGCACCGTCGACACCCAGCAGCGACACGAACGTGGCCTTCCCGGCGGCGGCGTCCTTGCCGACCGCCTTGCCGACTTCCGCCGCGTCCCCCGTCGCATCGAGCACGTCGTCCGCGATCTGGAACGCGAGACCCAGCGCCTGCCCGTAGGCGTCGAACGGCGCGGCGTCGGCACCGGCGATCAGCGCCCCGGCGGTAGCCGACCATCTGATCAGCTTGCCGGTCTTGAGCGCCTGCAACGCCTCGATTTCGTCGAGCGTCAGCGGCGTTTCCGCCTCTTCCGCCGCGATGTCGAGCGCCTGCCCCCCGACCATGCCACGCGCGGCCTCGGCCAGCGAGCGGGTGAGCGTGACCTTCGTCGCGTCGTCGCAGCCCGCGTCGAGGACCAGCTCGAACGCCAGGGATTGCAACGCATCACCGGCGAGAACCGCCGTCGCCTCGTCCCACTTGCGGTGCAGCGTGGGGCGCCCCCGGCGCAGATCGTCGTCGTCCATGCAGGGCAGGTCGTCGTGGACCAGTGAATAGGCGTGGATACATTCGATCGCCGCCGCCGCGGGACCCGACGCCCCTGCCCCGGTCCCGCACAGCCGCGCGCCCTCGATCACGAGGAACGCCCGCATCCCCTTGCCGCCGTCCAGTGCGTAGCGCATCGCGGCGTCGATCGGCTCGGGACCGAAATCGGGTCGTCCGGCGATCACCCCGGCCACGACCTCTCGGGCCGAGGCGAGGCCCGCGTCGATGTCAGCCGGCATCGAGAGGCTCGGTGCCTTTCGGGCGGCCGTCGGCGTCGAGCGTCAGCTTGGCCACCTTCTCTTCGGCTTCCTTCAGCTTTTCCGAGCAGCGCGCCTTCAGGGCCGCGCCGCGCTCGTACAAAGAGATCGACTCCTCGAGCGGCACGTCACCATGCTCCAGCCGCGACACGACGGCTTCGAGCTCTTTCATCGCCTCTTCGAAGGTCATCTCCTCGACGGGTTTGTCACTCATTCGCCTCGCTCCATCAGCGTTTTAACGTGGGCCCTCGCGCTGCGGCCAAGGGCGAACAGATCGTAACCGCCCTCGAGGGCAGAGACCACCTTGCCGCCCGCACAGGCGTCGGCAATGTCACATATCCGGTGCGTGACCCATGCGAAATCCTCTTCCCACAACCTCATACCGGCGAGCGGGTCACGAGCGTGTGCATCGAACCCTGCCGAGATCAGCAGAAGTTCCGGAGCGAAGGCCTCGATCCGGGGGAGGACATGTTCTTCGATCGCCGCCCGGAACGGGACGGAGCCGGTGCCGTTCGGCAGCGGCACGTTCACCACGTTGTCATGCGCACCCGTTTCGTCCGCCGCGCCCGTGCCGGGATAAAGCGGCGACTGATGGGTCGAGCAGAACAGGATGCGCGGGTCGTCCTCGACCAGATCCTGCGTACCGTTGCCGTGGTGAACATCGAAGTCGATGATCGCGACCCGCTTCAGCCCGTGATGGTCGAGCGCGTGCTTCGCCGCGACCGCGACGGAGCCGAACAGGCAGAAGCCCATCGCCGTCTCCCGCTCGGCATGGTGGCCGGGTGGACGGACGGCGGCAAAGGCGTTTGCCACCTCGCCTGCCATGACCATGTCGACGCCCTTGACCACTGCCCCCGCCGCGCGAAAGGCCGCGGCGAGAGAGCCCGGCGTGACATGCGTATCAGCGTCGAGCGACACGAGCCCGCTTTCGGGGATCGCCTCGCGGATGGCGTCGACATGCGACTTGGGATGAACGCGCAGGAGGTCATCCTCGGCGACAAGCGGGGCGCCGACCCGGACAAGATCGAACTCCTCCAGCTCGTTCAGCACCGCGTCGATGCGGGCGACCTGCTCGGGGTGGCCGGGCGGTGTGATGTGGTTGAGGCAGTCGGGGTGTGTGATGAGAGCCGTGGACATGGGGCGGAGGGAACGGCAATCGCCGTCCGGGTGCAAGCGCGTTCGGGACGTCAGTCCGGCGCGAGCATGTATCCCGCACCACGCACCGTCTGAAGGTAGCGCGGCTGTTTCGGGTCATTCTCGAGCTTGCGGCGCAGGCGGGTGATCTGCACATCGACCGCACGTTCCTGTGCCTGCCCGCCTGACCGGCCCAGTTCCTCCACAAGTGTCGTGCGGCTCAGCGGCTCGCCCGGACGACCCGAGAAGATGCGCATCAGCTGGTTCTCGGTCGCGGTCAGCCGGACGAGGTCCTCGCCGCGCCACATCTCTCCCCGCTCGATGTCGTACCGGCAGGGGCCGAGCTGGAGCACCTTCGGCAGGACCACCGCTGGCTCCGCCGCCGGCACCCGGCGCAGGATCGCGTTGATACGCAGCAACAGCTCCTTCGGCTCGAACGGCTTGCCGAGGTAATCGTCCGCCCCGGCCTCGAGCCCCGCGATCCGGTCGCCCGTCTCGCCCTTGGCCGTCAGCAGCAGGATCGGCGTGACGATCCTGGTGCGCAAATCGCGGCAGAGGCTGACGCCATCCTCGCCCGGCATCATGACGTCGAGCACGATCAGGTCGAACTCCAGCCCCGCCAGCAGGCGGCGGGCATGGGCGGCGTCACGGGCCGAGCTGACGAGAAATCCATTGCGGGCCAGGAACTTCTGCAGAAGTCCCCGGATCCGTTCGTCGTCATCCACTATCAGGATATGCGCGTCGTCCAACGGCTCATCCTCCCCGATCCCTCAGTGCCTCGTAGTAGGGACGCACGTCATCGTCCATCATCGCTTCGAGCACCTGCCGAAAGCCCGCGACCGCGGCCGGTCCCGCGGCACGGTAGGCGCTGCGCATACGCTCGCGCTGCGCGTTGGACAATTGCTGTTCCAGCGCGCGGCCCTCGGGCGTGAGTTGCAGATGACGTTCCCTCCGGTCCCTGTCCCCGACCTTGCTCTGGACCAGACCGTCCTCGACCAGCGACCGCAACACACGATTGAGAGACTGCTTCGTAACACCGAGGATGGACAACAGGTTATTCACCGTCGTGCCCGGCGAACGATGGATGAAATGCAATGCCCGGTGGTGCGCCCGGCCCATCCCCAGCTCCGCAAGGATGCGGTCGGGATCGGCGGTGAAGCCCCGGTAGGCGAAGAACATGGCCTCGATACCCTTGCGCAGCTGCTCGTCAGTGAGGAACAGCAGGCTCTCTCCTTCGCGCGCCGGATCGGTGGTCGACATGTCGTCTCCGCTTTGGTCAATTTTGTCGCGACAATACGTCAGCCTTGTTGACATTCCAAGGGGGCACTGGTAGCGAGTCGTCGATTTCACGCAACTTTATGTCCGAACCGGACCTAAGCGCGAAACAAACGCAAACTTCCGCAGGAGGAAATGATGGCGGGCGGGTACGACGATCGCGACGGCAAGATCTGGATGGATGGCGAGCTGATCGACTGGCGTGCGGCGAATGTGCACATTCTGACCCACGCCCTGCACTATGCGAGCTCCGTGTTCGAGGGGGAGCGCGCTTACAACGGCGTGATCTTCAAGGGCCGTGAGCATTCCGAGCGACTGCGCACCTCGGCACAGCTTCTGGACTTCGAAATCCCCTGGACCGTCGATGAAATCGACGCCGCCAAGCAGCAGGTTCTGCAGGCGAACGGCCTGACCGACGCCTACGTCCGTGCCGTCGCGTGGCGCGGTGTGGGCGAGGACATGGGCGTCGCCTCACGCAAGAACCCGGTCCGCATGGCCGTCGCGGCGTGGGAATGGGGCGCCTACTACGGCGACGCGAAGATGAAGGGCGCCAAGCTCGACATCGCGCGCTGGAAGCGCCCCTCGCCCGAAACCGCACCGAGCCAGGCGAAGGCGGCGGGTCTCTACATGATCTGCACCATGTCCAAGCACGAGGCCGAGGCGAAGGGCTGTTCCGACGCGATGATGTTCGATTATCGCGGCTACGTGGCCGAGGCGACGGGCGCGAACATCTTCTTCGTGAAGGACGGCGAGGTTCACACCCCGAAGCCCGACTGCTTCCTGAACGGCCTGACCCGCCAGACGGTCATCGGCATGCTGCAGGAGCGCCAGGTCAAAGTCGTCGAGCGCCACATCGAACCCTCCGAACTGGAGAGCTTCGAGCAATGCTGGCTGACCGGCACCGCCGCGGAAGTGACCCCCGTCGGCAAGATCGGCGACTACAACTTCGAAGTCGGCGCGCTCGCGAAGGACATGGTCACTTCTTACGAGGCACTGGTCCGCGCCTGATCCATTGGTCGAACGCCAAGGTCTGTAACGCCGTCCGCACTGAGCGGGCGGCGTTTTGCTTTTCGACGTGACGCGGTGAGCCGACGCCGTCTCTTGTCGCTTGATGACCTCAACGCGCGACCTAACCCGGGGCGCGATGAGCCGAGAAGGCAGCGATCTTCAGTGGCGTGACGTGGTGAGCGGAGTTTTCTGATAGTGTGGCGAGCTGAGCGAGCAATGCTCTGCCATCCGCCCCGCGACCTCTGCCATCCCGCGTTGCAACACCCCGGGTCAAGGACCGCAGGATAACCCAAACCTTCCGCCACGCACATCGACGCCTTCAAAGAGACCTACAAAGTCAGGTGCCATACACACCGGCTGCCACACACTGTCCCGGTTCACAGCCGAGGCGAAACGTCAGACCCGCCCCATCCCGGCGCGCAGCATTGAGGTGTTCGCCTGCACCAGGTGGTTGAGTTCCGTGATCCGCGCCAGCCGCTCCTCGATACCGTCCTGGCTCGAGTCGAGCTGATCGACGATGCCGACAAGCGTTTCGCCCGACTTGGACAACGTCGCGCTCTCGATCTTGCACATCATGCGCGTCGAGCTCAGGCCGGTGATGTGCCGCTTCATGTCGAGAACGCTGCGCGACAGTCGTCCGGCTTCTAGCTCGATCTGTTTCAGCTCCGCCGCGCCCTGCTCCGCGTAGTGCCGCTTGAGCGCTTCGAGGGTCGCGACCTCTAGCTCCGGATCGACCGCGTCGTTCCGGTTTTCCTCATTCCGGTAGATCGCGGCCATCTCATCGGTGAGCTGGCTGACGCCATGCAGGAACAACCCGTTTAGGATCGCCCCCTGAATGCGGGCGAAGGCACTGTTGTCACCGGTCACGAAATCGCGGACCCATGCGGCCATCTCGTCCGACATGGATCCGTAGTTGACGGAGATCGCACTGATCGGGCCGCCGGCGCTTTCCAGCCGGGAGGCGAGGATGCGCATGTTGAGAGGGATCGTGCGGATCGCCTCGAACGCCCGCATCATGCCTTCCGATTCCGTCTCGACCTCGCGGATAGCGTCGGACATCGCCATGAACCGTTGCAGGCGATGATCCACCAGGCGGTCGGTCGCGGCATTGCGCGCTTCGGATTCGAGCCCGATGGCACGGGCCTGAAACGCATCGTATCGGGAAAACCCGGCGTCACGCAGCAGGTCCAGCAGACGTTCGGAGGATTGCTCGGGGGTCGCACCCGCGTTCTCTTCTTCCAGCATGGTCGCGTAGATCTGTTCGATCTTAGGCCGCAGCAGGTTGGAAGGTTTCAGCCGGATGGACAGGTATCCCCCCTCGATCGGGGAGACGAGCGCATAGACCCAGTAGTGCCGGCCGTCCTTGCAGAGGTTCTTCACGTAGGCGCCTGTCGGCAGATTGCGCTTCAGCCGAGCCCACAGGAGGTGGAAGACGCCCTTCGGCATGTCTGGATGCCGGACGATCCTGTGCGGCGCGTCGATGAGTTCTTCGAAGGGATAGCCGGACACCCGTTGAAAGACCTCGTTGCCACCCTTGATGATCCCGCGCCCGTCGGTGCGAGAGAAGAACAGTTCCTCTATCGCGAACGGAACCTCACCGGCGGCGAGCCTCGAGTGGCTGGCGAAATCACCAGGAGAAACCGGCACCGTCATATCATCCGTTCCCTTGCGAGGTATCCTGGGTGTTTCTGCCCTCAGGGTCTTTCGAAATGATGAACACGAGGCCATGATTAGCGTCCGGGAGGACAGCTTCATGACCAATTCGATCTTTTCCCTCGAAGGGCGCACGGCGCTCGTCACGGGGTCATCGCAGGGAATCGGGCTGTCGCTCGCCACCGGACTGGCGGAGGCCGGGGCCAAGGTGATCCTGAACGGACGGGATTCGGAGAAGCTGGCGACGACGGCAGAAAGACTTGCGTCAGAAGGGCATTACGTCGCTCAACTGTCGTTCGACGTAACCGATCATGCCGCGGTACGCAGGGCTGTCGATGAGTACGAAGCCGCTGAGGGCCCGATCGACATTCTGGTCAACAACGCGGGAATGCAGCATCGCGCGCCGCTCGAGGATTTTCCCGAAGACGCGTTCGACAGGCTGATGAGGACCAACGTCACCAGCGTGTTCAACGTCGGGCAGGCCTGCGCGCGGCACATGATCGCGCGGGGGGAGGGCAAGGTGGTAAACATCGCCTCGATTCAGGCGGCACTGGCCCGTCAGACGATTGCGCCCTACACGGCGTCGAAAGGGGCAGTTGCCAATCTGACCAAGGGGATGGCGGCGGACTGGGCGCAGCACAATATTCAGGTGAACGCGATCGCGCCCGGATATTTCGATACGCCTCTGAATGCCGCACTCGTCGCCGATGAAGAGTTTACGGCATGGATCGGGCGCCGCACGCCGGCGGGCCGATGGGGCCAGTTGCCGGAACTGCGCGGCGCCTGCGTCTTCCTCTGTTCCGCCGCCTCGAGCTATGTCAACGGTCAGACGCTGTTCGTCGACGGCGGGATGTCGGTGACGCTTTAGGCGTACTCGCCCCGCTCAATGCGCAGGAATTCCCGCGTGAGGCGCGACGTGTCGGACTTACGAAGCCGACGCTGGAGCATGAGGCTCGCCCGGTCGGGGTGACGGGACGTCTGGATGCGAAGGTACTGGCGCATCCGCTGAGCGGGAGCCTGATGGTGAGACTTGTCTGCGACGTGTTTCATGATTTTTCCTCCGTCTTTCCCTTGTATCACGATCAACGCATCCTCCCCAAACGGGGTTTCGTTCTGATGGTGAACCGATCTAAAGCATCGCGCATGGTCATCGTCGCAGCCCTCTACCGTTTCGCCCCGTTCGCCGATCCAGCAGCGCTGCGGGGGCCATTGCTCGACGCGTGCGAGGCGGCTGGCGTGCGCGGCACGCTGTTGCTGGCAAAGGAAGGCGTGAACGGTACCATCGCCGGCACACGCGAGGGGATCGATGCAGCGATCAGGGCCGTGCGCGCCCTGCCCGGCTGCGATGCGCTCGAGTGGAAGGAAAGCACGGCCGAGGAGATGCCGTTCAACCGGCTCAAGGTCCGGCTGAAGCGCGAGATCGTGACAATGGGCCAGCCGGACGTCGATCCGACCGCCTCGGTCGGGCATTATGTCGATCCCGAGGACTGGAACGCGCTGATCTCGGCCCCGGACGTGGCCGTCATCGACACGCGCAACGACTACGAGGTGGCCATCGGCAGCTTCGAGGGCGCGATCGATCCGGGCACCGCGTCGTTCCGCGACTTCCCCGACTGGTGGCGCCGGAACCGGGAACGGTTCGAGGGCAAGCGCGTCGCGATGTTTTGCACGGGCGGCATCCGCTGCGAGAAATCGACCAATTTCCTGCTGTCCGAGGGCGTGGAGGACGTGTTCCACCTCAAGGGCGGCATCCTGAAGTACCTCGAGACGACGCCGAAGGACGACAGCCTCTGGCACGGCGAATGCTTCGTGTTCGACGGTCGGGTATCGGTCGGGCACGGGTTGAAGGAAGGCCCCCACATCCTGTGCCATGCCTGTCGTCGCCCCCTGTTGCCCGAGGATCGCGCCCGCAACGGGTACGAGGAGGGCGTCTCCTGCCATCACTGCGTGGATGAGACCTCTGCGGCGGACAAGGCCCGGTTCCGGGAGCGACAGCGGCAGATCGCCCTCGCCCGCGCCCGGGGCGAGCGGCACATCGGCGCTCAGTCCGAGGGATAGACCATCCGGTCGAGCACGCGCGTTCCGGTGATGTGCTTGTGGAACACGGCCGCGAAGGCATGGAGCGCGATCACGGCGAGCAGCAGGTTGCCCATGACTTCATGCCCTTCCGCAGGGGCTTCCAGACCGCCGAACCACGCCAACGCACCCGACAGCGGGATCAGCATGAGAAGCGCGTAGAACGCCCAGTGGGTCACATCTGCCGCGATCCTGAAGATGCTCTTGTCGCTTTCCGGGGGCGGCGGCGCGCCACGACGCAACCGGATGGCAAGGCGAACCAGCATGAGAACGAGCACCGTCAGGCCGACCGCGACATGGGCAATGGCGCCGAGTCCGGTCGTGCCGTCCCGCCACGCATGTTCCATGCCGTCGTGGGCGACGAACTGGAACCCGACAAGGACGACCACGGCCCAGTGAAGCGCGATCTGTTGCCGCGAGTAGCCGGACACTTTGGCCATGAGATGCTTCCTCTGATGCGATGTCGGCAGCTTAGCCCATCACGGCCCCGGCGAAAGCCCCTTGCCGTTGCAACCCGGCCCGGCTGCCCATAGCGATAGGCAACTGCCTTTCGAAGGACCCCTGACATGCGCGTCTTCGTCGCCTCCCTCGCCACCGAGACGAACACCTTTTCGCCACTGCGGACCGATTTCACCGACTTCGCGGAGAGCTTCTATGCCCCGCCCGGTGAGCACCCGGAGACGCCGACGCTCTGCTCCGCCGTGTTTCCCGCCCTGCGGCGGCGGGCCGCGGCCGGAGAGATCGACCTGGTCGAGGGCACGGCCACCTGGGCGGAGCCGGGCGGTCTGCTGAACCGCGATACATGGGCCCGACTGCGGGACGAGATCCTCGGTCAACTCGAGGCGGCGCTGCCGGTCGATGCCGTCGTGCTCGGCCTGCACGGCGCGATGCTGGCGGACGGATGCCTCGACCCTGAGGGCGAGCTGATCGCGGCAGCACGCCGGCTGGCGCCGGACGCGAAGATCGGCGTGACCTTCGATCCGCACAGTCACCTTTCACCTCAACGGGTGGAAAACGCGGACATCATCACGGTGTTCAAGGAGTTTCCGCACACCGATTTCGTCGAAACCGGCGAGGCCTGCGTCGACCTTACGCTCGCCGCCGCGCGGGGTGAGATCGCACCGGTCCTGTCGGTCGCAGACCCCCAAATGATCGACATGTTCCCGACCTCGATCCAGCCGATGCGCGGCTTCGTCGACCGGATGAAGGCGCTCGAAGCGGCGGGCGAGGCGCTGTCCGTCTCGATGATCCACGGGTTCATGGCGGGCGACAGCCCGAACCTCGGCGCGAAGATCATCACCATCACCGACGGCAAGGCGGACGAGGGCGCCGCCCTCGCCAAGCGGCTGGCCGAGGAGCTCTGGTCGTTCCGGGGAACCACCCGGCTCGACATGCAGGCGCCGGACGTCGCCCTGTCGAAGGCGGCGACGCACGACACCGGACCGGTCGTTGTCGCAGATGTCTGGGATAACCCGGGCGGCGGCACGTCGGGAGACTCGACGCTGATGCTGCACGAGGCGATCCGGCAGGGTCTCACCTCCATCGCCTTCGGCACGATCTGGGACCCGATGGCGGTGCGCCTGTGCTTCGCCGCCGGCGAAGGGGCAGAGCTCGACCTGCGCTTCGGCGGCAAGACCACCGCGATAGGAGGCGCGCCCGTCGATGCCCGCGTCCGGGTCCTGTGCCTGCAACGGGCGGCGACGCAGAGCTTCGGCACCTCGGTCGTGCCGCTCGGCGATGCGGCGGTGATCGGCTGGGACGGCATCCGGGTCGTGCTCAATTCCAACCGGGCGCAGGCGTTCTCCCCCGACCTCTTCACGAACCTCGGGATCGACGACGCGAAGATCCTCGTGGTGAAGTCGACCAACCATTTTCACGGCGCCTTCGCCCCGGTTGCCAGCGCAATCTACTACGCCGCCGTCGAAGGGCCCTACCCCAGCGACCCGGCGAAGACCGAGTACCGCAACCTGACAAGGCCGCTGTGGCCCATCGTGGAGAATCCGCACGCATGACCCTCGATGACATCGACACGCCCGCCGTCCTCGTCGACCTCGACATCGCGGAGCGCAACATCGCCGCCTACCAGGCCTATTGCGACGAGCATGGCATCGCGCTTCGCCCCCATATCAAGACGCACAAGCTGCCGTTCCTTGCTCGGCAACAGGTCGCCGCGGGGGCGCGGGGGATCACCTGCCAGAAGCTCTCGGAAGCCGAAGTGATGATCGCCGAGGGCGGGATCGACGATGTGCTCATCACCTATCCGATCCTTGGCCCGGCCAAGGTCGCGCGGCTGCGCGCGCTGGCGGAGCGCGTGACGCTCGCCTCCGTCGCCGACAGTATCGCGGTGATCGACGGGCTTGACGCGGGGTTCGAAGGGGCCACCCCGCTGCGGGTCCTCGTGGAGTGTGACACCGGGGCGGAGCGCTGCGGCGTGACGTCGCCCGAAAAGGCGGTCGAGCTTGCCCGCCGCATCGACGCCGCGCCGAACCTCACCTTCGGCGGGATCATGACCTACCCGCCCAAGCGCGACACGGCCGGCACGCAGGAGAAGCTGTCGGCCATCGTCACCGCCATGACCGACGCCGGCCTGCCACCCGAAACGGTGTCGAGCGGCGGCTCCCCCGATATGTGGCGGGCGCACGAAGCTCCGGTTGCGACCGAATACCGGGTCGGCACCTACGTCTATAACGACCGCTCTCTGGTCGAAGCGGGCACCTGCGCCATCGACGATTGCGCCCTCACGGTGCTGGTCACGGTCGTCTCCGTCCCGTCCGCGGATCGCGCCGTGATCGACGCCGGTTCGAAGGTGCTGACGTCGGACCTGCTCGGCCTCGACGGGCACGGGCATGTGCTCGGCCGGCCCGACTTGCGGATCGCGGGACTGTCGGAAGAACACGGCGTGCTGCGCGCCGATACCATCGGGCTGAAGGTCGGCGACCGGCTCCGCATCATCCCGAACCATTGCTGCGTCGTCAGCAACATGATGGACGAAGTGCAGCTTCACCGCTCCGGTACGCCGCTCGTCCCGGCGCCGGTCGTGGCACGCGGAAAGGTGGTCTAGCTCAGTCCGCCCACTCGGCGCGCAGCGACAGGGCTGCCTCGCGCAGCAGGATCATGTCGAGCCCGACGGCGATGAACTGAGCGCCCGCCTCGGCACAATCGCCGAGGAAACTGTTGTCGAGAGTCAGGACCCCCGGTGGCTTTCCCGCCGCCTTGATCCGACGCAGACCGTCGAGCACCGCGGCTTTCACATCGGGATGGGACGCATTACCGACATGGCCCATCGACGCGGCGAGGTCGGCGGGACCGATGAAGATCCCGTCGACGCCCTCGACCTGGGCGATCTCCTCGATCTTGCCGAGTGCTTCGACCGACTCGACCTGCACCAGAAGGCAAATCTCCTCCGCGGCCTTGTCGAGGTAGCCCTTCACCATGCCGAACCGGCTCGACCGCGAGGCACCGGACACACCACGAACGCCCTCGGGCGGATAGCGCACGGCAGCGACGGCGGCACGGGCCTCCTCGGCGTTCTGGACGTAGGGGATCAGCAGCGTCTGCGCCCCCGCATCGAGAAAGCGCTTGATCTCGACCGTGTCGTTCCAGCCCGGCCGGACGCCGCAGGACACCGGATAGGGGGCGGCGGCCTGCATCATCGACAGGACATCCGGCACCTGCGCGGGCGAATGCTCCGTGTCGAGCATCAGCCAGTCGTAACCGCAGGCCGCAAGCATCTCGACCTGGGCGGGGTCGGAGACGGTGACCCACAGGCCGATCTGGCGTTTCCCGGCTTTCAGCGCGGCCTTGAAGGCGTTCTTCGGCATATCCATCGGCAAGTCTCCTCTTCCGGGCGGGAGCAAAGCACGTCCCCGGCAGAGCGTCGAGACGCTTCGGCGCAGGTGTCAGACGGCCGCTGGTCCGCCGACGTCGATGTCACCAAGCGCCACCCGCTCGCCCGCGATAATCCGCGCGTGCTGCGCCATGTCCGCATTGCGCCCCGTAACCAGCACCGCGGCCGGCCCGTCGAGCGAAACCTTCCCGGTCAGCAGTGCGGCGGAGCCGACGACGGACGCGCCCTCCGCCACCAGCCGGTCCTCGAAATAGAGGACGCGGACGGCGTCGTAGATCTCCTGCTCCGTGACCAGCACGGTCTCGTCGAGCAGGTCGCGGCACATCGGCAGCGTCCAGCGGTTGTCCTCCCCGATCCCGCCGCCGAGCGAGTCGGCGAGGCTCGGCACTTCTTCAACGTCGACGGGCGCTCCGGCGCGGATCGAGTGATACATCGCCGGCCCCCGGTCCATCGTCACGCCTATCAGCCGGATGTCCGGCCGGATTGCCTTTGCGGCAAGCGCGACGCCCGCCGCGAGGCCGCCACCGGAGAGCGGGACGAGGATCGCCGACAGGTCCGGTCGCGCTTCCAGCAGCTCCAGCCCGATGGTCCCCTGCCCGGCGATCACCAGCGGATCGTCGAACGGCGGCACCTCGATCAGCCCCTCCTCCGCCACCAGCCGCAGGCACTCCTCCTGCGCTTCGTCCTGGCTCCTGCCATGAATGCGGACCTCTGCACCGAGCGCCCGGATGCCGTCGACCTTGGCCTGATGGACGAGGCTCGACATGCAGATGACGGCGCGGATGCCCCGTTGCTGCGCGGCATAGGCGATGCCCCGACCGTGATTCCCGGTGGAACAGCAGGTCACCCCGGCGACGTCCCCGCCGAGCCCGCCGACCGCATTCAGCGCCCCGCGCAGCTTGAACGCGCCGGTCGGCTGGGCAAGCTCCAGCTTCAGCAGCACCTCCTGCCCGGTCTTCCCCGACAGGGAGGGCGACGGGACGAGCGGCGTGTGATCCGCGATGCCGGCGATCCGTTTCCGCGCGGCCATCACGTCGGCAAGTTTGAGCATCCGGGTCTCCCTCTCGTTCGGGCCTGTATCGACCATCGGATCGCCACTGTCAGCCTCGGGTCGGGAAAACCGCCGTTTGAGCGCGCGCCGGTCACCAGTAACCTGTGCCCAGACCAAGGGGATTTCAGCATGAGACATTTCATTGCGGCCGTCGCCGCCCTGACCATCGCCACCAGTGCGACTGCACAAACGACCGACCTCAAGGGGTTCTACGATCTGTCCGGCGCCTGCAGCGCGACGAGCGACGGGCAGGTCACGATCACCGAGAACCACATCGCGTGGTGGGAAAGCGCCTGCGATCTGACCCCGCTCACCCCGATCCCCGGCCTCGGCAACAGCCAGGTCTTCGATGCGACCTGCTCCGGCGAAGGCTACGAGTGGACGACACGGATGCTGTTGATGACCGACGACGAAGGCGACCTCGTCATCCTGTTGCCGGACTACGTGACCGAATACCGCCGCTGCTAGGCGATCGGGCGCAGGCCGAGGATCTCGCGCGCCTGTGCCGGCGTAGCGACCGGCCGCTCGTATCTGTCGCAGATCTCGACCGCCCGCTTTACCAGCGCCGCGTTCGATGGTGCCAGAGTTTCCCGATCGAGCCGGACATTGTCCTCAAGCCCGGTCCGCGCATGACCACCGGACGAGATCGCCCATTCATTCAGAAGCAATTGGTTCGCCCCGATCCCGGCAGCACACCACGGCGCGTCATCGCCGAAAAGACGATGAACCGTGCGGATGTAGAAGTCGAACACCTCCCGGTCGGCAGGCATGGCGTTCTTCACGCCCATCACGAACTGTACGTAGGGGACGGGCGGGATTTGCCCGGCCTTTGCCATCTCCGCCGCTCTCAGGATGTGTGACAGGTCGAACGCCTCGACCTCGGGCACGACGCCGTGCATCGCCATCTCGGACGCCAGCCAGTCGACGAGATCCGGCGGATTCTCGTAGACCCGCGTCGGGAAATTGTTCGATCCGACCGAAAGAGACGCCATGTCCGGGCCGAGCGGCAACATCCCACCGCGCGCCTGACCGGCACCGGACCGGCCTCCGGTCGAGAACTGAACGATCATTCCGGGGCAATGCGCCTCAAGCCCCTCTTTCAGACGCGCGAACTTCTCCGGATCGGAGGACGGCGTCTCATCATCGTTGCGGACATGCGCGTGACAGATCGTTGCGCCCGCCTCGAAGGCCTCCTGCGCGCTCTCGACCTGTTCGGCGACGGTGATCGGCACCGCCGGGTTGTTCGCCTTCTTCGGCAGGGAGCCAGTGATCGCGACACAGATGATGCAGGGGTTCGACATGATCTTGCGGCTCCTCCTCCGGCCCTCTGACATTGTCTACAGTGGGGTCGCGAAGAAGGCACCCCATCACGTAACATTATAACATAACGGGACTTTTTTCGGACCGTTACCCTCTTGTTACATCATTGTCGCCAACCTGAGAGGTCACGGGCCTATTCCGCCCGGGCAACATTCTGCAGGGGAAATCAAATGAACATCAGGTTTGCAGTTTCCGCGCTGGCCCTCACCGCGGCCACGTCGGCCAACGCCCAGGACCTCGCCCAGTCCGGCAGCGACTGGTTCGTCGCCGGCCAGACAACGATCCAGGAAATCCTGGACCGTCAGCCGAACACCAACACCGCACGCAACGTGATCGTCCTCGTCGCCGACGGCAACGGCGTCTCCACCAACTATGCCACGCGGCTCTTCATGGGTCAGCAGGAAGGCGGCCTCGGCGAGGACTACGTCCTGCCCTACGAAGGCAACGACTTCTACAACGCGCTGGTGAAGACCTACAATATCAACGCCCAGACGCCGGACTCCGCGCCGACCGCCGGTGCGCTGAACACGGGCGTGAAGCAGCGCTTCAACCTGATCAACCTCGGCGAGAACGCGATCCACGACGATTGCACGACCGAGGCCGACAACGGGCTCGACCTGTTCTCCGAGATGATGACCGAAGCCGGCAAATCCGTCGGGATCGTCTCCACTGCCCGCATCACCCACGCGACCCCGGCAGCAGTCTATGCCCGCACCGCGAACCGCAACTGGGAAGACGCCGTGCCGGAAGAGTGCGAGAGCTCCCGCGACATCGCCACTCAGCTGATCGACCAGATGGAAGCCGGCGTCATCGACTTCGCGCTCGGCGGCGGTGGCCGTTACTTCGCGCCCGAAGGAACGGCCCACGGCGAGATCACCGGCAGCCGCGCCGATGACAGCGACCTCGTGGCTCGTGCGATGGACCTCGGCGCGCAGTTCGCGTCCAACCAGGAAGAGTTCGACGCCCTGTCCCTCGACGGCTCCGCCCCGGTGCTCGGCCTCTTCGAAGACAGCCACATGATGTACGAGTACGACCGCACCGGTGAGCCCTCGCTGGCCGAGATGACCGCCGCCGCGATCGAGTATCTCTCCACCAACGAAGACGGCTTCTACCTCGAGATCGAGGCTGGCCGCGTCGACCACGCCAACCACGCCGGGAACCTCTACCGGACCCTGACCGACGGCGTCGCCTTTGCCGAGGCCGTGGCCATCGCCGACGAGATGACCGATGACGAGGACACGCTGCTCATCGTCACGGCTGACCACGAGCACGCCATCGCGTTCAACGGCTACTGCGGCCGTGGCTCGGACATCACCGGCCTCTGCTACGACATCGCGCAGGAAGGCATCGAGCACACCGACGAGCTGGTCCTCGCCGCCGACGGCAAGCCCTACTCGATCGTGGGCTACCTGAACGGCGCCGGCTCCGTCCTGATCGAACAGGAAGACGGCACCTTCTCCGGTGAGCGTCCGGACGTCGACCAGGAGACCGTGACCGACCCCGACTACCTCCAGCAGGCGCTGGTCCCGATGTCGTCCGAGACCCACTCGGGCGTCGACGTGGCCGCTTACGCCAAGGGTCCGTTCGCGCACCTCGTCTCCGGCACGCTCGAGCAGAACGTCCTGTTCCACGTGATGCATCACGCCGTCTTCGGCGCCGGCGAGTAATCGTCAGACCATCCGGAAAGCGGCGTCGGGTTACCCCGGCGCCGCTTTTCTTTTCAGGGACTTACCCAGACTTCGGCGTTGGTCTCCGGTTCACCAGGACAATGCCGCAGACCGCCAGAGCGGCGCCGAGTCCATGTGCAGGCAGCAGCCGCTCGCCCAGCAGGACCACCGCAAGAACGGCACCGAAGACCGGCATCAGGTGGATGAACTGGCCCGCCCGCTCCGGCCCGATCCGCGCCAGACCCCACGACCAGAACAGGAACCCGAGCAGCGACGCGAAGATCCCGATGTAGAGGATCGCCGCGACCACGCCGAAGGTCGGCTCGAACCGCTGCACTCCGAACAACAGCCAGAATGGCACCATCATGGCGAGCCCCGCGATGATGCTCGCCGCCAGTGTCACGTCCTGCGGCAAGTCCGGTGGTCGCCGGCGGAGCAGCAGCGAGTAGGCGGCCCAGACGACGATCGCGGCCAGCATCCAGAGTGTCCCGGTATCTAACCGGCCCAGCTGGTCCTGCCCGCCGCTGCCGAACAGCAGGATCACGAGGGCCCCGATCGCCGACACCACCAGCCCCGCGATCTGCATCGCGCTTGGCCGGAAACCGTTCCAGATCGCTCCGCCCACGACAGTGACCACCGGCGCGAGCGACAGGATCAGCAGCGCGTTGACCGCCGGGGTGAGGCGCAGAGCCTGGTAAACGAGGGTATGGAACCCGGCGATGCCGGTAAGGCCGAGCAGCAGGATGAGCCGCAGGTCCCGCCGGATCACGGCGCGATGGCGCACCAATGCGGGCAGCGTGAACGGCAGCAGCAGCGCGAGGCAGATGAGCCAGCGGATCACGTTCAACTCGAGCGGCGGCACGCTTCCGCCAAGCGCCCGCCCCGCGATGAAATTGCCCGACCAGAACAGCGCGGCGAGTGTCAGGGAAATCGTGGCGCGGGCGCCCGCGCCCGAGGTGTCCTGCATCTGTGCCTCTACCCGTCAGATCGGCATCGTCCCGAGGCGCTTTGGTCGGCATTCGGGGGTGCGCATTGAACGCGCACCCTACGTGTCCCGGGTCGTCGCAACAAATCGTAGGGTGCGCGCTTGATGCGCACCCCACCCCGTCATCCGATACGCACTCGCCCCCATCATCCGATGTGCGCCGTGCGTCCCGGCATCAGAAGTCCAGGTTCTCCACCGACAGCGCGTTCTGCTGGATGAAATCGCGGCGGGGCTCCACCACGTCGCCCATCAACTTGGTGAAGATGTCGTCGGCCTCGGTGCTGTCGCCGATCTTCACCTGCAGGAAGGTCCGCGCATCGGGATCGAGCGTCGTCTCCCAGAGCTGCTCCGGGTTCATCTCGCCCAGACCCTTGTAGCGTTGAAGCGTCAGACCGCGTTCGCCTTCCTCGAGGATCGCCTTCAGAAGGTCGAGCGGCCCGTAGATCACCTGCTTGCGATCCTTGCGGAAGAGCGTCGCCGGCACGCTGTAGACGTCCTGCAGCGCCTTGGTGAAGCTGCCGGTGCGCCGTGCCTCGCCGGAGCGGAGCATCGGGCCGTCAAGCGTGCGGACCTCTTCCACGCCGCGCAGGATGCGGGCAAGACGGATGCCCTTGTCCTGCGTGATCCTCCCCTGCCAGCCCTTCTCGTATTCGAGCGCGATCAGGTCGAGCCGGGCGGCCACGTCGTTGGCCACGCCCTGGAGGTCGGCATCTACCGCGCCGGGCACGAAGGCCCCGGCGATGGCGGCCTGTTCGAGGATGTGCCGCTGGTAGTGCGTCGGGAACGACCCCAGCACCCCGCGCAGCGACCGTGCGTCCTCGACGACGCGCCGCAGGTCCTGCCCGACGATCTCCTCGCCCGAGCCGAGGCGGAGGGCGGCGCCCTCGATCCCCTGCTCGATCAGGTAGTTGTCCATCGCCGGCTGGTCCTTGAGGTAGACCTCCGACCGGCCGCGCGTCACTTTGTAAAGCGGTGGCTGCGCAATGTAGATGTGACCGTTGAGGATCAGCTCCGGCATCTGGCGGAAGAAGAACGTCAGCAGCAGCGTGCGGATGTGCGCCCCATCGACGTCGGCGTCCGTCATGATGACGATCTTGTGGTAGCGCAGCTTGGAGATGTCGAACTCGTCCCGCCCGATCCCGGTGCCGAGCGCCATAACGAGGTTACCGATCTCCTGGCTGCCGAGCATCTTGTCGAACCGCGCCCGCTCAACGTTCAGGATCTTGCCCTTGAGCGGCAGGATGGCCTGCGTGCGCCGGTCCCGGCCGGTCTGGGCGGAGCCACCGGCGGAGTCACCCTCGACGAGGTACAGCTCGGTGAGCGTCGGGTCCTTCTCGGAGCAGTCCTTCAGCTTGCCGGCGAGGTAGTTCACGTCCATCGCCGTCTTGCGGCGGGTCAGTTCGCGCGCCTTGCGGGCGGCTTCGCGGGCCAGCGCCGCCTCGACGATCTTGCCGACGATCATCCGCGCCTCGTTCGGATTCTCCTCGAACCACTCGGAAAGCTTCTCGCTGACGAGGCTTTCGACCGCAGGCCGGACCTCGGAGGAGACGAGCTTGTCCTTCGTCTGGGAGGAGAACTTTGGATCGGGGACCTTCACGGACAGCACGCAGGTCAGCCCCTCGCGCATGTCGTCGCCGGTGAAGCTGACCTTCTCCTTCTTGGCGATGCCGCTGTCGGTCGCGTACTTGGTGATCGTCCGCGTCAGCGCGCCCCGGAAGCCCGCCATGTGCGTGCCGCCATCGCGCTGCGGGATGTTGTTGGTGAAGGGCAGCACCGTCTCGTGGTAGGTGTCGTTCCACCACATCGCGACCTCGACGGTGATGTCGTCCCGCATACCCTCGACGTGGATCGGGTCGGGCAGCATCGCGGTCTTGGAGCGGTCGAGATACTTCACGAACTCCTTCACGCCGCCTTCGTAGAACAGCTCGCTGCGGAGCGGCTCCGCCGGGCGCTCGTCCTCGAGGATGATACGCACGCCACTGTTCAGGAACGCGAGTTCGCGCAGGCGCTTCTCCAGCGTCTCGAACGAGTAGTCGAGGTTGGAGAACGTGTCGGTCGAGGCGAGGAACCGCACTTCGGTCCCGGTCAGCCCCTTTGCTTCGCCGACCACCTCGAGGTGCTTGGCGGTCTCGCCATGCTCGAACCGGGCGACGTGTTCCTTGCCGTTGCGCCAGATGCGCAGTTCCAGCCAGACGGACAGCGCATTGACGACGGACACGCCGACGCCGTGCAGACCGCCGGACACCTTGTAGCTGTTCTGGTCGAACTTACCGCCGGCGTGGAGCTGGGTCATGATGACCTCGGCCGCCGAGACGCCTTCTTCCTGGTGGATGTCGACCGGAATGCCGCGCCCGTTGTCGAAGACAGAGACGGAGGAATCCGCGTGGATCTTGACCTTCACATGGTCGGCATGACCGGCCAGAGCCTCGTCGATGCCGTTGTCCACGACCTCGTACACCATGTGGTGCAGACCGCTGCCGTCGTCCGTGTCACCGATGTACATGCCCGGACGTTTGCGGACGGCTTCCAAGCCCTTGAGAACTTTGATGGAATCAGCGCCGTATTCTTCCGGTATGCGCTCCGGTTCTGCCATGTTGGTCGTCCTTGTTATTACTGCCCATCATATACGATTTCCGGGCGGCATTGTCACGCGAACTACACAATATTTGGTAGATCCGCGCCACGCCCGGCCGACACCGCGGAAGGCCCTCCGAGAGCCCTCTCCGCGGCTCAGGTGAACGGGATGACGAGGCCGACGGCGATCAGCATTCCACCCGCCGTCCGGTTGGTCCGGCGCAGCGCCGTGGGCGAGGTCAGAAGCCGCCGCGCCCGGTCGATCATGCTGGCGAGCGCGAGGTTGCCGAGCAGCGGCACGATGGCCGACAAGGCCGCGATCGCCGCCATGTCGGCGATGGTCAGGGCCGTCAGATCGAAGAACCCCGGCAACACGCCCATGTAGAACAGGATGGCCTTCGGGTTTCCGAGGATCACCGCGACACCGGCCATGAACCCGGCCCACATCCCGGGCCGCGTCAGACGGCTGTCCGTTGCGATACTCTTGTCCGCATTGCGCCAGACGAGCACGCCCATGACGAGGAACGTCACACAGGCCACCCAGCGCAGCACGGTCATGAAACCCGCGAACACGCCGACGATCCACGTCACCCCGAGGATGGCGAGGAACGGCCAGAGCACGTCGCCCACGACCACACCAAGCGCCAGTGGCCACGCGGCGCGGAAGCCGCCCGACATCGCCCGCGCGGCGAGGGCGACCCACACCGGCCCCGGCGTCAGGAACAGTATGAACAGCGCCCCGGCATAGAGGGCGAGTTGCGAGGCGGTGACGGTCATCTCACGCTCTTCAGAACATGCTGCCGGCCACGTCGACCAGCGCGTCGTCGTCCCACGGCGTGTCGTCCAGCGCCATGACCATGAGCCCGTCGGACGGGCCTTCCTTCACCTCGTTCGTGCGCGCGCCCGTGCGATCGAGCCATCGCAGCGGGTTCTGCTTCGCCACGAAACCGTTCGCGGCATAAAGCCCGGCGTTCCCGAACAGCAGGAAGACGGAGGCGGGGCTGGCCTTCGCCTCGGCTATGGCGGCCTCCAGCATCTTACCCGCGATCCCCTCGCCCCGGCGGTCGGGATGAGTGCAGACCTCGGCCAACCCGACCATGTCCACCAGGCGGTCGCCGACGCGGATCGCGCGGTAAGTCATCGCCATGTGCCCGACCAGGCCATCGTCCCAGGCGAGGATGCGGACATGGTGCCGCTGACCATGAAAGCTGCGCCCGCCGAACCCGGCGCGGGGGAAGCAAAGCTGGATCAGCGACTCCGCTTCGGCTTCCTTGGCGCGATCCAGCCGCATCTCTTCGATCCGTTCAATCTTCATCCAGACCTCTCCCTTCCAGCATCGCCGGGATCCACCGCTCGACCACCGGCTCGTCGTTCATCGCGAAGGCCCAATAGGCGGCGATCCACGGCTGCACCTTGACGGTCAGGTGTCCGAGTTCACGCGCCTCAAGCCACCGCACGGCGAACGCACGGTCGGCCTCCCTTGCGCCCGGTGTCACGTAGCGGCTGAGCGCAACCGCCGCCACAAGCGGCGTCAGCCGCCGGTCCGACAGAAAGCAGCCATAGCCGAAATCGAGGACGCCGGTGATCTCCGTCTCCGTCGCCATAAGGTTCGACGGGTAGTAATCCATATGAACCAGCCCGACGGGCCCGTCGCCGAGCCCCGGATCGGGCGCGGGGATGTCCAGTGGCGACGCCGTCAGCGACCGCTCCGCCAGCAGCCGCAGGAATGTCGGCCCGTTATCGGAGGACAGCGGCGCCTCGTGGCAGATCTCGCGGTGGGTCGTGCCGCCCAGCAGGTCTCCCAACCGAATGGCGGTCTCCATGTAGCCGGAGACCAGCGCCTCCCGGTCGCAATCGCCCTCAAGAACCACGCTCAGCGGGCGGCCCGGCAGGCGGCTTTCGACTGTCCAGTACTGGCCATCCGTCTCGCCGGTCTCCAGCACGTCCGGAATCGCAATGCCCGCCGCACGAGCGCCCGGCTGCAGGTCATCGTGCAGCACCTTGCGCCGCTCGGTCTGGTCGTCAAAGCCGCCGCCGCGCCAGACCCGCAGCACGCGCGCCTCGTCCAGTGCCCAGACCTGCGCCTCCCCGCCTTCTCCGAGCGGCGGGCCGGACAGGCCAAAATGCTCCAACACCGCCCTCATGGCGTGCCTACCTCGCTGATACCGTCCGTTTCACGGACTTCGATCCTCTGCGCCCGGTCGCCAAGCTCTTCGAACAGCTCCGGGCCGGTTCCTGTCATCCACGCCTGCGCGCCGAGCGCAACGATCTCGTCATAAAGCGTCGCCCGCCGTGTCGCGTCCAGATGGGCCGACACCTCGTCCAGCAGCAACAGCGGCGGCGCGCCCGTCCGCGCGGCCAAGGCCCGACCGTTGGCGAGGATCAGCGAGATCAGCAGCGCCTTCTGCTCGCCGGTGGAGCAATCCTTCGCGTCGACGCCCTTCGCTTCGTAGACCGCCGCGAGGTCGGTCCGGTGCGGGCCAAGGAGCGTGCGCCCGGCGGCCATGTCTCTCGGACGGTTGTCCGCAAGCGCACGCCTGAGGTCTTCCTCGTCGCCTGGCAGGCCGCCGTCGGGCTGGATCAGCGACAGCGCGGCAGCAGGGAACGCCGTGTCAGCCCCGTCCTGCGCCGCGCGGAGCTCTTCCAGTGTCGCCAGCCGGGCCGCGTGGATCTTCGCCCCTGCGGTGGCCATCTGGGCCTCGAGCGCGCCGTACCAGTGCATGTCGCGCACCTCGTCCTTCAGAAGGCGGTTCCGCTCCCGCATCGCCTTCTCGTAGGTCAGCGTCTCGGCGGCATGGTCGGGTTCGAAACTCAACACGGCACGGTCGAGGAAGCGCCGCCGTCCCTCCGCCCCCTCGATCCAGAGCCGGTCCATCGACGGGATCAGCCAGAGCACCTGCGCGATCCGGCCCAGCGCCACCTGCGGCGCGGCCTTGCCGTCGATCCTGACCTGCCGCGCGGCTCCGCCTTCGGACCATGTCTCCACCTCGTGCGGGCGACCCGGTGCGTCGAGTTCCGCCGTCACCTTCCAGCCGAGGGCCTCCGGACGGCGGGTCATCTCCTCCGCGCTCGCACGGCGCAACCCGCGCCCGGGAGAGAGGATCGAAACCGCCTCCAAGAGGTTGGTCTTGCCCGCGCCGTTCGGACCGTAGACCGCAACCGGACGCGCGTCCGTTTCGACCACGGCCCGCTTGTGGCTGCGGAAATGGCTGAGGGTCAGCCGGGTGACGGCGAGCGTGCCCATGCGGCGCTCAGCAAAAATCCCGACGGATCGGGATTTCGCTGGCTGTCATAAGGTCAGACGGCTGTCCGCAAGCGGACACCTGGTCAGACCCGCATCGGCATGACGACGTAGACGGCGGAGGTATCGCTGCCCTCGCGCATCAGCGTCGGGTCGCCGGACGAGTTGAACAGGAACACGGCGTTCTCGCGGTCCACCTGGCTGGCAATTTCGAGCAGGTACTTGGCGTTGAACCCGATATCGAGCTTCTCGTCGGCATAGGCGACGGCGAGCTCTTCCTCGGCATTGCCGCTGTCGGGCGCATTCACCGAGAGCACGAGTCGGTCCTCGTCGAGGCTCAGCTTCACGGCGCGGCTCCGCTCGGACGAGACGGTGGCGACACGGTCGACGGCCTTGGCGAACTCGCTGGCATCGACTTCGAGCTTGCGGGTGTTGCCGCTCGGAATGACGCGGCTGTAGTCCGGGAACGTACCGTCGATGACCTTGGAGGTCAGCGTGATGTCGGGCGTCGCGAAGCGGATCTTCGTCTCGCTGACGGACACGGCGATTTCCATCTCGTCGTCATCCAGCAGCTTGCGCAGCTCGCCCACCGTCTTGCGGGGCACGATCACGCCGGGCATGTCCTCGGCACTCGCCGGAAGCTCTGCGTCGATCCGTGCCAGCCGGTGGCCGTCGGTCGCGACGCAGCGCAGCACACGGCCGCCATCACCCTCGGCGATGTGCATGTAGACACCGTTCAGGTAATAGCGCGTCTCTTCCGTCGAGATCGCGAATTTCGACTTGTCGAACAGCCGCCGCAGAACGGGGGCCGGACAGGCGAAGTTCGTCGTGTATTCCGACGAGGCCATGACCGGGAAATCCTCGCGCGGCAGCGTCGCCAGCGAGAAGTTGGACCGGCCTGCCATGATCTGCAGGCGACCGCTCGCCCCGTCCTCGGACAGGGTGACCAGCGCACCGTCGGGCAGCTTGCGGACGATCTCGTTCAGCGTCACCGCCGATACCGTCGTCGCGCCGGCCCGCTCAACCTGCGCCGGAGCGCGATCGACGACCTCGATGTCGAGATCGGTCGCGCGGAACTGGACCGCCTCGCCCTCGGCTTCGATCAGCACGTTGGCAAGGATCGGGATCGTGTTGCGGCGCTCGACAACCGATTGCGCCTGGGCGACGGCCTTCAGCAGAGCGCCGCGTTCAATGGAGAATTTCATGCCCTCGCTCCGTCGTTGCCGGACCGTCCGTCCCGGGAGGGCAAAGCTACCTTAATCCCCCACCGGCTCAAGCGGTTTTGTGTGACAGTCGGCAAGTGTTGCAACGCCGTCAAGCGACGCTCAGTCCTCCAGCGACCGCCGCAGCATTTCCAGGTCGTCGGCGATGCCGCTGTCGGTCTGACGCAGCTCGTCGATCTTGCGGATGCCGTGCATGATCGTGGTGTGATCCCGGCCGCCGAACCGGCGGGCGATCTCGGGCAGGGAGCGGTTGGTGAGCTGCTTGGACAGCCACATCGCCACCTGCCGCGGCCGCGCAAGCGAGCGCATCCGGCGCGGGCCGATCAGGTCGGCGAGGCGGATGTTGTAATGCTCGGACACGGTGCGCTGGATCTGGTCGATCGTGATCTTCTTGTCGGACGCCCGCAGGATATCCGACAGGCAGTCCTGCGTGAGCTCGAGGTCGATCTTGCGACCGACCAGAGACGCGAAGGCGTACAGCCGGGTCAGCGCCCCTTCGAGCACGCGAACGTTGTTGCTGATCCGGTGGGCCAGATACTCGAGCACGCCATCCGCGATCTCGAGCTGCGGGTAGTCGCGCAGGTAGGCCTCGACCTTGGACTGCAGGATGCCGAGGCGAAGCTCGTAATCCGTCGGGTGGAGGTCGACGACGAGGCCGCTGGCCAGCCGCGACATGATCCGGTTCTGGATGTCTTTCATCTCTCCCGGCGCGCGGTCGGCGGAGATGACGATCTGCTTGCCCTGGTCGGCGAGCGCATTGAACGTGTGGAAGAACTCTTCCTGCGTGCTGTCCTTGCCGGCGAAGAACTGGATGTCGTCGACCATCAGCACGTCGACGTTCCGGAAAATCTGTTTGAAATCGATCATCTTCCGCTCCCGCAGGGCGGTGACGAAGCGATACATGAACTGGTCGGCCGAGAGGTAGAGCACGTCCAGGTCGGGCTGGTTCTGACGCATCTCGTGGGCGATCGCGTGCATCAGGTGCGTTTTGCCGAGGCCGTTGCCGCCGTACAGGAACAGCGGGTTGTAGACGATGGGCGCGCCTTCGGCGACGCGGCGCGCGGCGGCATGGGCGAGCTGGTTCGGCTTGCCGACGACGAAGGTGTCGAAGGTGAGCCGCTGGTCGAGCTTGGCGCTTTCGGAGTCCGGTTTCTTCGGCTGGGCCGCAACAGGGGCCGCCCCGGTGTTGGCGACATCGGCGGCCCGCACGACGAAGGTCATGCGCTCCACGTCCTTACCGACGCGGTTGAGCTGGTAGATGATCTGTTCGGAGAAGTTCTGCGTCACGTAATTGCCGATGAACGTCGTCGGCACCGCAACCGTGAAAACACCATCATTCAGCGAGCTGAAGGAAAGAGGCTCGATCCAGTGGGAATAGTTGCTGTCCCCGACCGCGCCACGCAATTCCTGCTTCAGCTCGCTCCACTCTTCCTTCGTCAT